>JAHHUC010000003.1 GCA_020024215.1 Oscillospiraceae bacterium | reverse complement strand
AATCTAAGCCGATATCTTAATAAGCTTAATTCCTGCATTAAAAGTTTAAAAATTCAACAAAAAACAGTCTCCAATTCTTAAACGGAAAGGAGGCTGATTTAGAATAAACTCATATATTTGTCCAAAAGAAAAAAGCTTTATTTTTCACAATCTATAAGCATACTTTATCAAGCTTAATTGCCGAGAAATTTAAAATCCGGGAATCTTATTGAATCCTTCCTGTTTTAAATTTCAGCCGTCTTTAATTTTCTTGCATTTGTCACATCATTTGCTATGGCTTCTCTCAGCCTTTCTATTGAGGAAAACTTTTTTTCAGGCCTTAAAAAATTTTGGAAGGAAAGCTCTATATTTTTTCCATAAAGATCTCCTGAAAAGCCGTCTATATATGTTTCTGCCGAAATAAATCCGGTTGCGCCGACTGTGGGCTTTCTTCCCACATTTGTGACACCCATGTATTTTTTCCCCTCAATCAAAAGAGCTGTTTTGTAAACTCCGAATTTAGGCGCTATTTTGTTTCCCGGGAAAATCTGATTTATGGTGGGAAATCCCAATGTATTTCCCAGATGCCTGCCGTGAACCACCTCATAATCAATGGCAAAGTCATATCCCAAAAGCCTGTTGGCATCCTCTATCCTGCCCTCTGACAAAAGCGCCCTTATCCTTGTAGAGGAGATAGGCTCCCCCTCTTCAAGAACGGCAGCAACCGCAATAACCTCTATACCAAGCGGTGTCAGCAGCTCTTTAAGTGTGTCGGCATTTGCTGCTGCGCCCTTTCCGAATCGGTAATCATATCCGCATATAACCGCTTTGGCATTAAGCTGCCCTGCCAAAAGCTCAAAAGCAAACTGCTGCGGAGAAAGCCCCATAAATGAAGAAAACGGAGGGCAGAGAAAATAATCTGCGCCCAAATTTTGTATGCTGTCAGCCTTTTGGCGAAAGCTTTGAAGCAAAAGCGCTCCCTTTTTCTTTTTTGGAGTGTCCTTTATGGCGGTGAAGGAAAAAACCATAGGGGAAAGCCCCTTTTCCCTAAGTGAGACTGCCCTTTCTATAACAGCTCTGTGAGCTTTGTGAACGCCGTCAAAATAGCCCACCGCCACAGCGGTATTTTCCCTTGGATGGGCACTGTCAAGGCTCTCAAAAATTATCATATCTTACTTCCCTTTAAAAATCATTTTAAGGTTGGGCCGATTTTCCTCATATTGACAGGCGCAGAGGAATTTGCCCTTGTGCCATATCCTGTAAAATCCGTCCGGCGGATTGCCCATTTTTTCCCTTTTAAGCTTGACTCCGTTTTCAATCATGCCTGCCTGCCAGCTGCCTGCCTCAATATCCACAAAGCCCTCTTTGAAGGCATCACAGACAGCAATAAGTTTGGATTCAATCAAGCCCTCTGCTGCCAGAGCCTCTGCTTGGGAAATGGTTATGGCATTTTCAAGTGAAAAGCCGTTGGAATAAAGCCTTTTCAAGCCTGTCATTGTGCCGCCTGAGCCTACAAAATCCCCTATATCCTTTATAAGGGTCCTTATATAGGTTCCCTTACGGCAGGCTATTTTTAAGCTGCCCTCTTTTTTTCTCTCGTCATAGCTTAAAAGCTCTATGCTGTCCACCCTTATCTTCCTTGGTGCCCTTTCTATCTCTTTGCCCTCTCTTGCCAAATCGCAAAGCTTTTTTCCGCCTATCTTTATGGCAGAATACATGGGAGGTATCTGCATTATTTCCCCTGTGAAATGCTCAAGGGCAGATCTTAGCTGCTGTTCATTTACAAGGGCTTCTCTTTTTTCCGTGACATTTCCCCATATATCCTCGGTGTCTGTTTTTATTCCCAGAGAAAAGGATGCTTCATACACCTTTTTGTCATCCAAAAGAATGTCGCAAAGGGGGGTTGCGCTTCCCACAAGCACCACAAGAAGTCCCTCTGCCATCGGGTCCAGCGTGCCTGTGTGGCCTATTTTTCTGGTTTTGAGTATTCCCCTTAATTTTGCTACCACATCAAAGGAGGTGCAGCCCTGCTCTTTATTTATAAGCAAAATTCCATCCATTACAGCTGCTTTCTCCCCTCCTGCAAAAGCCTTTCCTTTGCATCTTGCAAACTTGCCTTTATTCTGCACCCGGATGCTCTCACATGACCTCCGCCATCAAACGCCCTGCATATAAGGCAGGCATCCGCCCTTTCGCTGGTTCTCACAGATACCCTTATATATCCGTTGTCACGCTCCTTGAGAGTAATGCCTATATCCACTCCCTCAATGGCTGTGGGCAGTGAGGCTATGCCCCCCAGCTCATCCTCGTTTGCCTTGAACTTTTCCATCATTTCCAAAGGAATTGATATGACGGCAATTCTGTCATTATCAAAATATTCCATCCTTGAAAGAGCCATTGCCTCCAAACCTACCCTTGATTTTTTCTTGGACTCGTAGAGATTTTTTCTCACTGCGTCCGCATCTGCGCCCAAATCCAAAAGGCAGGCTCCGCACCTTAGGGTTTTGGAGGTAACGCCTGAAAACTTAAAGCTTCCTGTGTCTGAGGAAACAGCCAGAAAAAGGGCTGTTGCCCCATAGGAAGAAATTTTTGCACCCATTTCCTCAAGCAGGTCAAAAACCAGCTCCCCTGCGCTGGAATAGTCATAAAGACAGGTGTTCTTGGCATAAAGCTCATTGGATATGTGATGGTCTATGCAGAGATCTATGGGCAGATCCCTTATTTCTCCGTCACCTAAAAGCTTCACTGTGGAAACATCCACTGTCACATTGAACTTTTCAGGAAACGGCTCATAATTTTTATAGATAAACCTGAGATTTTCAGGAATAGGAGATGTGCAGCTTACATAAACCCTCTTTCCCATTGAACAAAGGGCATCCATAAGCGCCATTGCCGAGCCTATTGTGTCACCGTCGGGGTCCCTGTGACAGTGTATTCTTATATAATCCTGCTCCTTTAAAATTCGGGCACATTCCTTAATTGTTATCTTCATTGCTGTTGTCCCCTAATTCGTTCAATATCCTTGCAATTTTAGCAGAATTTTCCAAAGAGCCGTCAGCTATGAATTTAAGCTCCGGTGTGTGGCGAAGTGAAAGCCTCTGTCCTAATTCCCTTCTTATAAAGCCTGCGGTATTCTTATTCAAAAGCTTTACAACCGGCAGGGCAGCTTCCATTCCTTTAAGGGAGCTTAAATACACCTTGCAGTAGGAAAGATCCCTTGAGAGGTCTATCTTCACTATGGTGAGCATGGCCTCCTTGACCCTTGGGTCCTTCATTTCACGCATGATTGCGCTCAGCTCTCTTAAAACATCCTCGCTTGTTCTTTCTGCACGATAAGATGGCATATAAAAAATCCTTTCTTTCATCAAAAGCCTGCCGCAAAATAATGCGGCAAGCTTTCACCTTGGGGCCTTAAGGCTTAAAAGTCCTCCTAGTCCCTATATTCCTCCAGCTCGTATGCCTCGAAAATGTCGCCCTCCTTGATGTCGGCAAACTTTTCCAATGTTATGCCGCATTCATATCCGGTCATAACCTCCTTGACATCATCCTTAAATCTCTTGAGTGAGGAAAGCTTGTCATCAGCTATGATGATTCCGTCTCTTACAACTCTTATAAGGGCGGATCTTGTTATCTTTCCTGACAGCACATAGGAGCCTGACACTGTTCCCACAGAGGAAATTTTGTAAACCTGGCGCACCTCTACCCTGCCTAACTCCTTTTCACGGATCTTGGGCGAGAGCATTCCCTTCATGGCATCTGTTATCTCGTTGATGGCATCGTAGATCACACGATACATCCTCATATCCACATTTTCACGCTCTGCTGTGTCCTTTGCATCCGGCTGAGGCCTTACATTAAAGCCTATGATAATGGCGCCGGAGGCAGCTGCCAAAGTGACATCGGATTCGCTTATAGCTCCGACTGCCCCGTGGATTACCTTTACCCTTACCTCTTCGTTGGAAAGCTTCTCCAAGGACTGCTTTACAGCCTCCACAGAGCCATCCACATCCGCCTTTACAATTATGGGCAGCTCCTTTACCTCTCCTTGGCTTATCTGGCTGAAAAGGTTATCCAGCGTAACCTTGTTGTAGGATTTGAATTGCTCCTCCTTCTGCTCGTGGCGGCGCTTGTCAACCAACTCTCTTGCCAGCTTTTCATCCTCTACGGCGTTGAGTATATCTCCTGCTGTTGGAACCTCTGCAAGACCTGTTATCTCAACAGGGGTTGAAGGTCCGGCTGTCTCTATCCTTTCGCCCTTGGAATCGGTCATAACCCTCACTCTTCCCAAGGCGGTTCCTGCTATTACAATATCACCGGATTTAAGTGTTCCGTTCTGAACCAAAACGGTTGCCACAGGGCCTCTTCCCTTATCCAGCTTTGCCTCTATGACAGTGCCCTTGGCAAGTCTTTCGGGGTTTGCTTTAAGCTCCATTGTCTCTGCAACAAGCAGAATCATCTCTAAAAGATTGTCTATGCCCTCGCCCTTTTTTGCAGAAACAGGAACGCAGATGGTATCTCCTCCCCACTCCTCGCAGATAAGGCCGTATTCTGTCAGCTCCTGCTTAACTCTGTCGGGGTTTGCTGTGGGCTTATCCATCTTATTGATGGCAACTATTATCTGAACTCCTGCCGCCTTGGCATGGTTTATGGCTTCAACAGTCTGGGGCATAACTCCGTCATCGGCTGCAACCACCAAAACCGCAATATCTGTCACCTGAGCGCCGCGGGCTCTCATGGATGTGAAGGCTGCGTGTCCGGGGGTATCCAAAAATGTGATGGGCTCATCGTTTATCATAACCTGATAAGCTCCGATGTGCTGTGTTATGCCGCCTGCCTCGCCCTTTGTGACGCTGGTGTTTCTGATGGCATCCAAAAGTGAGGTTTTGCCGTGGTCAACGTGTCCCATAACAACCACAACCGGGCATCTGGGGGAGAGATTTGTGTCGTTGTCCTCCTGCTCGTCAAAAAGCCTTTCCTCAATGGTCACAACAACCTCATGCTCAACCTTTGCGCCTATCTCCATAGCAACCAAAGCAGCTGTATCATAATCTATAACCTGGGAAACGGATGCCATTATGCCAAGGCCCATGAGGCGCTTTACCACCTCGGATGCCTGAACCTTGAGCTTAAGAGCCAATTCGCCGACTGTAAGCTCATCGGGGAGGAATATTTCCAGCTTGTTTCTTCTCTCTCTCTCCATCTCCATTTTACGCAATTTAAGCGCTTCCTGCTCTTTTTTGGACTTGAATTGTCCTTTCTTGTCCTTTCTGCCGGAGAACTTCTGCTTTGTGGAGTCAAACTTTTTGCTGTTTATGCTTCCGGGTGCTATCTGCTCATATCTCTCATTATATTTGTCGAGATTTACCTGTGCAGAGCGCATATCCACCGTCTTTGTTCCGGAGGTATCCTTCTGGATGACAGGTGAGTTGGGCTTATCGTTGGACTTTGTGGTCAGAGGAACAAACTTTCCCCTTGCCTCCTTGGGCTTATTGTCCTTTTGAAAATCCTTTTTCCTGTTTGCAGAATTTTTATTGTCCCTTTGGAATCTGTCGTTTTTAAAATCCTTCTTTTCACCATCATCCTTCTTATCTGCCGATGGCTTTGCCTCCTCACGTCGGCGGTCATTCTTTCTGGCCTCAAAGGGCTTTTTGCTGTTATTGCTGTGGTCGGGCCTTCTGCCCTCCTTGCTTCTTTCGTCCTTTATGTCCTTGTCCTCCTTAATAAGGTCTTTTTCCGAATCCTTATTCTCAGCCTTTTTCATGGCCTTGAAATATTCATCCAGATCAGCCATATTGTTTTTTTCTGTGTAATGGTCAAATAAAAAGTCCAATTCCTCATTGGATAAAGCCGTCATATGCTTTCTCTGATCATCGGGAAAATATTCCTCCAGCAGATTCAAAACATCCTTGCTGTTGAGAGAAAGATCCTTTGCCACCTCATGAACACGATATTTATCAAGCATCTACCAACTGCCTCCTCGCTGTAAACTGTTTTTTGGCTTTTATTCCAGTTTGGAGAGAAAAGCCTTGGCAAGACCATCATCTGTAATCGACATGACCGATATGTTCTTGCCCACCTTTATATATACATCCTCCTGTGTGAAGGGAATTACCCTTGAAGGAATATTGAAGGGCTCTGCCTTTTTTTCCATCCGTTCCTTTGTTTTTAAGGATACATCCGATGCAAAAATCAGCAGCTTTGCGTCCTTGAGCGTTTTTTCCACAGAGTCAAAGCCCATTTTCAGCTTTTGGGCCTTTCTGCACAGAGATAAAAAAGAAAGTATGCTATCCTTCATATTTTGCAATTTCCTCGCTTAAAAGTTTGAAAACCTCTTCTGATACAGGTGAGGAAAATGCTCTTTCCAGTCTTTTTGCCCTTACAGCCTTGTCAAGACATTCCACCTTGGGGCATATATATGCGCCTCTTCCGTTTTTTCTTCCTGTCACATCCACCTCTATGCTGCCCTGCGGAGTTTTTACAATTCTTATAAGCTCCCTTTTTTCCCTGTGCTCACCGCAGCCGGAGCACATTCTTACAGGAGCCTTTTTTGCCTTTGGCATTTTGGCAAGCCTCCTTTTGGATTAGTTTTCCTCGTCTTCGCCGTAAAATCCGCTCTCGGGCTTAATATCTATCTTCCAGCCTGTAAGCCTTGCTGCAAGCCTTGCATTGTGTCCCTTGTTTCCTATCGCCAAGGAAAGCTGGTGATCAGGCACAGTAACCTTGCAGCACTTGGGATTTTCCTCATCTATGTCAACAGAAATTACCTTTGCAGGTGAAAGCGCCTCTGCCACAAACTGGGCAGGGTCATCTGAATATTTGATGACATCCACCTTTTCTCCGCCAAGCTCCTCAACTATGGCATTTACTCTTGATCCCTTAGGGCCTATGCAGGCGCCCTGTGCATCCACCTCGGGAAGCTTTGAATAAACAGCCACCTTGCTCCTTAAGCCCGCCTCTCTGGAAATTGCCTTTATTTCAACAGTTCCGTCAAATACCTCAGGGACATTCATTTCAAAAAGCCTTCTTACAAGCCCGGGAGCTGTTCTTGAAATCATTATCTTAGGTCCCTTTTCAGAATTGATAACATCGGAAACATACACCTTTATCTTGTCGCCCTCGCGATATATTTCCCCGGGTGTCTGCTCGCTTTTGGGAAGTATTGCCTGGCTCTTTCCGATCTCCACCTCGATATTGCCCTTCTTTGGGTCTATCTTCAGCACAGTGGCTGTAACTATGTCATTTTCCTTGGATTGATATTCTGCCAGAAGCTGACCTTTTTCCGCATCTCTTATTCCCTGAATAATGACGTGCTTTGCCCTCATGGCAGCAATTCTTCCGAATTCCTTGGGCTTTAAAGGAATTTCTATAAGCTCGCCCAGCCTTGCATTTTTATTTACAGAAAGCGCAGAGGAAAGACCTATCTCCAAGGAGGGGTCCTCCACCTCCTCAACAACAGTCTTTCTTACTGCCACAAAAAATCTTCCTGTTTCAGGGTCGATTTCAACAATGTTGTCCTCCCCGCCGTTGCTGTCCTGCTTGACGGCAATGGAAATGGCATTTTTAAGCTTTTCAATCATATACTCCATCGAGATGCCCTTTTCCTCATCCAGCATCTTAAGAGCGTCAAAAATTTCGCCGTTTGTCATCACTATGCTCCTTTTTTATTATATAAAATCATCATACAGCCTGCAGAAGGCACAAAGCTTTTTGTCAAAGCTCATCTCATTGCCCTCTACATCCAGGGTGATGAGATTGTCGTTATAGGATACAAGCCTTCCTACAAATTCCTTTTTGTTGTCTGATGCCCTTATGAGCCTTACAGTAACCTTGCTTCCCAAATACTGCATAAAATGCTCCGGCTTTTTAAGCTCTCTTTCCACACCGGGGGAGGAAACCTCAAGACAATAGGATTTGTCGATGGGGTCCTCCTTATCCAATATTGGATCTATTCTTCTTGAAAAGGCCTCGCAGTCATCAATGCCGACTCCGCCCTCTTTGTCGATGAAATATCTTAAAAACCAGCCGCTGCCCTCTTTTTCAAACCTGACATCCCACAGCCTGAGATTCATCTCCTCTGCGATGGGAAGGGCTATCCTCTCGCAAATAGAGGCTGTGCTTTCCTTGCTTTTTGCCATTGTGCCCTCCTTAAAAAACTTTATAAACAAGAAAGAGCAGGCATTGCCTACTCTCCTTTAGAAACTTAACTTAACCATAATATATCACAGATAAGCCTCTTTTGCAAGGGATTTTTTATAATAATTTTGATTTGCCCGGGTTTTGTTGCAGTAATTATTGCTTTAAAGGCAAAAAAGTGTTATTATTATTTGTAATTTTAATTTGATGTACCTTACATCAAGTGGGAAGAAAAAATATTTAAGGAGGGGATCACCATTTCTGATCTTACAAAAAACCTGCCCTCTCTTTACCGCTCAAAGCTTTCCATAATGGATACACAGAAGGCTATAAAGCTTGTAAAGGACGCATTTCAGAGAGAGCTGGCAGAAAGCCTGAATCTCATAAGGGTATCGGCGCCTCTTTTCGTCCGTCCGGAATCAGGTCTTAACGACAATTTAAGCGGCAATGCAAGACCTGTCAACTTTGACATACCCTCTCTTGACGGAATGTCGGGAGAAATTGTGCAGTCGCTTGCAAAGTGGAAGAGGGATGCCCTGTCAAGATATAAAATTCCTGCCGGAAAAGGCATATACACCGACATGAACGCCATAAGGCGGGATGAGGAGCCGGACAGAACCCACTCCTTCTATGTGGATCAGTGGGACTGGGAAAAGGTCATCACAAAGGAGGACAGAACCCTTTCTGTGCTTATTTCCGCAGGGGAGTATATCATTCAGGCGCTTAGAAAAACAGAGGAAACACTCTGTCAGGAATATCCTGTGTTCGGAAGAAAGGTCCCCAAGGAGATGTTTTATATAACAAGTCAGGAATTGGAGGATATGTATCCTGAGCTTACGCCCAAGCAAAGAGAGGATGCCATATGCCAAAAATATGCCTGTGTGCTGCTTATGCAGATAGGCGGCAATCTTTCCTCGGGACAGCCCCATGACACAAGGGCGCCAGATTATGACGATTGGAGCCTTAACGCGGATATACTTCTTTGGGATTACACCGCCGGGCGCTCTATGGAGCTTTCCTCTATGGGCATAAGGGTGGATTCTGACAGCATGATCCAGCAGCTTAAAAAGGCAGGCTGTGAGGAGAGGATGGAGCTTCCCTTTCACAAGGGTGTCATAGACGGCACACTCCCTCTTACAATGGGCGGAGGCATAGGTCAGAGCAGGCTTTGCATGTACCTTTTGGAAAAAGCCCACATAGGCGAGGTGCAGGCATCTGTGTGGCCCGACGAGGTTTGGGACACCTGTAAAAAAATCGGCATAGAGCTTTTATAACCGGAGATTTACAATGAATTTTAAAGATTGTCTCCTGCCCGTTTGGACCTACCTCAAAACTCTTATGAAATGGATATTTGTCTCCTGCTGTGTGGGGATAACCGCAGGAGGCGCAGGAATTTTGTTCCATGCAGGGCTGGGAATTGTTGAAAACATCTTTTTGAAAAACAATGTGCTCATTTTTCTGCTCCCCTTTTTAGGTCTGGTGATAGTGTGGCTCTACAAGCTAAGCCACATGGAGGGCCACAGGGGAACAGACGGGATATTTGAGGCGGTGCGCCACGGCGAAAATGTTTCCCTCTTCCTTTTTCCCCTTGTATTTGTCTCCACATTGCTGACACACCTAGGCGGAGGAAGCGCAGGCAGAGAGGGGGCAGCCTTGCAGATTGGCGGCTCTTTGGGCGCCTTTATGGGAAAGGCGCTCAGGCTAAGCGACAATGACCTTAAAATAATAACCCTCTGCGGAATGAGCGCAACCTTCTGCGGACTTTTCGGCACTCCCTTGACAGCTGCCCTCTTCTGCCTTGAGGTCATAAATGTGGGCGTGTTTTATTATTCGGCTTTGGTTCCGGTGATATTTTCATCCTATACCGCCTATTTTATGCTCAAATGGCTCAACATTTCACCGGCATTTTTTGCCATAGCCCAAGCCCCTGATGATTTTCACTTTCTCATAACGCTCAAGGTTGCTCTTCTTGCCATACTCGCTGCCGGGGTGAGCATAATCTGGTGCATTTTCAGCGAAAAATCGGCGGAGCTTTTAAAGCAAAAGCTTTCAAACCCCTATGTCAGGGTGTTTGTCTGCGGCTCCTTGGTGGTTGCCTTCACAGTTTTATCAGGCTGCAACAAATATAACGGCGCAGGCATGAATCTGGTCATTCAGGCAATTTCGGGCGAGCATATACTGCTCAGCTCCTTTGTTGTAAAAATGCTTATGACCATACTTACGCTGAAAGGCGGCTTTAAGGGCGGAGAGATTGTGCCCACATTTGCAATAGGTGCGCTGTTTGGCTCTGCCATAGCTCCCTTTTTGGGCATAAGCCCATCCTTTGCCGGGGCTGTCGGCATGGTTTCGGTGTTCTGCGGAGCTGTCAACTGCCCCATTTCCTCAATGGCTCTGAGCATTGAAATGTTCGGCAGCCAAAACCTTTTATACTTTGCTCTCGCCTGCTCTTTAAGCTATATGGTAAGCGGAAAATACAGCCTTTATTCCTCTCAGAAAATAGTTTTTTCAAAGCTGGAGCCTGTCCCTTTGGAAAAGGGAGAAATTTAAACAGGAAAGAAAGATTTCAAATGATAGAATTACAGCATATAAGCAAAATTTTCAACACGGAAAAGGAACCTGTAAAAGCCCTTGACGATGTTTCACTAAGCATAAACGATAAGGAAATATTCGGAATAATCGGCTTTTCCGGAGCCGGAAAATCCACATTGGTCAGATGTATAAATCTTTTGGAAATTCCCACAGAGGGCAGTGTGATTGTAAACGGCACCGATATGAGAAGCCTTACAGAAGCCCGGCTCAGGGAAAAGAGAAAAAAAATAGGCATGATTTTCCAGCACTTTAACCTCATGCCCTCCAGGACCATATTCAAGAATGTGGAATTTCCCTTAAAGGATTCCTCCCTTTCCAAGCAGGAAAGGGCAAAAAAGGTGAGGGCGCTTTTGGATTTGTGCGAATTGAAGGACAAGGAAAAGATGTACCCCTCACAGCTTTCAGGCGGTCAGAAGCAGAGGGTGGCAATCGCAAGGGCTTTGGCAAATGACCCCGACATTCTTCTTTGTGACGAGGCAACCAGTGCCCTTGACCCTCAGACCACACTCTCCATTCTCTCTCTTTTGAGAAGGCTTAATGAAAAGCTGGGAATAACCATTGTTGTCATCACACACGAAATGGCGGTTGTAAAGGAGATATGCGACAGGGTTGCCATAATGGAAAACGGGCGCAAGGTGGAGGAGGGAACTGTGTTTCAAATCTTCACCGAGCCAAAGGAGCAGGTTACAAAGAACTTTATAAACACCACATCTGCCATAAACAAGATATATTCACTTATAGAGGAAAAAAGCCCCATTGTAGCATTAAAGCCGGGTGAAATTCTTGTGAAGCTGACATTTACGGAAAAAAACATACAGACACCTGTCATATCCAAGATTTCAAGGGATTACAGCATTGATTTAAGCATTATTTTCTCTGATATAGAGGTTATCAAAAATGCCAAAATCGGCAAGGTTGCAGCCATTGTAAGCGGAAAAAGAGAGGATATAGAAAATGCTGTGAGATATATGATAGGCATAGGCGTAAAGGTGGAGGTTCTGCTGGATTCAAAAAATCCTCTGTAAAAATGCCAAAAATAAAAATGAGCGTATGAAAAAACGCTCATTTTTTTATGTATTTTTAAAGGCTTATTCTCTCCCATCTGCCCTTTCTGAATCTTGTGTAGTTAAGGACAAATCTCATTGCCTGATCTGTGAAAAAGCCCATCCATGCGCCGTAAAGTCCCAAGCCCATAGGATAGGTGAGGAACCAGCTGAAGAAGGAGCGTATAAGGCCTATGCAGACAAGTGAGGTAACTGCTATGAACATGGCATCCCCGGCGCCTCTTAAAGCACCTGCGAAAACCATAGCAGGTATCTGAAGTATGGTTGTAAGCCCCAGTACCGCACTTATAAACACCGCATAGCTTAAAACCTCCGGCTCGTCGGTGAACATGAGGAAAAGCTGTCTGCCGAAGAAAAAGAAGATTATAGAGGTGAATATGGTGGCGGTCCTTCCTATTTTAAGACAGCACTTTATATATTTTTTTGCCAGATCCACATCCTTTTCGCCCATGCTTCTTCCCACAAGAGCCAAAACCGCCGAGGACATTCCGTCCCCAAAGGAAAAGCTTATCATGGATATGTTCATGCCTATCTGGTTGGCTGCAAAGCTGTTGGTTCCAAGTGAGGAAACTGTCAGAGTGAATATCAAAAAGCCGAATCTCATGCACGCCTGCTCTGCCAGTGCGGAGGTTCCCACCTTGCTCAAGGAGGAGACAGTCTTTGGGTAAAAGCCTATTTTCACATGTGTGAAAAGATAGAGGAAGCCCCCTTTTTTAAGCACCGAGCAAAGCGCCATCACAAAGCCGGCAGCCGAGCCTATTACCGTCGCAATGGCAGCGCCCTTTATCTCCAGACGCGGAAAGCCCAGATGTCCCTCTATCAAAAGATAATTGAGTATGACATTTATAACATTTGACACAAGATTGGTCTTAAAGGTTATTTTCGTGTTGCCTATTCCCCTTTGGCAGGCATTTATAAAAAATGTGCCTGTGGAGAATATAAGCCCTCCCATTATTATCTTTAAATAATCGGATGCAAGGGCTGTGGTTATTTCGTCCCCCTGCATGAACTTCACTATTCCATAGGAAAACTTTACATACAGAAAGCTTATTATGGCAGTCAGTATGCACACCAGCACCATTCCGTTTACAAGTATGTTGTTGGCATCATCCCTTGACCTTTCACCGTATCTTCTGGCTACAACAGAGGCTACTGCCGAATTGAAGGACATGAATATTGCAAGCCCTATAAATTTAGGCTGCGCGGTAAGACCCACAGCCGCAATGGCTGCAGGTCCCAAATTTCCCACCATCATGGTATCTATCATGCCTACAAGACCGACAAAAAGCGATTCTGCCACCGCCGGCCACACAACCGCCATGGTGTTGCTTTTTATCTTTTCATCTGTAAGCTGCGTTTTTTTAATTTCCTTAGGCTTTTCTTCCATTTTCTCATCTCTTTCTTTTTTTGCACAAATCCCCCGGCAAAAGCCGAGGGATTTTTATAAGCCATAGTGAGCTTTAATCAACCATTAAAGCTTGGGAAGAACAGGATTGGGGTTTGTTGTTACCTTTACAGGGTTAAGCGCTGCGCCCTTGGGCATAAGCTTTGCCATGACAACAAATCTCTGCTTGTCGCTCTGTCCATATGCTCTTGTGCAGGTGGAAAGTGTGAGTATCCTGTCATTTGTGGAAACAGGCACATCAAAGTTGTGTCTGCTTCTTGCCTTGGCGCCGTTGATGATGTTCTGGAACTCAGCGGTGGAAGGCGGATAAGCGTAGTTGTAAGCAAAGTTGATATCTGTATAGAAGGTTGCGAAAACCTGCCATACCATCTCTTCACTTTCTGTGGAATAGTAAATATAAGGATGGCTCTTTGCAAAATCAAGGTGGTGGTATCCTGTCAGCTGAGCAAACATTACATCGCTGGCTCTGCCGATTGCAGGGTTAGCAGAATAGTTGGTCCAGTTGTGACCGTAAAGCACCGTATTGGGGGCGATCTGACTTCTTGTGCCGAAGGTAACAGCAGGATCGGCATAAACAACCGCATTCCTTGACTGCTGCTTATTGATATCGTGGTCTAAGTAATAATGGTCCTGACTTCTGTGAAGAACAGGGTAGTTGATGTTTGTGCCGGGAACCTTAAGCCAGCCCTTTACATCGGAGTTAAGCTTCTTGAAATTGGGGATATTTCCAAATCCGCTGTCGCCGTTATCCACAATCTTCGGTTCCTCAGGCTTTGACTCAGAAGAAGAGGAGGAGGAGGAAGATGAGGAGGATGAAGAGGAAGAGGATGAGGAAGAGGAGCTTTCAGATGAAGAGCTTTCACTCTGGCTGCTTTCCTCAGATTCAGAGGGAGCAAACGCAGAAACATCCTCGGACTCAGATTCTGACATGGACTCCGATTCTGAAGCCTCGTCGCCTTCGCCGGGTCCTTTCAACATGGATACGCCTATACCTACTGCTGCAATGAACATAAGCAGCGCCAATCCCACAATAGCCAATGAGGACACAGGGGATTTCTTTTTGCTTGCCATTTTATCAAATCACCTCAAACTATATTTTAGCACTCTGATTATATCACAAACCTTATGTAAATCAAACTACTTTTTTAAAAAAGTATGAAAAAACGGTAAATCTAAACACTTTTCATAAAACTTTTCATAACAAATCAAAAGGCTTTTTCCCATTTAGCCAAAAATGCCGCAGAATATCACCGTTAACGCATACAAAGCAAACACACACATTCCAAAGCCTATGCAGCTTCTTTGATTTTTTAATATCCGCATATCCCTTCGCTTTTCTTTTGCAGACCTGCTGCTTTTTCTGTCAATAAAAAACTGTACAAAGGAAAATATCAGCCCCACTGGACAATATTGCAAAAGAAAATTTAAAGTTTTCTATGGGCATTATATTAAAAAGCAGAGTATATTCCACAAAACGCCCGCAATCAAAGCCAAGGTCATGGGAAATCTTTTTAAGTGCTTAAGACTATACATAAAATTTCCGCTTCTTTCCTATCAAAGCCTCTTATGTTTTTTTCTGCTTTCATTTGGGTTAAAGCCCATTAAATGCTGCTTTTTGAGAATTGAAGCTGTCTTGCTCAATGCCCCTTGCAGGATAAGACCTGAAAGGAAAATTTCAGTGCATTTTTAAAGCTCTATTCCCAGTCCTTTATCTCCTTTGCCTCCTCATACATCATGCAGTAGCTGCTGTGGCGCTCTTTGGAGATTTTGCCCTCTTCAACCGCCTTTAAAACGGCGCAGCCCTTTTCCTTCACATGGGCGCAGCCTGTAAATTGGCATTTTCCCAAAAATGGCTCAAATTCGATGAAGCAGTCCTCCAGCTCATCCTTTTTAATTTTTTCCAATTTGAGAGTTTCCAAGGAGGAAAATCCGGGGGTATCTGCCATAAAGCCTCCGGCGACCGGAAAAATTTCCACAGTTCTTGTGGTGTGGCGCCCTCTGCCCAGCTTTTGGCTTATTTCTCCCGTTTCCCTTTCCAAATTTTTATCCAGAAAATTCAAAAGCGTGGATTTTCCGGAGCCTGTGTTTCCGGCAAAAACGCACAGCCTGCCCCTTATAAGCTCTGCTATCTCTTTTCTATCTCTTTTCCCGTGTCGTTTCACCAATGTTTTATAGCCTGCTGCTTTGTAAATTCCGCCTATTTTCTCGGCGCTTTTTTCATCCAGATCCGCCTTTGTGACAATTATTGCACACTCGATGCCCTTGTGGGCGGCAACAGCCAGAAGTCTGTCTGTGACGCCCAAATTGGGGTATGGCTCTTTCACCGAGATTATGACAAGCAAAAGGTCGATATTGGCAACCGCAGGCCTTATGAGAAAATTTCTGCGCTCGCTTACGCTGAGAAGAAAGCCCTCGCTCTCCCCTGTTGTCTCTATAACGGCAATGTCGCCCACCATAGGGGAAAAATTATCCTTTCGGAATTTTCCCCTTGCCCTGCACATAAATGTGCCCTGCTTGGTTTCGACAAAGTAAAAGCCGCCGGAAAGCTTTGTCACCCTTCCCTTCAACTTTTCCTGCATATTTTAAGAATGTGCCTCCCTGTTGTCCTCGGTTATGGTCCATGAGCTTTTTTCAAAATCTATTCTTACTGACATATAGAGGAAATCGTTGTAGAGTATGTGTATATCCACCTCTCCCTTTCCTTCAAACACAGGATACCAGGTTTTTGCCTTTGAGGGGATAACTCTGTCCTCTCTCAGCGTGGTGTCCTTATATCTGGCGCTTAGCTTTACCTCCTCATCCACATCCTTAGGAAGCGGAACCTCTATGGTAACTCTGTTGGATTTATCCTCGCCGCCTGAAACATTCAGGTTTACAAAGCCGCCCACAGCTATCTGGCTTCCCTCTGCGGGATCCTGTGCCACTATTGTTCCATAGGGCTTATCTGCTGACACATATGTCACACCGCCCACCTTAAGACCTTTTTCGCTGAGCATGCTCTCTGCCTTTTCCAGCGACATGCCCAAAAGGTTGGGCACATCGGCAACCGTGCTTTCAGGTCCCATGCTGACCATGACCTTAACCTCTGTTCCGGATGCAACCTCGCTGCCTGCCCCCGGCTCTGTTCCCACAACAGTTCCTGCGCCGTCAAAGGAATAGACAAGAACCTTGTTGTAGCCAAGCTCGAAGGCATCCAGGCTGCGATATGCCTCTGTCTCCTCCATGCCGATGATATTAGGAACCGAAACCACCTGATTGCCCTTTGAAACAGTGACCTTGAGTGTGGAATTTTCCTTTATGGTCCTTCCTGCCACCGGGTACTGGTCCATTATTTCCCCCTTGGGGTGATTTTTTGAAAATCGGGAATCCTCCACAACTATTTTTATGTTTTTATATTCCGGGGATACCCGCACCTCGTCATAATTTAAGCCCAGAAGGTTCGGGGCTTTCAATTCCGGAACCTTTTCCAGAGGGTTATTCAAGAAAAGCATGGTGAATATGAACACCATGGAAATAAGCACAAAGGAAACTGTTATTCCGCCTAAAACCATTATTACTGTTCTGCCTCTGTCCTCTTCCTTTTCCATCCGTCTGCCCTCTTTGCTGCTTCTTTTATTTTTGGGAGAGGGAGCCTCTCTCCTTCTTGCCGATTCGTTTTTTGCCAAAAGCCTTTTCACGCCCAGTTCCCTTCCCTTATCCTGTCTTATATAGTTAAAGCGGCGAGCATAATTGGGATTTTTCTTAAATTCCGAGATGTCATAAAGCATATCCTCTGCCGTCTGATATCTTCTGTCCGCATCCTTTTCCATCGCCTTGGCAACTATGCTGTTAAGCCCCTTGGGGAGCTGGGGATTTATGTCAGTTACAAACGGAGCCTGCGATTCTATCTGCTTTAAAGCCACTGACACGGGGCTGTCCGCCTCAAAGGGAAGCTCTCCTGTCAGCATTTCAAAAAGCATCACTCCCACAGAATAAAGGTCTGCCCTCTGGTCAATATCCTCGCCCCGGGCCTGCTCCGGGCTTATATAATGCACCGAGCCTATCGCCTTGTCGGTAAGGGTTTTGGATTCGCTTCTTGCAAACCTGGCAATTCCAAAATCCATCAGCTTTACTGTTCCGTCAGAAAGCACCATGCAGTTCTGCGGCTTCATATCCCTATGAACAACTCCCCTTGCGTGTGCATGGGCAAGCGCCCTTAAAATATGGTTGGTAAAGTGTATGGCCTCCTTCCAGGGAAGGCTCTTTTGCTGCTGCATATATTCCTTTAAGGTTATGCCGTCCAGATATTCCATGACTATGACCTGCATACCGTGGGAAAAGCACACATCAAAGACCTTTACTATGTTGGGGTGATCCATCATGGCTATGGCTTTGGATTCGTTTCTGAAGCGCCTTACAAATTCCTCGTTGGAATAATATTCCTCCCTTAAAATTTTTACAGCCACCTCTGCGCCGTTGGTGACATCCACTCCCCTGTAAACATTTGCCATGCCGCCTACGCCTATAAGCTCTATTATCTGATATCTGCCCTCTATCCTCTTGCCGATAAAGCTGTCCATATATTATGACCTCCCCTTTGTAAGGGAAACTATGACGGCGGTTATGTTGTCTCCGCCTCCCCCTTCGTTTGCTCTCATTATAAGGGGAGATACATCCCTTTTTCTCACCGAAACCGCTGTGAGAGCCGAAAGCTCGTTTTCCTCATCCACATAGTTGTAAAGCCCGTCGGAGCAAAGGAGTATGGAATCATCCTCCTTTAAATCAACAGAGAGTATATCCGGGCAGACCGTCTGCGACGCTCCTATTGCCCTTGTTATCCTGTGGCGCTTTGGATGAACCTTCGCCTCCTGCTCGGTTATCTTGCCCTTCATAAGCAGCTCCCTCACAAAGGAGTGATCCTCTGTCAGCTGTGTAAGAAGGTCATCTCTTAAAATATATGCCCTGGAATCGCCTACATTTGCAATATGGGCAACAGAAGGGGTTATGACGGCAATCACCATGGTGGTTCCCATCCCCTTTAAATCCGGGTATTTCATGCTCTCATCATAAACGGCTATGTTGGCGGCATTTACGGCGCAGGAGATTATCCTTCTTGCCTCGTTTTCAGAAACCCGGTTTTTAAAGCCCTGCAAAAGCTGCCTTTTGGCTATTTCCACAGCCATCCGGCTTGCCACCTGTCCGCCGTTTTCTCCGCCCATGCCGTCGCAGACAATTGCAAAGCAGCAGTTGTCATTCATCTGGCAGCAATAGGAATCCTGATTCATGTCCCTCATTTTGCCCTTATCGGTATCAGCGCTCCACCACATTAGGTCGTACTCCTTTTTTGTCTTTTTGTCTTAGCTGACCGCACGCCGCATCAATTTCAGAGCCCATCTCTCTTCTAACTGTTGCGGCAAAGCCTCTTTTTTCAAGATAGCTTCTAAATTGTTCAATGCCCTTTTTGTCGGTCTTTAAAAATCCTGTTCCCTCCACCGGATTTACAGGGATGAGATTAACATGGCACAGCTGTCCCTTTAAAAGCTCAGCCAAAAGCCCTGCGTTCTCCAAATTGTCGTTTACGCCCATAATAAGCGCATATTCATAGGAAATTCTCCTGCCTGTGGCATTGAAATAATATTTGCAGGCAGCCATCAATTCTTCTATCCTGTAAAGCCTGTTCACAGGCATTATCCTGTCTCTTGTCTCGTTTGTCGGCGCATGAAGGGAGACAGACAGGGTTATCTGAAGCTTTTCATCCGCCAGCTTGTATATGTTGGGAACTATTCCGCAGGTTGAAAGCGACACATGGCGAAGGGACATATTGAACCCATCCTTGGAATTTAAAAGCTCTAAAAACCTCATCACATTCTGATAGTTGTCCAAAGGCTCCCCTATGCCCATCAAAACTATCTTGTTTATATTGACAGAAAGCAGCCTTGAGACTGTATAGACCTCTGAAAGCATCTCTCCTGCGCTTAAATCCCTCACCTTTCCGCCAACTGTGGAGGCGCAGAATTTGCAGCCCATCCTGCATCCTACCTGTGTGGAAACGCACAGGCTGGTGCCGTAATCGTGATACATAAGAACCGCTTCGATGGTGTTTTTGTCATCCAGCTCAAAAAGCAGCTTTGTGGTGCCGTCCTTTGCCCTCTGACGCCTTATCTCTTTGAGGGTGCTTATGTAAAAGCTCTCATCCAGCTTTTTTCTGAGGGCCTCAGAAAGATTTGTCATCTTTTCAAAGCTGTCTGCTCTTTTTACATGAAGCCATGAATAAATCTGCTTTGCCCGAAAGCTCTTCTGGCCCATCTTTTCCAAATGAGAGCTCAGCTCATCCAACGTAAGGCCCAGTATCTCTTTTTTTGAAGCTGTTTCTTCCATTTATTTTTTCTCCAATCCGGCTATAAAAAATCCGTCCGAGTCATTTTCTCCCACAGCATTTTTTATGATAAAGCCGTTCCCCAAATCCTTATGCCTGAAATCGGTGTGTGCCTTTAAAAATTTGCTTATGTTTTCCTCATTTTCCAGAGGATTTATCGTGCAGGTGGAATATATGAGCGTTCCGCCCGATTTAAGATATTTTGATGCAGTTTCCAAAATTTTAAACTGAAGAAGGTGTATATTTTCATAATCCTCCCTGCTTCTGTATTTTAATTCCGGCTTTCTTCTTATAACTCCCAAGCCGGAGCAGGGCACATCGCAGAGTATTCTGTCAAAGCAGTCTGCCCACTGCTCCTTAAAAGAGGAGGCATCGTTTGTCACCTCTTCTATTATGCTTATACCAAGCCTTTTCTTTCCCTCATTTACCAAGCTGAGGCGGCCCGAATTTATGTCACAGCAGGTTATGCTTCCCTCGTTTTCCATCATCTGAGCCATTATAAACGCCTTTGTGCCCGGTGCCGAGCAAAGGTCCAAAACCCTGTCTCCCTTTTTTGCCCCCACGCTTAAAGCGCATATTTGGCTCATCTTGTCGCTTATTGTGAAAAGGCCCTCAGAAAATGCCCTGCTGTGGGCTATATCCCCTTTTTTAACTTCAAGTGCGTTTTTTAAATCGGTCCTTTGGCTCTCTATGCCCTCTGAAAGGAGAATCTGCTGCAATTCATCAGCTTTAAGTTTGAGCGTGTTCGCCCTTATAAAGACAGGCGCCCTTCCCAAAGAATTTTTTAAGGCCTCCTCTGCCTTTTGCTCCCCCAGCCAATTTACATAGCTTTCTGCCACATCCTTAGAGCAGGAATAGGACAAGACAAGCGAATCTATAAAATCGCAGGGTACAGGAAGAGGCTTTTTATCCCTTATAAAGGATCTGAGTGTTCCGTTTACAAAGGATGCGGCGGAGGCTTTTTTAAATTCTCTGCAAAGCGACACGCTTTCATTGCAGACAGCGCTTTCAGGTATTTTATCCATAAATAAAAGTTGATAAAACGCTGTCATAAGTATTGCCTCAACCTCTTTATCCGGCTTTTTGCGGCATCTTTCCGACAATATTCTCTCCAAAAGCGCCTTTCTTTCCATCACTCCGTAAAAAAGGCCGGAGGAAAAGGCCTTGTCCCTTGAGGTAAGCCGGCTCTCCTTTAAAACCTCATTTAAAACCAGCTGGGAATAGCCTCCCGAAAAGGTTCTTATAAGGGCTTTTACAGTGTAAAATCTGGCTGTTTTCATTTAATCGTCATCCCTGTGATAAAGCATCACCAATCTCAAAACCTGCATAGCCGATACCAAAAGGGCAGCAACATAGGTCAAAGCTGCGGCTGAAAGCACCTTTTTTGCCCCCTTGTTTTCCTCTTTTGTCTCCAAAATTCCCTCAGACTCCAAAATTTTCAAAGCCCTTGCACTGGCATTAAATTCCACGGGAAGCGTGATAAGCTGAAACACAGCCATGAGAGAAAAGCAGATTATGCCCAAATCTATGATGGGTCCCCAGCCGAAAATTATGCCCAGCAAAATCATCGGCATGGAAACTGCGGAGCCAAAGTTTGTGACGGGGATCATCACCTCCCTCAGCTTTAAGGGTGCATAGTTGACCTCGTGCTGTATAACATGGCCGATTTCATGGGCGGCAACACCCACAGCCGCCACCGTGCTGCCGTAAAAAACATCGTGCGACAGTCCCACAGTGTTTGTTCTGGGGTCAAAATGGTCTGTCAGCTTTCCCGGTATGGGGACTATGTTCACATTGTAAATGCCGTAGGAATTTAATATCCTTCTGGCTGCCATCTCGCCTGTTATGCCGTTCAATGTCCTCACCTTGTTGTAGCCGGCAAATGCCGATGACACCTTAAGCTGTGCAAAGGATGCCAGCAAAAGTGCAGGAACCACAAGAAGAATGTAATATCTGTCTATAAAAAACATATCCTTTTCCTTTCGTTGAAGCAGGCTCTTTTTTAAAACTAAAAAATCCATCTTTTCTCTATTTTTAAAAAGGCCCTAAGAAATCTCCTTTTTTAAGTCTCTGGCCGTTCATAAAGGATGCTCCGTCCATAGCCTTTTTGCCCTCGGGAGCTACCTTAAGCAGTGTTACGGCGCCGTCTTTGCAGGCGACGGTAAGCTTTTTGTCAAGTATCTCCCCCTCTTTTCCGAAAAGCTCAGACCTTTCCATCTCCAAAATCTTTACACGCTTTTTATTGAACATAAAGTAAGCGCCCGGCCACGGATAGGTTCCTAAAAATTTTCTCACGGTGAGAAAGGAGGAGAGGGAAAAATCTATAAAGCCATCCTCCTTTTTAAGCGGGGATGCCCATGTTGCCCGGCTGTGATCCTGCTTTTGGCCTTTGAGCACATCTATATTTTCTATGGCCTCTATAAGTGCATCTGCGCCTAAAATAGAAAGCCTTTCAAAAAGCTTTTGGGCATTTTCGTCCTCACCTATTTCCACAGTCCTTTTAAGCAGCATATCCCCCTCGTCCATGCCCTCGCTCATCCTCATTATGGTAATTCCGGTATATTTTTCACCGTCTATTATAGCCCTTTGGATGGGTGATGCCCCTCTATACTTCGGCAAAAGAGAGCCGTGGACATTTATGCAGCCCTTTTTGGGAATTTCCAAAACCTCCTTTGGGAGAAGCTTTCCGTAGGCTGCTGCGACTATCAGGTCGGGGTTAAGGCTTTTGACCGTATCCTGAGCCGTTGGATTTTTAAGCGTCTTTGGCTGAAAGACAGGTATGCCGTGCTGCTGTGCCAAAATTTTTACCTCGGGGAGCTTCAGCTGCTGATGTCTTCCTACCGGCTTGTCGCTTTGGCAGAAAACACCAACTATATCGAAGCCCTTTTCTATGAGGGCTTTAAGCTGAACTGCGGCAAAATCGGGCGTGCCCATAAAAACTATTCTCATTACCTTTCCTCTGCCTCCAGCATATATTCTGCCAAATCCTTGAATATCACTCCGTCGAGGTGATCTGTCTCATGGCAAAGCGCCCTTGCCAAAAGGCCCTCGCCTGTTATCTCCTGATGATTCCCGAATCTGTCCTGATATTTCACAGTCACCTTCTTAGGCCTTTTGACCATCGCATATTCCCCGGGTGATGAGAGACAGCCCTCTGAATCCTCTATGGTTTCTGCGCTTTCATAAACTATTTTCGGGTTTATAAGCTCTATTATTCCCTCGCCCACATCTATGACCACCGCCCTTCTCAGGACAGCCACCTGAGGCGCTGCAAGCCCCACTCCCTCGGCGTGGTACATGGTTTCTGCCATGTCATCCAAAAGCGTGTGGAGCCTTTCGTTGAATTCTGTCACCACCCTGCTCTTTTTTCTTAAAACCGGGTCTTTATCTGTTATTATGTTTCTAAGTGCCATAATTTAAACTTCCCTTTCAATTGATTATATATAGAAGCTGTCTATCGCTACAAACGACCGCCTTTTTGACCTTTGATATTGCTCTGATGCATCCGAGAGAAGTTTAAGCAGCCTTCTTCCCACCCTGCATTTTATTAAAAACTGCATATAGTAGATATTTGACCTTTTAAAGGGATTTGCCTGCGACGGGCCCAATATCCTCAAGGGCAGATCGCTGTAATTTTTTGACGCAAGCTCTGTCAGGATTTTGCCGAAGGCAGCTGCATCCTCACAGGCCTCCTCTTGGCTGTGCGAGCGGATTTCCGCCTTTACCATATCGCAGAAAGGAGGGTAAAGGCAGCTTCTCCTGTATTCTATCTCCTCTTTGTAAAAGCCTTCATAATCCTCCCCCCTGCAGAACCTGAAAAGCTCCAAATCCGGCGAGAGGGTTTCGATGAACGCCCTTCCCTTGATATCTCCCCTGCCTGCTCTTCCGATGGTCTGCGTTATAAGTGAAAAGGCCTTTTCAAAGCCCCTGAAATCATCTGTAAAAAGCGCCTGATCTGCATTTATTATGCCCACCAGTGTTACAAGGGGAAAATCAAGCCCCTTTGATATCATCTGTGTGCCTATCATAATATCATATTTTCCGTCCCTGAAATCCTCAAATGCCCTCTGATGAGAATTTTTTGAAAGCGTGGTGTCTGCATCCATCCTCAATATCCTTGCCTTTGGAAAAAGCCTTTTAAGCTCATCCTCCGCCTTCTGTGTGCCCTCACCCTGATATTTCAGCATCCTTGCGCCGCAGGAGGGGCAGCTTTTCGGCACGCTGCACTGATAGCCGCACATATGGCACATAAGTCGGTTGTTGGCAGAATGATAGGTCATTGCCACAGAGCAGCTTGGACACTTTATCACCTGTCGGCAGGATATGCAGCTCAGCTTGGTCAGAAAGCCCCTTCTGTTCAAAAGCAGAAGCACCTGCTCTGAGCGGTTGAGGTTGTAATCTATCTCCAGGCAAAGCCTTTGGGAAAATATCACCGAATCGCCCTCAAACGGCTCTTTCAGCATATCGAGCATATACACATCGGGAAGGCTTCTTTTTGAAAACCTGTTTTTAAGCTCAAACAAGCCGTACTTTCCTGTGACGGCTTTATAAAAGCTTTCCACCGACGGGGTTGCAGAGCACAAAAGCAGCGGGCAGCTGTGGGTTTTAGCCCTCATTTTTGCAACATTTCTGGCGTGAAATCTGGGGGACTGCTCCGAGTGATAGGTGCTTTCCTGCTCCTCATCCATCACTATAAGCCCTATATTTTCAAGAGGAGAAAAAACAGACAGCCTTGTTCCGACAACTATGGTGGCCTTGCCCTCCTTTATAAGCCGATACTGCTCCAAGCGCTCTGTCATTGAAAGCGTGGAATTTAAAACCGCCACCTTGCTTTTAAAATGGCTTTTGAATTTCCTTGCTGTCTGAGGTGTTAAAGAAATTTCCGGTATAAGCACCAGACTTGTTTTTCCAAGAGATTCCACCGTTTGTATCAGCCTTAAAAAGACCTCCGTTTTCCCCGAGCCTGTGACGCCGTAAAGAAGATTGACAGAAAAGCTTCCCAGCTTTTGGCAAAGCCCGTTATAAACCTCCCTCTGCTCGCTGCTGAGGCTTATTTCTGCCTCGGCAGCATCAGATGAGCTTTCTGCATCTAAGGGGAGCAGCTCCTCATAAAGCTCTATTACGCCCTTTTTTGCCATCGCCTTTATAACCGCAGCAGAGACGCCCAAAAAGTAGGATATTTCCTTCAAGGAGGCTGCCCCCACATCCAGAAGAAGCTTTTGCACCTCCTTCTGTCTCGGTGTCAGCTTTATCTGCTCCTCACAGGGCAGAAGCCTTGCCATGACGGTTTTTTTATCGAGAATGTTTCTTCTCACCCTTTGGGTTTTTAAAACGCAGCCTGACTTTATAAGGCTTTTAAGCTCCTTGGATTCCCTGTCTATGCCCAAAAGGGAAAACAGCGTCTTTTCGTCGGCAGGCCTTTTCCTGCTTGTCAAAATATCGTATATCCTTTTTTCCTCGCCCTGCAAAGGAACATCCCCTGTGAAAGCAGCCGCCTCATAATTTGAAAGCACCTTCATTCCCATCCCCGGCGGTATCTGGCACTTTACAGCCTCATACCACAGGCAGAAGGTGGTTTCATGAAGGTAATAAACAAGATTAAGCCCCTCAAAATTCAAGAGAGGCTCAACATCAACAGCTGCTTCTATTTGCTTTAAGCCCTCCATTTGCCCCTTTCTGAGAGAAAGGACGAAGCCCACTCTTTTTATGTTGCTTCTGCCAAAGGGCACAGATACCCTCACCCCGGGCTTTACATCCACATTCTCAGGAACCTCATAATCGTATATGAAATCATAGCTTTTTGCGGCATCAAAAAGGATCAGGGAAGCTATCAGCATATCTTATCTTTCTGCTATCTCGGCGGTTATATCCCAAGGATGCTGTGAAAATTCGGTAACTGCCAGCTGCACGGGCTTTTCCTCAAGCCCTATGCCCTGTGCCTCCGCTGCCTCGGCAATGACCCTTGCCCTTTTTGCAACAGCCACTACAAAGGCATATACATTGTTGTTGGATTTGATCATATCGCTCATAGCGGGTTTTAACATCATAACAAAATTTCCTCCTGTTTATTGTTGTCATCATTCTGCTGATTTATAAAATCATGGTTGAAGCGCTCTAAAAAGGAAGCTGCCCTCACGCAGGCTATTATATCCAAAGAGGCCTTTTCAACCTTATCGTTTATGACGATAAAATCGTATTTTACAGCCTCCTTCATCTCTCTTTTGGCTGCGCAAAGCCTGCCCTTTATCTGCTCCTTAGTCTCTGTGTGCCTTCCCACAAGCCTTTCCTTCAATTCCTCAAAGGAGGGGGGCATGAGAAAGATAAGCAGCGCCTCCGGCATTTTTTCCCTTATCTGCAATGCCCCCTGCACCTCTATCTCCAGCACCACATTCTTTCCTTCCTCCAGCTTCTGCCTGACAAAATCCTTTGGTGTTCCGTAAAAGTTGCCGTTATATTGTGCATATTCCAGCATCTCGTTTGCCTCTATCTTCTTTTCAAACTGCTCTTTGGTTATAAAAAAGTAGTTTACACCGTCCTCTTCTCCCTCTCTGGGGCTTCTTGTGGTGGCCGAAATCGACATAACCAGAGACGGTTCCTTTTTCATTGCCTCCTTTATGACAGTTCCCTTTCCCACGCCGGAGGGGCCGGAATAAACTATAAGCCTGCCTTTTTTATTCATTTTCCTGCTCACCGCCTGTCTCGATTCTCTTCATGATTATTTCATGTGAAAGCCCTGAAAGGATTATATGTCCTGTATCCGCTATTATCACTGTCCTTGTCTTTCTTCCGCAGGAGGCATCTATCAAGGTAACATTGTCTCTTGCATCGGATATTATTCTTTTTATCGGTGCAGAATCCGGGCTTACAACAGCCACTATCCTGCTTACAGATACCATATTTCCAAAGCCTATATTGACAAACTGCATACCCTACCTCTCACTCCAGATTCTGTATCTGTTCTCTTATCTTTTCCACCTGGCTTTTCAATTCCACCACAATCTGCGCTATCTTCACATCCTGTGCCTTTGAGCCTATGGTGTTGGATTCCCTGTTTATTTCCTGTGTGAGAAAATCCAGCTTTCTTCCTATGGGGCCATCCTCCTTGAGAATATCCCTGAACTGACCTATATGGCTTTTAAGCCTGACCGTCTCCTCATCCACAGCCGTTCTTTCTGCAAAGAGGGCGGCCTCCTGCAAAATTCTTCCCTCGTCTATCGCTGTATCCTTCAATATTTCCGAAAGCTTTTTATAAAGCCTCTCCCTGTATTCCTTTACCGATTCAAGAGAAAGCTCGTCCACCCTTTCCACCAGCTCATATATGCTGTCAAGCTTTATTTCAAGGTCCTCTGACAGCCTTTTGCCCTCTGCTTTTCTCATGGTGTTGAAGGCATCAAGGGCAGCCGAGGCAGTCTCCCTGACATCCCTCCAGATTTCATCCTCCTGAAGCTCTGCCTTCTGAACCGTAAAAATATCGGGTATCCTCAAAAGGGAATTGATGGTTATGTCATTTTCTATGTTAAGCTGCTTTGAAAGCTCACAGCAGGCTTTAAGATAGCTTTCTGCCAAGGGCCTGTTTATTTTAACATCCGTGTCCGCCTGCTCGTCAAAGGCTATGGACAGATAAAGATCCACCTTTCCCCTTGACACCTTAGATGCGGTTAAGCCCTTTAGCTTTTCATCCAAAAAGGAAAGCCCCTTTGGAGTCTTGGCGGCAAATTCAAAATATCTGTGATTCACCGATTTTATCTCTACCGATATAGTCCTGCTGTTTAAATTCTTCTGGCTTCTTCCATAGCCTGTCATGCTGCCTGCCATAGGGTGCGCCCCCTTAAATTTCTTATCCTTTTATTCTAGTTTCTTTTGCCTCTTTTGTCAACAAAGCCGCTTTTGCTTTTGCTGCTTTTTAACGATTTTCCGTCTTTTTGCTCCTTGAGCCTTCTTGTCTCCTCGTTGTCTGTCCTAACTGCGTTTCTCAATGCCCTAACCTCGGAAACATTCAGCTCCCTGTATTCTCCCGACTTGAGCATACCTAACTTTACAGGCCCTACGCTCACCCTCTTTAGCCTTGCTACCTCAAGGCCCAGCGCCTCGCACATCCTTCTCACCTGGCGGTTCTTTCCCTCTGTTATGGTAATTCTAAGGACCACCCTGCCCTCCTCCTTTGAATCCACCATAACATTTGCAGGAGCTGTCACATAGCCGTCATCCAGTGTGACACCCGATGAGAGGGCAATAAGCTGCTCCTCTGTCACAGAGGGCCTAACCGTAACCCTATATGTCTTGCTCACATGGTTTCTGGGATGCATGATATAGTTGGCAAAATCTCCGTCATTTGTCAAAAGCAAAAGCCCCTCGGAATCCTTATCCAGCCTGCCGACAGGGTAAACCCTGACGGGAAAATCGCTTATAAGCTCCTTTACGCACTTTCTTTTAAGCTCGTCATCCATAGTGGTGACATAGCCTCTGGGCTTATTTAGCGCAAGGTAATATTTGGGCTGCTTTTTTAAAATGACCACCCTTTCGCCGTCTATATGGATGATGTCTCTCCTTAGGTCCACATCCTGACCTATTACCGCCTTGCGGCCGTTTACCTGCACTCTTCCTTCTGCTATAAGCTTTTCTGCACCTCTTCTTGAGGCAATTCCGTTTTCGGATAAAAGCTTGTGTATTCTCATTTTCCGTTTCCTTCCTTCTTAAAGGGTATTTTATTCAAAGCCAAAAAAATTTTTAAGCGAGAGCCATGCCCCTTCAAACAAGGAGAGCTGCTCCTCTGCCTGCACCCTGTTTGATGCATAAACGGCAAGAGAGAGTATTTCCTTTTCATCTATGCTGACGGCAAAGCTTCCCACCTCATCTCCCACATTTACAGGGGCATATAAAAACGGTGGTATTTTGTTATATGTTTTTATGCGTGAAAGCTCGTTTTCAAAAACGGCGATTTTTGAATTTTCCCCAATCATCAAGGACACCCTCTCACCTGTGCCTGCAACAGCTGCGAAACCGCCTTTAAAAAGCTTTTGGGGGCTTATCTGCAAAAGGGAGGAATCAAGACGCCTGTAAACATTTTCATGCACATTGAAATCATCCCCCATGTTCAATGTGACAATTATAAATTCCCTTCCCTTAAGGCAGGCAGAGGACACAAGGCACCTGCCTGCCTTTTTGGTAAAGCCGGTCTTTATGCCTGTGACAGATTCATTTCTGAAAAGCAGCCGGTTGTGGTTTTTAAGATAGAGATATCTTTCCCCCACATCCGCCCTGAAGGTTTTAAGCGAGGCTGTCCTTCTGAATTCCTCATTTTTAAGAGCGGCTGATGCCAAAAGCGCCATATCTCGGGCGCTGGAAAAATTGCCGCCCTCATCAAGCCCCGAGGGTGTGGAAAAGCGTGTGTTCTCCATGCCCAGTGCTTTGGCTCTCTCGTTCATCATGCTGACAAATTTTTCCTTGCTGCCTGCTATCCTGATTGCCGCAGCATTGGCTGCATCGTTTCCCGAGGGCAGCATCATGCCCAACGCCAGTGTTTTTAAATTAACCCTGTCGCCCTCTGAAAGCCCCATGGAGCTGCCCTCTGTTTTCAAAGCCTCAGGCGGCACCAAAAATTCCTCTGAAAGCTTTTGCTGCTCCAAGGTGAGAAGGCAGGTCATTATTTTTGTGGTGCTGGCCACAGGCAAGGGCGTGCAGGAGTTGTTTTCATATATAAATTCTTCCTTGAGACAGTCATAAACCGCCGAAGCCCTTGCGTTTTCAAGTCCGTAAAAGCCATCGGCAAAAGACAAAAAAGCAGACAGCAGCACAAGGCATGACAAAAGCAAAAACGAAACACATTTTTTCAAAGAGGGAAGCACTTCCTTTCTATGAAAGAATATGTTTCTTTTCGCATTTTATTACTTTATATCATCAGAAGAAGGGTCCGATTGCTGTCCCTTTGGACTTTTCTCATCCGCAGAGCCTTTTTTTGCCGCCTTTTTTTCCATTATGGGAGAGACTATGCCCTGAATTTTTTCAATCACATCCGGAACCATGTTTACAACCCTGTCGGCTGTGTTTTCGGCAGTTTAAATCTGCATAAGGCGAACCCCATCAGGGCCTATCACCAAAAAGCCTATGGGTGTCACAGACACTCCCGCACCTGTTCCGCCGCCGAATTTTGTGTTTTGAGAGGGTATTCCTCCCCCCATTCCATAGCCGAAGGTCACCTTGCTTATGGGGATTATAGTGGTTCCGTCAGAGGTCTTTATCTCCTTGCCCACAACCACATCGGCACTGACCAGCTCATTCAGGTTGGGAAGTGCGGATTTTAACAGCTCAACTATGTTTTTTTCTTCCATTTCATATCCTCCTTAAATCTATATAAGCTTCATAATATCTCTGCCGCTTTTTTTCATTATTCTTATAAAAAGCACCGTTATCTGAAAAAGATTTGCCCTTATGCTGCCCTCTATATAGTATCTGTTTTTTTGCTCGTTAAAATCGGGATAAACATAAACGCTCTCTGCCTTAAAATCAAAAAGAGAATCCAGAACGCCCAGCAGGGCATAAACTGTGCAGCTAAGAGCAGCATAGTTTTTGGCAGCTTCAAAGGGGTCCTGCCCCGCAGCCAGAATTTCCAGCTTGAGATTTCTTATTTTTACTCCCTTTAAAAATTTTTTAAAGGGCGGATTAAGCTCCCTTAAAATTTTTGCAGAAAGTTTTAGCTTTTCATCCAAGGACAGCTTTTTTTCTTCCTTTTTTTCTGCCGGCTGCTCATTTATTTTTCCTTTGGCCTTTGTTCGGGGCCTTTTTTCCCCCTCTGTCTTTTTTCCTTCCCTTTCCTTTGCATCTGACAAAAGGTCATATTTAAGCATCAGAAAGCCGACTGTAAGCTTAAAGTCATCCAAAAGGCAGAAATAAAGCCTTGCAGGCAGGAAAAAAATCAGCAGGAGAATTAAAAAAAGTGCCGACAGAAACCAGTAAAAGTAAATCAACTCTCTTCACCGGCCTCTTTTAAGCTCTTTTGCTCCTCATCAATCAAAGGAAGCTCCTTGAGGCTTTCCAGCCCGAAAATTCTTAAAAAATCCGGTGTGGTCTTATAGGCGATGGGCTTTCCCGGAAGATCCAGCCTGCCGGCTTCGCATAAAAGCTCCTTATCGACCAAGGAGGTTAATATTTTTGATGAATCCACACCTCTTACCTGCTCTATATATGCCCTTGTGACCGGCTGGTTGTATGCAACCGCAGCCAGCACCTCCAGCGCAGCCGGGCTTAACGGGCTGTTTTTTCTGCTGCTTAAAAGCCTTCCTATCTGCCGGGAATAGCTTTTGTCTGTGCACAGCTGAAAGCTGTCCTCAAGCCTTAAAATTTTAAGGGGGAAATTTTCCTCCTCCAGCCTTTTTTTAAGCCTGTCGGCAGTTTTTAAGGCAAGGCTTTCATCTATCTCCATCGCCTCTGCAATTTTTTTAATTGAAACGCTCTCCCCTGAGGCAAACAAAAGCGCCAAAAGGGTTTTTTCGCTGCTGTCGGATAACAAGACAATCACTTCCTTAAAGCATTATGCTCCCAAATTGCTGCTGCTCTTTACAAAAAAAAGCTGCCTTTCATCAGCTGAAAGCTCTACTCTGCCCAGCCTTATAAGCTCCAAAAGCGCAAGAAAGGTGGCTATAACCTCGCTTTTATCCACGCTTTCAAGAAATATTTCATCAAAGGAGAGAGTCTCCTGCTTATAGAATATTCCCAGCAGGAAGATTATCCTGCTCTCTATTGAAACAATCCTCTTTTTTACTATCGGTGAAAAGCTTTCCTCTTTCAAGGGGCTTTTTCTTATAAGCCTTCCCCTTGAAAGCTTTATCGCCTCTTTCAAAAGCCTTTTGTCGTGCAAAAGAGTGTAGGGTGTTTTTTCCTCAAGCCTTGCCTGCTCTCTCACAAACACAACATTGTCCCTTGCCATATTTTCAAGCCGGGCTGCTGCCTTTTTGCAAAGGCTCAGCTCCATAAGCTCCACCTCAAGTGCGCTTTTTAATTCCTGCGCCTCTTTTTCACGCCTTGGCAGCATGCTGACGGTCTTTATATAAAGCAGCCTTGATGCCATCTCCAGAAATTCGGATTTTACATCCAGGTCATCCTCTTGGGATTTCTTTATAAAATCCATATACTGCTCTAAAAGCTGGAAGATGCTTATATCCATGATATTCAGCTTGTGCTTTGATATAAGGTATAAAAGCAGGTCCAAGGGGCCTTCAAATTCGCTGAGCTTGAATCTGGGTCTTTCCATCACAGTATGAATATCCCTAAAAAGTCCACAAAGAATGTGAGCTTGTCGATAATAAAGTAAAGTATTCCGGAAATAAAGCTTATGGGAATGTCAAAAACGCCAAGAGCCACCAGAATGAGTATTCCAAAGACCATCTCCCTCTGATAGGAGGCTATCTTCCAATAGATTCTGTCAGGTATGAACTGGCACAGCACGTTCCAGCCGTCAAGGGGCGGAATCGGCAAAAGGTTGAAAACAGCCAGCGAGAGGTTTGTAGAAACCATAAAGCCGAGTATGGAGATGACAATGCTCAAAAGCCCAAGGGGCACAACAGCATATGACAAAAGCAGAATCTTATAGGCAAGCATGCACACAGCTGCCAGGATAACATTTGAAAGAGGTCCTGCCAGACTTGTCACGATGATGCCTTTTTTCTGATCCCTGAAATTCAGCGTGTTCACAGGCACTGCCTTTGCAAAGCCGAAGCCGAAGAACAAAAGCATGAGGGCGCCCACTATATCCATATGCTCAAAAGGATTCAATGTAAGCCTTTTTCTGTATTTGGCAGTGGGATCTCCCATCTTCTCTGCCGCATAGGCATGGGCATATTCATGTATGGGAATGGCGGTGAACAAAACGATAAGTCTTGCCACAATTATTGGCATTGATAATCTGAACATTCAATAACTCCTTCAATCGTAAAATGTGTCCTCAACAGACAGTTTGTCAGCATATATTATACATTCATAATTGACAAAAATCAACTTAAGGGATATCATATTAACACAATCTTTTTAAAGTTTAAAAATAAATTTAAAAAGATGAGAAAAAACTCTTGCTTTTTGGCAAAACATCTGATAGTATGTTAATGTTGTACTGTGAATAATGCTCTAAACAGCGTTTTAAATAGAGAGCACAGTAATCTAAGCATTTTAAGGAGGTGCAATTCATGGCTAAGTGTGATATTTGCGGTAAAGGTGTGACCTTCAGTATTAAGGTTTCCCACTCTCACAGAAGATCAAACCGCCCTGTAAAACCCAACGTAAAGCGTGTCAAGGCTATTGTTGACGGAAAACCCTGTCATATCCACGCCTGCACCCGCTGCCTGCGCTCGGGCAAGGTTGAAAGAGCTCTCTAAGTCTTTCACTAAATCTGCCGCACCGTTGGGTGCGGCTTTTTTCAAAATCCGGCAAATTTTCAATTATTGTGGACTTTGCTGCCCTTATAGGTTATAATAACTGACGCAGCCTGACCTTATGCTGCTTTTCGGGCATTGTCAAAAAGAAATATCTGCCCAATTTAAGGAGGATAACAAAATTATGTCAAAAAGAACTTCATCAGCCCTTCTGGCTTTATCGGTTCTTGCCGTTTCACTTGCAGGCTGCACAAGCAAGCCTGCCTCTGTCGCCTCGTTTGATTCCGGAGAAATTCCCGCAGGAGTTTATATTTACAACCAATACAGCCAGTACAGCCAGTTTATGAGCTATACAGGAACTGCCGACCTCTCCTTTAAGGTTTCCGAGGATAAAACCTTGGAGGATGCAATAAAGGAGGATTCTCTTGATGCAATGAAAAAATATGCAGCTGTTGAAAGCGAATGTGCAAGGCTTGGCATCACACTTTCTGAAGGTGAGATGGAAGATATAGCACAAAGCGCCGACAAAAGCTATAATTACAGCAAGGAGCTTTATTCCAAAAAGGGCATAGCTCAAACCTCGGTTGAAAAAACAGCTGTCAACAATTCCCTCTATTATAAGCTTATGGAAAAGCTTTACTCCGAGGGCGGAGAAATGGCTGTCACAAAGGAGGAAAAGGAAAAATATCTCACAGATACCTACCGCAGGGCAGCAATCATCGACATTCCTTTGACAGATGATGAGGGCAATCCCTTAGAGGGCGAGGAGAAGGAAAAGGCAAAGAAGGAAGCAAAGGAGCTTTTTTCAGCTATTGAGAAGAATGAAAAATCCTTCACAGAGGTATTTAAGTCTGTAAATGAGAAAAAGGGGACAGCAGTTCCCGAGCAGGATGATGCAAAAAAATATTCCACGCTCATAACAAAGGACGATTTCCGCTTTGCACCGGATTTTACAGTTTCTCTTTTCTCAGGTGACAAAAAGGAGATGAACAAGCCCTTTATCTATGAGGCGGAGGCATCCACATATATCTATATGGTTTTTGATGTTTTGGAGAACAATTTTGCAGACGAATTGGGCAGCAATCTCATATTTGAAATGAAGAGCAAGGACTTTTCCGATTATCTTCTCAAAAAAAGTGAGGAGATAAACCTTGTGTTTGATGAAAAAGCCCTCAAGGCTTACGAAATAAAAAAGATTGTTGACAGATAAGGGCCTTAAAACATTTTAAAAGAGAACACCTCTTTGAAATGACCGCAAAAGTTTAGACAAAAAAATATTAAATTGAAAGTGAATGAGTTCGGTACTGTACCGGGCTCATTCCTTTTAATTTTGTAGAAATCCTTTCATTGTTGTAGTAATAAATATATTCTATAAGTTTATCAATGAAAGTGTTGACACTTTCAAATTTTTCGCCGTAAAACATTTTAACTTTAAGTCTTCTGAAAAAGTTTTCCACAGCACCGCTATCCATACAATTTCCTTTTCGTGACATACCTTGAGCAATATTGTGCCCGGATAACAAGCGTTGGTATTCTGCAATATAAGCTTTATTTTCCCTCCTGCTTTTCCCATAAAAAATATGCACCTCCAAAAGTGTCTGACTTTTGGGGTGCATATCACTTAATGCGTCCTCTTTTTGCTTTGTTTTCAGATTGGCTGTCATATCAAATGACTTAAGCTTTTTTTAAGCTTAAAAGCGCTTTAGCCACTGCTGTCTCAGGCTCTCTCTGAAATCCGGGTGTGCTATGGCTATAAGGGCCTCTGCTCTTTCGTTGAGCGTCCTGCCCTTCAAGGAGGCAGCGCCGTATTCTGTAACAATATAGTCCACCTCATATCTTGAGGTGGTCACTGCGCTTCCTAAGTCCATGACAGGTGCAATTCTGGAAATTCTGCCGTGTGATGCTGTGGATGGAATTGCGATAACAGCCTTTCCGCCTTGGCTTAAATTGGCTCCTCTTACAAAATCCACCTGACCGCCTGCACCTGAAAACTGTGCAGTACCTATGGTTTCGGCTGTCACCTGACCTGTCAAATCCACCTGTATGCATGAATTTATGGCGATGAGATTGTCATTTTTGCAGGCTATGAGAGGATTGTTGGTATAATCAACCGGGTGCATCGCAACAGAGGGGTTGTTGTTTATATAGCTGTAAAGCTTTTGGCTTCCCATAAGAAATGTGGCAACCGACATTCCGGTATCAATGTTCTTTCTCCTGTTGGTAACAACGCCTGCATCTATAAGCTCTGCAACGCCGTCAGAAAACATTTCGGAATGTATTCCCAGATCCTTCTTATCCTTCAAGGAGAGCAAAACAGCGTCGGGAATGGCTCCTATTCCCAGCTGGAGTGTGTCTCCGTCATTTATAAGCGCGGCGCAGTTTTTTCCGATTGCCCTTTCCACATCCCCTATTTTGGCAGCACCCAAAACGGGAAGAGGTCTGTTTTCCTCTACAATGTGTGTAATTTCGGTCACATGGACAAAGTTGTCCCCCATGACATAGGGCTGATTTTCATTTACCTGCGCCAGCACAAAATCGGCGCTGTCTATGGCTGCCCTCTGAAAGTCGCAGCAGCAGCCCATTGAGCAATAGCCGTGAATATCCGGCTTTGAAACCTGGATAAGCACCACGTTGGGCTTGTAGTAATTCTTTATGTAGGAAGGAACTTCGGAATAATATACAGGCACAAAATCAGCTCTGTTTTCCTTTACGGCATTTCTGCTGCCGGCGGAATTGAACATGGTGACATATCTTAAATGCCCCTCCATACAGGGTGCGCAATAGGGGGCCTCCTCCATAAGAACAATGGAAAAAAGCCTTGCTCCCTTAAAATGCTCCTTATAATCACACACAGCCTGCAAAAGCGCTCTGGGCTCACTTCCGGCGTGTCCTGCTGTCATAACAGCATCAGAGGGCAGGCTTAAAATTGCATCCCTCAGGCTCATTTTATGCGTTTCATAATATTTTTCCCAATCCATAACTATCCTCCAAATACTTTGAATTTGTTTGTTATAATAATAACATTATCTTATTTTAAGCACCGGATGTCAAGCAAAAAAGCCCCTATCTATTGCCTAAAGGCAGATAAAGTGGTAGAATCTAAAAAGAATTTGCCAAGAGGAGAAATTTTAATGAAATTAGGAATTGTAGGACTTCCCAATGTGGGAAAATCCACCTTGTTCAATGCCATAACCAACGCAGGGGCGCAATCTGCCAACTATCCCTTCTGCACCATAGAGCCGAATGTGGGTATGGTGTCTGTTCCGGATGAAAGGCTGGACTATTTGAAGGAGCTTTACCGGCCGGAAAAGGTTACGCCTGCGGTCATAGAATTTGTAGATATTGCAGGGCTTGTAAAGGGCGCATCCAAGGGCGAGGGCTTAGGAAATAAATTCCTTTCCCATATAAGGGAGGTGGATGCCATTGTCCATGTGGTAAGATGCTTTGAGGACAATGAGATAATCCATGTGGAGGGCTCCATCAATGCAAGAAGGGACATAGAAACCATTGATATGGAGCTTATATTCTCCGATATGGAGATGACCGAAAGAAGGATAGACAGGGCGGAAAAGGCAGCAAAGGGAGATAAAAAATATCTTGCGGAGGTGGATGTTCTCAAAAGGCTTTATGAGCATCTTGAGGGGGGAAAATCCGCCAGAAGCTTCCCCTTCACCGATGAGGAAAGGCTTATGCTTAAGGACTTTTCGCTCATTTCCTCAAAGCCTGTCATATATGCGGCAAATATGTCCGAAAAGGACTATAAAAACGGCATAGATAAAAACACAGGCTACAATGAGGTCAAGCTTATTGCCCAAGAGGAAAAAAGCCAGGTAATACCCATCTGCGCACAGATAGAGCAGGAAATTGCCGAGCTTTCAGAAGAGGACAAGGCAATGTTTTTGGAGGATTTGGGCGAGAGCAAATCGGGGCTTGACAAGCTTATCAAATCAAGCTATGACCTTTTGGGGCTAATCTCCTATCTGACAGCCGGAAAGCCGGAGGTCAGGGCATGGACCATAAAAAAGGGCACAAAGGCACCTCAGGCAGCAGGAAAAATCCACTCCGATTTTGAAAGGGGCTTCATAAGGGCAGAGGTAGTCTCCTTTGATGACCTCAAGCAGTGCGGCTCCATAGCCAAGGCAAAGGAAAAGGGACTTTACCGCTCAGAGGGAAAGGACTATGTTTTCAACGACGGAGATGTGGTTCTTTTCAGATTCAATGTATAAAAATTTTTAAAAGGGGCAATAATGGGACAAATACCATTTTGAGGAGATTTTTTTGTGAAAAGGTTTGTTCCCTTTATGCTCTCTATGGCTTTGAGCCTCACGGTGTTTTTGCTGCCGTGGGGCTTTTGCCTTTGCCCTAAGCAGCAGGTTCTGAAGGCAGAGACAAATGTTGTAATACCAAAGGATAGGGAAATACTTCTGATGATAGAAAAAAAGGAGGAGCCGCTTGTTTTTATCCATATGCGCCTTGGCTTTAAAAATTTAAAGCTGACACCCCTCTCCCCCCTTTGCCAAGCAGAGGATGACAATGAAAGCCTGCCCTTAAAGGAAATTTTTAAAAACGGAGGGCTCAAATATTGTCAAAATGCCCTCAACAGAAGCTTCGGCTTTGAGATAAGCAGGTTTTTCACATTGGATGAAAAGGAGCTTAAAGGGCTTTTAAAGCCCTTTGGAAGCTGTGATTTCACACTGGAAAGGGATATATCAAAATGCGGTATGCTGCTTTTTAAAAAGGGACGATGCCTCATCAACGGAGAAAATGCCGCCCTCATACTTTCAGAGGCCGACAGCCTTGGGCAAGAGGAGCGTTTTTCTCTTTTTAAGGATATTGTCTGCGCCCTTTTTAACCAGAACAAAACCATTTCGGAGCATGAGGCAGAAAAGCTTTTCAACATATGCGCCAACGGAAGGGACAATAACCTTTCTGTCACAGATTTTATTTCACTTAAAAAATATAAAATTTTTAATGAGGATTTTCTGTTTTCCTGATTTTAAAATCAAAAAGCTTAAAAAAATATGCACCCGGTCTGTCATCTTCTCAATGGGAAAAAATGACAGATTGGGTGCATATGCTTTTAGATTTGCTTTTATGCTTTAAACGGCATCAGTCCTTTTTATCTTCGGTGGAGCTCGGCTTATTTTCCCCGTCGCTGACCTTTTCATTTTCAACACAGTAGAGTGCGCCGATGTGCTTGATGTAAAAGTGCATCATAATGTATCTTATAACCTGATCTGCGCCGATTATGAGCCAGATGGAAACAAGAGGCCACTTGAGAACATAAGCTGCCAGCATGGCAACAGGCACTCTTATAATCCATATTCCGAAGCCGGAAATATACATGGGGACCTTTGTATTTCCAAGTCCGTAGAGCATACCCTTCTGTGTTCTCTGAACATTCTGAGGGATGAGTATTGCGCCCATGCAGATGAGGTAAATTGTTCCTATTTCCTTAAGTGTCCGGTTGTCGGTAACTATGGACATGAACGCACCGGGGAGCAAAATCATAACAGCGGAGCCTATTCCGGAGATGATGGAGTTCATCCACATCTGCTGTCTGTAATATTCTCTGAATAAGGCTCCGTCCTTGGCGCCGTATGCCTTTCCTGCCAGTGTGGTTGCTGCAACTGTAAAGCCTATAACAGGCAGCTCTGTAAGTGTTTCTGCGCTGGAGGCCAGTGCATAGCCGGAATAAGCATCTCTTCCGTAGCAGAGGATTACCTTGGTCATAACAATGGCACTCATCTGCCAGAAGCCGGATTCCAATGCAACGGGTATAGCCTTCTGGAATGTAACCTTTATGGACTGCTTGTCCTTAAGTGCCGGTGAAATTTTGCCGAGATTTTTGAATTCAGGCTTTCTGAAGAGTATAACAAAGCCTATCACGCCGCCTGCTGCCTGAGAGATAACAGTTGCCCAGCCTGCACCTATCAGATCCCACTTCATGATAAAGATGAAGATATAGCCGAAAACAATGTTTACAACATTTACTAATATCTGGATATACATTGGGGTCTTTGTATCTCCCACTGAATAATATAGGGCTGCATTCATCTTCATCATGATGAAGAAGGGGATTCCCACCATAACTATGTTCATATAGGTTGTTGCCGTTGAGAGAATTTCCGCATCATTTGTAAAGAAGGAAAGGAATGGCTTGGGGAACACTGTCAAAACTGCGATGCAGGCAAAGCCTATTGTCAATGTGACAGTGCATATATTTACAAATGCCTGAAGCATCTCTTTAAATTTGCCCTCGCCGTAAAGCTTTACAAAATAAACCATTGCGCCTATTCTGATACTTCCCCAGAAAACTGCCAGAAGGTCGGTTATTCTGAAAACTACACCCTGAGAGGATATAGCCAGTGAGGTCAGTCGTCCAACAAGTGCAGTGGTGACAATTCCTGCCAGGTATCCGAATACTCCCTCTATTATGATAGGTACAATAAGCACCAGTATTTCTTTTCTTATAGCTCTTTTATCCAAATCTGCCGCTTGGTTTGCCATCTTGCTTTTCCCTCCTCATTTTTAAGACCAATAATCATCAACAGCCTTTATTGCTATGATAAGATACTTTACAGCATCCAACAGGACATTTATATTGTGTGCCTCATCAGCTCCGTGGCAGGCCCCGTGGCCCTTTGGCAGCGGCTTTACCTCGTGGGGATTTCCGCAGCCAAAGCCGCAGCCGTTCTTAAAGCCTCTTGCATATGTGCAGGCGCTCATAACATAGGGCTTTTCATCTGCATTGGCAGCCTTGTTGTAGGTATCTGTAAGAAGTGACACCATAGGATGCTCGGGGGATTGGTAATAGCCCCTGCTCACCTTTACTATTTCTGTGGGGATACCGTTCTTTTCGCCATAGGCCTTTACTCTGCTGCAAATTTCATCCACATCGGCAGATACAGGGAAGCGTATGTCAAACTTAAACACCATATCCCCCTTGTCCTCATTGACATTTATAACCTTTACGGAAGTCTTTCCGGTGATTTCATCCTCTCTGTCAATGCCCATCAGCTTTCCGTCCGTGTCATTCATCATAGAGAGCATAATTTCTTCATCCTTTTTATTTGCAAAGAGGGACTGCCGGCAGTTATTAAAGGTGTAAAGCACAGGATTTTCGACGCTCTCGCTTCTTTTAACTTGTGTGCTGACACCGTTTATAACTGTGTCTATGCAATCGTGTATAAGTCTCTGTGCCGAGCCGTGGGAATTTATATGCTGAAGGCACTTAGCCCTCGGCACTCTCATGGTGAAATGGACAAGGCTCTTCTCACCTATTACGCAGGGAAAATCGTCGTCAACCGAAAGTCCCCAGTCGGGCTCACCGGCCCTTTTTATGTAATATTCAAGGTCATCCATGCCACATTCCTCATTGCTCCCAAAGAAAAGACGGATGTCATTTTTAAGCGGTATGTCATATTCTTTGAAAAAAGCCAGAGCATAAAGTGAGGCTATGAGAGGGCCCTTGTCGTCAACAGCTCCTCTTCCTATTATATAATTTCCGTAAACCCTGCCGGCAAAGGGCTCGTATATGTTATCATCCTCTGTGGGGACCACATCTGCATGTGTGGCAATGACCAATCTTTTTCCGCTTTGGTTTTCTCTTAAAGCTGCCTCAAGGCATCTGTAATCATAGTTTTTTACACAGAGATTTTTTTCCTCTGCCAGCTGATGAATATAATCCAGCGCCTCTGCACATTTTCTGCCGTAGGGCTTATCGGAATCATCCCTCACGTTTATGCTGGGTATTTTCACCAGGTCGCAGGTGCGTGAAACAATCTCAAAGCTTTTTTCCTCTATGTAGCGGCTTATTTTCTCTGACAGCTCCATGCCTATGCCCCCTTTTGTTTTAAGCCTGCCCTTTCCCTTTCCTCATTTTACTTAAAATTTCAATTTGGCTTAAATTTTAAGCTTTTTTACATTTAAAGGAAGAGGGCTTGCTTTTGCAATACTAAATTTTTATATAAATTATTTGGTATTGCATAAATTATAATATATTCATAACTAAAAAGCAACAAAAAATACAATATTTATTTACATATACAAAATAGATAAAATAATTTGTGCATTTTTAGGAAGCCCTGTTTAAGGCATATTTTATTAAAAAAAGGTCTGCTGTCGGATAAAACCTTAGCAGACCTTTGTTCCTTAAATTTTCAGATAAATTTTAAAAAGCCTCTTTTTAAGCATTTATAACCAGAGAAAGAACCGTGACGGTGCTGTCTGTCATGTTTTTCCAGCTGTGCTCTGCGTTGGGCGGTATATAAATGCTGTCATGGGGGTTCAGTATATAGCCTGTGCCGCTGAGAAAAACCTTCAGGCAGCCGTTTAAAAGAAAGATTATCTCCTCTTGGGCATGGCAGAAGATAACCTCCTCACAATCCTGCCTCTGAGGGTATATATTGCACAGCTCTGTTATGACCTTTTGGCTGTGTATGCTTGAAAAAAGCGTGTACTGCTCAAATTCCTTAGAGAGCCTGAGATTCTTCCTGTTGTAGCTTCTTGCAACATACGGCTCCTGGTCATTATCCGAGCTTTTCAGAAAAAAGCTGCTCAAATCCTCCTTGAAAACCTCCGCCAAGGCAGTGAGGGTGTTGAGGCTGAAGGTGGTGTAGCCCCTTTCCAGCTGGGAGAGAAATCCGGGCGAAAGCTCCACCTTGTCACCTAACTCCTTCAATGTCATTTTATTTTTGACACGAAGGTCGTGTATATATTTTCCTATAACTTCATTTTGACTTGGCTTTTTCATCAACTTCACCTTTTAAATTCCTTTTTATCAAATCCGAAAGAATCCTGCCTTGAAAAATTGGGCAGAATATAAAAATTATGGTTTTTCATCACCTTGCATAAGCTATCTGCACGCATATGAAAAGCTTATCATGGCAGGGGGAAAATTTTTTCTTCTTTGCCTGTGCCCCCAATTTTTTTATATTGTATTGTTTACATACAGGAAAATATTGATTATAATAATCATATGGGATTTTTTTTGTCGGATAATATTTTATTGTGTATCACAAGGCCCAAAATGCCTATGAATATAAAGCCGAAGTAAAGGGCTGCTCCCTCTGCCAGGCTGCCGCTTCCGAAAATTGAGCCTGCATGGACCGTCACAACAGTGGCAGGTATTCTCAAAAGGCTGGCTATAAGGGCAGTTTTATAATCTGATGCCACGCCTATGACATAGATCAGTATATCCTTTGGCACACCGGGCAAAAAGAAGAAAAGATATATGAAGCCCTTGAATTTTTTCTTTTTTACAAGCGCCTCATAGCGCTCAAACTTTTCCCTCCCCGCAAGGGAGATAACAAGCTTTCTGCCCAGCTTTTTTGCTATGAAAAAGGCAAGAAGGCTGCCTGACAATATCCCCGCAGAGCTTATCACAAGGCCCTTGAGAGTGCCGTATATTATTCCGCCTGCCACCTCTACAAAGCCGCCGGGCAAAACTGCGATAACAATCTGAAGAGCCTGAAACAAAATCAATACCAGAGCGCCCCAGGCTCCGAACATATTTTCAATGCTGTCAGCCATATCTGCGATATTTTGGCTGTAATCATACATAACACTTCACCCCTTAAAGGAATTTTAACATATATTATGGCTTGTTTACAAGATAAAAAGCGTCAGGAGGAATAAAATGTCATCAGATGTCTTAACAGAAGGAATAGAGCTGGGAGGGCTTACCACCGATTATGAAATAAGGATGCTGGTTTGCTATCTTCTGTGGCAGATAAAGGAGCCGGTCACCATGAGGATGCTCAACGATTCACTTTTAAAGGACGGCATAGTCAATTATTTTCAGCTTGCCAACGAGGTTTCCGCCCTTATCGTGTCAAAGCATATAACCGATTCTGACAAAAACAGAAACGGTGAGGCGCTTTTGGAGCTTACGCCGCTGGGAAATAAGGCAGCTCTTACATTTTATAAAAAGCTCCCCTTGAGCATAAGGGAAAAATCCCTCAGCTCCTTAAAGGAAGCCATGACAATAGAGAGAAGCAAAAACGAGAATATATGCACCATAGTGAGAGAATCCGACAGCTATCGTCTGAGGATAAGAATAGCCGATTACGGAAGCGACCTTCTCTCCTTGGATTTTTATGTTCCCACCGAGGACATGGCGCTTTTGTGCCGCGACAACTTTCTCAAGGACCCGACTGTGCTTTACAGAAATATAATAAAAACCCTAAGCGGCGAAGATATAGGCGAATGAAAATTTTCCAAAAAAAGGCAGCATCCTTTTGATGCCGCCTTTTTTTTATATTTTTTCAGCTTCTCTCAGCTTTTTTGCCTCTTTTTTCCTTTCTCTTCTTGCTCTTCGATCCTTTTTATCAACCAGAATATAGAAGGAGGGAAGCACCAGCATTGCCATTATGGTGGAGGCTGTAAGCCCACCTATTATAACCATCGCCATTCCCTGCATAATGGCTCCGTTTTCGCCTGAGCCCACCGCCATGGGAATCATGGCAAGTGCGGTGGTAAGCGTTGTCATCAATATAGGCCTTAAACGCATGGCTCCTGCCTTGGCAAGTGCGCCCTCTATAAAAAAGCCCTCATCCTCTCTTAGCCTTTCGGCGGTGTCGATAAACAATATGCCGTTGTTCACAACAGTTCCAACCAGCATGAGAAAGCCCATCAGCGCCGGAAGTGACAGGGTTTTTCCCGAAATAAACAGGAATATGAAGGAGCCTATGAGAGAAAACGGCACGCACAGCATTACAACAACGGAAAATCTGGGGCTTTCAAACTGCATTGCCATCACCAGAAATACCAGAAATGCCGCTGTCAGTATGGCTTTTAAAAGAGCTGAAAACTCCTCATATATCCTGTCCATCTGCATGGACCTTGAAACAGACACTCCGTAAGGAAGCTCCAGCTTCAAAACGTCGCTGTTTATCCTTGATGCAAGGTGTGCCGGCGGATTTGAGGAGGGCTGTCCTGAAACGGTGACAATATACTGTCCGTTTTCCTTTACAATGCTGACAGGGCTTAATGAGTAGTCAATTTCGGAGATATCCTTAAGCGGAACCGACATGCCCTTGGGATTGGTCAGCATCATGGATTCAAGATGTGATACGGTTTCAAACCTGTCCATGGGATATTCCACCTTGAGAGTGTAATCCCTGCCGTTATTTTTAAGCGTTCCTGCCTCAATTCCCACCATCATGCTGCGGATCGATGCCATTGCCTGCGCCGGAACAATTCCCACAGCTGCTGCCTTTATAGGGTCGATTTTGATTTCCGCCTGGGGATTTCCCGATGAAACAGAGGAGGAAACAGCTATTATATCCGGGTTTGCGCTCATATAATCCTCCACCATATAGGATGCCTCTATAAGCTTGTCATAATCTGCTCCCTTTAAGGGCACATCCATCATGGTTCCGCCGCTCATCATGCCGGTGGTGCTTTGGGAATCCACCTTTATCCTGCAATCTACAATATCGGCTGTTTCCCTTCTCATATATTCCACAAATTCAGCGGTGGACATTTTTCTGTCCTTTTTAAGGTATATGCTCACAGAGGCGCTGTCGCTTGAGCCTGAAAGCATTGACATCATTCCGCTGCCGCCTATGCTCATGGAATATTCATCCACATCGGGGTGAGAGGCTATGGTGCTTATGACAGGCTCTAATATTTTTTCAACAGCAGCCGGCTTTAAGCCCGATCTGGTGCTTATTGACAAAACAACCATTCCCTCGTCGGTCTGCGGCATAAGCTCCACACCTATAAAGGGCAGAAGCAGCGAGGAAAGCACCAAAAGCAAAGCGGAAACGGCAAGCACCGTTCTTTTCTTTTTAAGTGTTTTGGGAAGAAGGGCCATATATCCCTCCTCCAGCCTGAAGAGAAAATCCTTAACCCTTGGGTGCTCCTTTTCCTTCGGTGCGGTTTTGCAATACATCAAGGGCACGACGGAAACGGCAGAAATAAGCGATGCCAGAAGGGAGAACACTATGGTGAAGCACAGCTGTCCGAAAAGCTGTCCGCTCATTCCCTTTATGAAGGCTATGGGCAGAAACACAACAACAGTTGTAAGAGTTGAGGCGAAGATGGATGAGGCAACCGCCTCTGTGCCCTTTAAGGCAGCCTCATAAAGGCTTCTTCCCTTGGTGTTTCTAAAGCAGCTTTCAATGACAACAATGGAGTTATCCACCATCATGCCTATTCCCACAACCAGACCGCCTATGGAAAGTATATTGAAGGAAAAGCCTGCCAGCTGCATGGCTATCAGCGTCACAAAAAGTGATATGGGTATGGAGGTTCCCACAATGATCGAAGCCCTCCAGTCCCCAAAAAAGACAAACAGCACCGCCATCGCAAGTATTATTCCCCAGATCATAGTCTGAAAAACAGAGGATATTGAGGTTTTTATCATGGCGGAGGAATCGTTCAATATTTGAAGATTTACACCCAGTCCCTCGCTGTTGTTATCCTCCACCACCCTTTTTACCTTGTCTGTAACATCAAATGTGGAGGAGCTTTGGCGCTTTGAGATGCTTATTGTCACATCATCAATGCCGTTGGTTTTGCTTATGGAATCAGCAGGAGAAACTGTAAGGGCAATATCCGAGACATCCGAAAGGTGAATCACATCGCCTGTTTTAAGCGTGATGGGTATGGTGCCCAGGCTGTAAATTGTGTCATAATCCACACCGCCTCTTAAAAGCAGCTCCAGATTTCCCTGTGATACGCTGCCTGAGGGAACGGAAAAGCTGGCATTTTTGACTATTGCCGCTATGGTATCCATAGAAAGTCCGTACTGGCTCAGCTTATCCTCCTTGAGGGATATGCTTATATACTTTCTGTCTCCTCCCATAACATCCACATTGGCAACACCGTCAATCCTTTTTATCCTCGGGACTATGTACTCATCCACATAGGCATAAAGGTCCATATCCGATTGGCTTGTTGCCGAAAGCACCATTGTGGGCGTCATATCCGTCCTCATTTCCACAATGGTGGGAGATGCAACCTCCTCGGGGAGGAAATTTTTATAAATTTCCAGATTTCCCCTCAAATCGCTTTTTATTTCCTCCATGTTGGTGCCGTATTCAAATTCCAGCATAACCATAGACACATTTTCAGAGGATATGCAGTTTATGTTTTTTACGCTGGGAAGCGTGGAGGCAGCGCTCTCAAGATGAGTCGTCACAAGGCTCTCCACATCCTCAGGCGAGGCTCCGGGATAAAAGCCCATGAGAACCAGCATGGGCATATTTATATCGGGTATAAGCTCCATTGATGCGCCCAAAAGCCCAAAGAGGCCGAAAACAACAAGCGCCAGAACCGCAAGGCACAGCGACACAGGTCTTTTAAGCGAGAGCTTTGTCAGAAAATTCAATCTCTATTCACCCTCCCTCACAGTTACAGGCGCACCGTCAATAAGCCCCGGATTCCATGTGGTTATAACATTTTCTCCGCCTGAAAGCCCCTTTGTGATTTCAACCCTTTTTTCGGTGATTATGCCTGTCTTTACAGGAGTTTTTTTGACAACTCCCCCCTCTTCAACATAGACATAGCTTTCATCCTTTTCGTTGTAGAGGGCATCTGTGGGTATTGTGACTGCCCCTTGGGATTTATTTGTGGTGGCTGTAAGCTTTACAGAGGAGCCGCTCATTATAAGCCCCTCCTCGTTCAGCACATTTGCCTTTATTGTGTAAAGACCGCTTTGCATATCAATGAAGGAGGAAACCTCGACTATGGTTGCAGGATATTCTCTGCCCTTGTCATAAACTGTCAGTGTATCCCCCACATTCATGTTGGCGGCATCCTCTCCGGACACCCCGAAGGTGACATTGACAGAGGATTTATCCGTTATTATAAAAGCCGGCTCGTTTTGGCTTGCAAAGCCGTGGACATCAATGCTCTTTTTTTCAACAACTCCGTCAATAGGTGAGGTGACAGAGGAATAGCTCAGCTTCTGCATGGCAAGCTTATATGCGCTCTCTGCCTGCCTAAGCTGTGCCTCGATGGTTTTTATCTGCTCCTCGTGTGCCTCTCCCTTGGCCAGATCATATGCCTTCTCGGCTACATCAAGGCCTATCTCCACCTGCTCTAAGCCCTGTGTAAGCTGGTTATACTGCGCCTCATAGCCGGTAAAATAGTTTTCATAGGCTGCCTCTGCTTCGTTCAAGGCCCTCTGCGCAGCCTCTAAGGACAGCTTTGAAGCCACTATCGCCTCGTTCTTTTTATCCTCTGTAAAGGGGTTTTCATCAGAAAAGGGCTTGCCGTCCTTATCCACAAGGCCGTTTTGTGCGCCGCTTAGAAATTCCTTTGCCTTTTCCACTCCCTTCTGAGCCATTTTCTTCTGGCTGAGAAGAAGCTTGCCGTTGGCATCATACATATCATCATAATCGTCATAGGTTTTATTTGTCCACTTTTTCTGGCTCTGGGCCATGCTGACCTGACCTTCAAGCTGCAAAAGCTGCTGCTCATATGTGGCTCCTGTTGCCTGCTCAAGGCCTGCCTTTGCCATATCCAATGCGGCGGCGGCCTGCTCAAGCTGCAATCTGTCGATGGTGGAGTCTATTTCAAAAAGCACCTGCCCTTTTTTCACCTTATCCCCCACATTCACATTTATCCTTGTGACCTCACCGGGGACCTTGGGTATTATGAAAACCGTGGAATCGGGCATTACCCTGCCCATAAAGTCGTTTTTCTTTTCTATGGATTCATTTTTTGCCTTTTCCACCCTGACGCTGACAGGCTGTCTTTCTGATGCTGCATCAGAATCGCCCTTTAAAGCACAGGATGAAAGAAGCATTGAAAAGCACATTAAAAGTGCTGTCGGCCTGATAAATTTTTTCATAACAAAGCTCCTTTTAAAATCTAATTAAATTATATACATTTTGAAAACACTGTCAATCAAATAGGAAAAAGTTAAAATGGAACTAATAATTATTTCATCTTTATTCACACACCTTTTAACAATGGGAAAAAAGGGCAAAAAAAGTATTGACAACTATATCAGGATATGATATAGTTTTACCATAAATAAGCAAAGCTTTGCAGATATATAAACAAGTAAGGAGGTATCTTTGTGCAGGAAAGCCTTGAAAAGCTCTTGAGCTCATACATACCCATGAGCGAGCAGAGCTTCCTTATTCTCCTTTCTCTTTTAAAGCCGCGCCACGGCTATGGGATAATGCAGATAATCCTGGAGCAAAGCTCAGGAAGGATAAATCTAGGTCCCTCCACTGTTTACACTGTGCTTTACAAGCTGGAGCAGGACGGATTCATAGAGGTGGTGTCGGAGGAGGACAGAAGAAAGGTATATCTTATAACCAAAGAGGGCATACAGCTTTTGAAGGCAGAGGCCAAAAGGCTGGACAGCCTTTCTAAAATTTCCAAAAAGCTTTTGCGTGAGGCCGATAATGAGGAGGTAGTGATATGACATCTTTGAGCTTGGCGCTGTCGTGGCTTGTTTTCGCTGTCATATTGGGCATTGCGGAGGCTGTGACGGTGGATCTTGTGGCGATATGGTTTTCCTTCGGCGCTGTCGTATCCATGATTTTTGCGCTCTTTAACGCATCCTTTGCACTTCAGGTGGCAGTCTTTTTCATTTCCTCTATCCTTGCCATCATAGTTACAAAGCCTTTCTGCAAAAAAATTTTAAAAACCAAAAAGGTATCCACCAACGCTGACACAACCATAGGAATGGTCGGAACAGTTACCGAAAGCATAAACAGCGAGGAGGACACCGGCAGGGTGTATGTGAACGGACTTTATTGGAAGGCTGCATCTTTTGACGGATTTCCCATTGAAAAAGGCAGCAGAGTTGTGGTAAAATCTATAAAAGGCGTAACTGTGGAGGTTGAGGCTGTATAGCCCCTTTTTAAATCTTTCAGAACGCACATTAAATTCGGAGGTAAAAATATGCAGGCTTTTATTATTATAACCATCATACTGATCATCGCAGCAGTTTTATTTGCAATCGCCGCATCTTCTGTAAGAATAGTCCCTCAGGCGGCGGTTTATGTCATCGAGCGTGTAGGTACATACCAGACCACATGGGAGACCGGCTTTCATATAAAGATGCCCTTCTTTGACAGAATAGCCAAAAAGGTGTCCTTGAAGGAGCAGGTGGTGGATTTTAAGCCCCAGCCTGTTATCACAAAGGACAATGTAACAATGCAGATAGACACTGTTGTTTTTTTCCAGATAACAGATGCAAAGCTTTATACATACGGCGTTGAAAGACCTCTTTCAGCCATTGAAAATCTCACCGCCACCACGCTGAGAAATATTATAGGCGACATGGAATTGGATCACACACTCACATCCCGTGACATAATCAATTCCAAGATAACCTCCACACTTGACACAGCAACAGACAAGTGGGGAATAAAGGTAAACAGGGTTGAGCTTAAAAACATCATTCCGCCTAAGGAAATTCAGGATGCTATGGAAAAGCAGATGAAGGCAGAGAGAGAAAGAAGAGAGGCAATACTCAGAGCCGAGGGCGAAAAGAGAAGCCAGATACTTGTGGCAGAGGGCGAAAAGGAAAGCCAGATTTTAAGGGCAGAGGCAGAAAAGCAGGCTGCCATACTCCATGCTGACGCTGTAAAGGAGCAGAAAATCAGAGAGGCGCAGGGCGAAAGCGAGGCAATCATGATGGTTCAGAAGGCAAACGCCGATGCTTTAAGACTTTTGAACGAGGCAAATCCCTCCTCCGCAGTTCTCACAATAAAGAGCCTGGAGGCATTTGAAAAGGCCTCTGACGGCAAGGCTACAAAGATAATCATTCCATCGGATATCCAGGGGCTTGCAGGTCTTGCAACCTCCTTTAAGGAAGTTATGACAGAGCCTAAAAACTAAAATTTAAAAAGGACGGCTTCTTCCGTCCTTTTTTTATACCCTATTGCCCGTTGCAGCTTTTAATGCCGCAAGGCTTTTATAAATGCCAAAGAGCTGTTCTGCCTTTTTACCATGAGCTTTGTTCAATTTCATTTTCATGGATTTAAGGCAGATTATGCTCTTTTATTTTCATTTTAAAATGAAGCTTGCATAGGCCTATTTCATATCTTTTAAAAGCCGTGCCGTCAAAATTCCGCAGACTGTCTTTGCATCCTTTATTTTTCCGTTAAGCACCATCTTCAAAGCCTCCTCAAAGGGTACCTTTATACATTCGAGAAATTCCCCCTCATCCAGGCTGCTCTCTCCCTTTTCAAGCATATCCGCATAGAAAATGTGGGTTATCTCCTCATCGTAGGCAGGTGTGGGCAAAATTTGGCTCAGTGAAACAATTCTCCCTGCCTTGTAGCCTGTCTCCTCATAAAGCTCTCGCAGGGCGCATTTTTCAGGGTCCTCGCCCTTTTCCAGCTTTCCTGCCGGAAGCTCTGTCAGCACCTCATTGAAGGGATATCTGAACTGTCTTACCAAAAGTATGTTTTCCTCATCATCAATCGCCACAACGCAGGCTCCACCATTGTGGGAAATAACCTCCCTGAAGCTTTCGGTGCCGTCCTCAAGACACACCTTATCTTTTCTGAGGCTTAAAATTTTTCCCTCATAAATTTCTTTGCTTTCTATTTTTTTCTCAAAAAGCTCCAAACAAATCACCTTTTTTAAAATTATTACACTAACACTAGCACAAATTTTTAAAAAAGTAAACCTGAAGCCGGCAAAAAAACGGAAAAAGGAATGTGTATAAGCTGCACATCCCTTTTAAGGAAAAAATTATCTGCTGTACTTTTCTAAAAAAGCCAATATATCCGACTGCACCTGCATATATTCCCTTTCATTCAATATCTCGTGGCGAAGATTCGGGTAAAGCTTTAAAGAGACATCCTTCATGCCGCAGGCTTTAAATTGCTCAAAGGTTTTTTGCACGCCCCTGCCCATGTCCCCCACAGGATCCTGCCCCCCTGAAATAAGTAAAACAGGCTGATTTTTATCCATGAGAGAAATCATGCCCTTATCTGTAACAAGCCTCAGGCCCTCAAGCATATCGCTCAAAAGCCCCAAAGTGACATCTGCTTTGCACATAGGGTCATTTATATAGCTGTTGACATTATCCTCATTCAGAGAGAGCCAATCGAATTTTGTCCTGTTGGGCATAAATTTTTTATTATAGCTGCCAAATACCATATTATCCACCATTTTGCTGAAGCCCTTTTTGCCCAGCGACCTTATACTGATATTGGATATAAGCCTTCCGCTGTTTATCAAAAGAGAAGAGGGAAAGCCGGTTCCGCATATTATTGCCCCAAAAAGCCTGCCGGGATATCTTATTAGATGGCTTCTTAAAATAAAGGAGCCCATTGAATGTCCGAAAATAAAATAAGGCTTGTTTTTAAATTCATCAGAGGCTCTTTCTCTGAGCCTTTCCACATCATCCACCACATGAAGCCAGCCCTTTTCCTCTCCGAAATAGCATGGCGGAGCATTTTCAATAAGGGATTTTCCGTGGCCTAAATGGTCATTGGCAAATACCGCATAACCGTTTTGGGCAAGAAACAGGGCAAAGCGCTCATATCTGAAGCCGTATTCTGCAACTCCGTGAGCAATCTGAACAACCGCCTTTACCTCTTTTTCAGGCAGCCACCTGTTGACGTGTATAGCCGTCCCTTCATGGGAGGACGGAAAGTAAAATTCGCTGTAAACCGCCATTTATATCCCCCTTCATATATCTCTTTGCAGAAAGTCAGCTCTAATTTCACATATACCTTTCATAGATTCTGCAAACCTTCAAAATTTTTCCGTCATATGCTGTCAGAAAGAAATTTTTCTATTTTTTCGGCATCTGCCATACCCTTCTGATAAAGAAGGTGCAGGGCGTTTTTATCCCTTTTAAGGGTGTCCAGCCCCTCAACGCTGTCAGGTGCAAGTATCAAAAGCTTCCCCTCCTGCTGATATTTTTTGGCAAGCTTTACATATAAATTATATCTGCCTGCCCTGTCCTCAAATTTTTTTGCAGCCTGAGGATATGCCTTCTGAATCATTTTGGAAAGCACCTTGTCCTTTGCGCTTCTTCTTATATGGTCAACAGGCTTTGTCAAAATGAGTATCACCTTGTCGCAGCCCTCGCTGAAAGCCTTTTTTATAGGTATGGTATCTGAAAGCGCACCGTCAAAATAGGGCACACCGTCTATGATTATAGGCCTGTTTATGCCGGGTATGCAGCAGGAGGCCTTCAGCACATCATAGCAGTTTTCCCTTATATCCGCCTTGGTAAAATATTTGGGCATGCCTGTATTTGCATCGGTTGCTATCACAATAAATCGGGAGCTGTCCTCTGCAAAGGCTTTGTAATCGAAGGGGTTTTCTCCGTCGCTTCTGCTCAAAACATCGTAGATATAAGAGAAATTTATAAATGAGCCTGTTTTCACAAGCTGTTCCATTCCCATATATTCCTCTCTGAAGGCATAGCTGCAATAAAATTCATAATTTCTCCCCGGCTGCTTGGACAAAAAGGATGCCATGTTTGCGCTGCCTGCTGAAATTCCTATCAGAAGGTCAAAATTCATGCCCTTTTTAAGGCAGTAATCAAAAATTCCGGCAGAATATATGCCCCTCATTCCTCCGCCCACATCCACAATACCTGTCATGAAAAAAGCCTCCCCCTTTATAAATATCTATCTGATATAATAGCAGATAAATTGAAAAATTTCCCTAACCAAATTTATATTTTTGTATAAATTTAAAATGAGTATTGGTAAATTTTCTTAAATTTAATATAGAAGGAGGCAAAAAAGCAGAAAAGCTTCGCTTTTTATAGTCTGCCGCTGCTCTTTTTTCTTAAAAGAAGCCTTGAGAATAAAATGGGCAAAAGCAAAAGCATAGCAAATTTAAGGCATTTCAATCTGTTTTTTTCATCTGTATTTCTCATGTCAGCTGCTTTTGAATTTTGGTATATATAAGATGCCTCTATGTGAATAGCTTCCGAGCCTGTTTTTGGATTTTTTGGCTGCTCATGCCATTCCTCCCACAGACCGCCGTAAACAGCCTTCAACAGAGAGAAGGGATAGTATATCCGCCATTTTTCCACAGCAAGGGCATTTTCACCGGGTATTATTATCTGATTTTCCCCTGTATGTATGATGAGTGTGGTATATGGCTTTGCTGACAGTGCCTCCATAACATCCCAGGGCATCCTGTCAAAGCTGCCTGCATTTATTTCTATTATGTCGCCATATAAGGAATCCTCTATATACATTTTTACAAGCAGCCAGAAGCTTCTCTCTGCATCTATTTTCAAAGGCTCCTCCTTAGGTGGATTCCTCCAGCTTAAAGCCACAGGTGAAAGACCTGTGACGGTCATCTGTATACCAAAGGTTCTGTTTTTTACATTGAGCCTTTCAAATTTTCCCGCAGAGTATCTGTCTGTAAGCATATGCGTTCCGTTAAATTTTGAATATATTCCGCTTTTGGGAGGATAGGGTATTTTTATTTTCAGCTTCTTTCCCTCTAATTTTTCAGAGGGCACATCCTGCCAGCTTTTGCCCTCATCATGGCTTATCTGAAGAGAAACATCATAAACCTGACTGTGTTTGAACCCGGATTTATAAGAAAGCACCTTTTTCAAGGCACACTCTTCAATTTTATAGGGTGCATCCAGCTGCTCGTTGTTTTCAAAGGCAGGCGGCACAGAGCTTATGCCGTATTCATAAATAAATCTGAAATCGGCATCCTTGTCAAGTGAGGGTATCTTTTCCTTTTCTCCTGCGACAACCTTATTCACACTCGCCTTGAGCTTTGGAATATACTCTGAAAGCGTGTAGTTTTCACTGTCCTTGCCCTCTAAGAGCCAAAGGCCGTCCTGAGGGGATATGAAAACATCGTATACACCTGCATTTATTGCAGATTTAAAGCCGTAGGTTAAAAAGCTTTTGTTTTTTAAATAAACCTCATCCCCCTTTAAAATTCCCTTTAAGCCTATGCTGCCGCAGACCTTTGTTTCTCCCTCGGTTCCCTCTCTTTTGGAGACTGCCTTCATATCAGAGACATCAAGCTCCAAAATTTTTGGCACAACCAAAATATCTATCTCTGACCTTGTGCTGTCAAAATAATCGTCTCCCTCATATTCTGCCGAAAGCGTGTGCCTGCCGCTTTTCAAAACTCCGCCCTTCAAGGTAAATTTGCCCTGCTTGGAGGAAAATTTTCCTATCAGCTTTTGGTCTGCAAATATTTTTATGCTGCCTGATATATCCTGGGTGTCTGTTTCATCTCTTTTCATGAGAAAGAAATCACAGCTTATATCCTCTGCATATTCCACCTGCCTTTTTGTCTGCATTATTATGTCCAAAAGTCCCTTTTTTGTCACCTTTACATCTGCGCTCTGACTGCTTTGAGCAAGATAATTTCCGCTTTTGTCATTGATGGAGGCAACAAAGGAAAGCACACCTGTGTCACTTTCATAAGGTATTTTATAGCTTCCTCTGTAAACTCCCTCACCCCATGGGTCATAAAGCTCTATATTCTCATTTTTAAGATGAAGGGATATGCCGATGGGATTTGAAAACATTCCCTTTTCCATAAGGCTTTTTGGCTCATTTGCGTTTTTGGCTGTAACAGTTATAAAAACCTCCCGTCCTGCCCTTTGGTTTTCAGGTGATACATCCACATCAAAAAGCACGGGAGAGGGCTTTATTTCAAAATTTCCGCAGTCCTGTGAAAGCCTGACGGCATAATTGGGATTTTTAAATTCGGTCATTGTGCCTAAATTTATTTTATATTTCCCCACATTTTCGCCCTCATCCCTCACAAGGCTTCCCAAAAGGCTTTCTCCCTCTATAACTCCCTCTGCCGTGAATTGAATTTTGGGGTCTTTTTGTCCGTAATTCTTTTGTGATGGCAGAGCTGTGACAAAAACCTCCCTCCTGAGTATTTCTCCTGTAAAATCAGGATAGCTTATGCAGTAGTTTGAAATATCCGCAGAAACCCTTGTGCCCAATATTATTTTCTTTTTTTCGCCCACAGAACTATCAGAAAATTTATTGTCCGTATATTTTATAAGAATATGGGAGCCTTCCTTGGATAAATCCGGTATTTTAAAAACAATATCCGGCGCATCGGTGTTTCCGTCATACACCTTGCTCAAATCCGATATTAAGCTTGCCGTGATGTTTGCAGGCTTTATGCCGAAGCTCTTTTTTATTGTTCCCTCAAAGCTTCCGATCCCCTTAAGGATCACAGATGCCTCGCCGCAGTTTAGGTTATTTTCATAACAGCATATAAAATCCTCGTCCTGCCTTAGCTTAAAGCCATCCTTTACCTTTATTTTGGGGCTTATCAGGCTGCCTGTGTAAAATGTGTCCGCTATATCCTCAAACATATGCTCACCCAGCTCTGCCGGTTCTATAACTAGGCTTGCACTTGCAGAGCCATAGCAGCAGTCATCCTCAAATTCTGCCAAAACAGTGTATCTTCCCACAGCCTTGGGCTTTGAAGCAAGAGGTTTGCCCTCAGAATCAAAATAGCTAAAGCTTATGTCGCCTGCTCTGTTATTTTCCACATCTGCCTCAAAGGAAAAGTCCTCAAGATACCGAACACTTATATCCTTAAGCGCAATTTTTATTTTTTCCTTGTCCTTTATGTAAAAATCCTCTTGGCTGTTTGCTGAACCATAGGAGGCGGTTATGGTGTATTTCCCCTGCTCTGCGCTGTTAAAAACATCTATTTTCCCCCTTCTGTTGTGCTTGACACCGATTTTTTGAGGCTTTAGGCTCCATGCTTTCACCCTTTTGCCCATATCCTGACCATATTGGTCATAAACTTGAGCTTTAAAGCTCAATGTGGAAGGTCTGCTGCCCTTTGGCATCAGTATCACAGCAGCCTTGGGAGTTATTTCTATTTTTGTTTCCACAGAAGCCTCCCTTTTGATGGCGGATATGCAAAAGGCGCTTAGGTCTGTGCCCTCGAGGGACATTTCCAGCCCAATTTTTCCGCCTGATGCTCTGCTGCTTACAAATAGGGTGTTATTATCTATCCTGACATTAGGATATTTTTTATTCAGCGACCATGAAAAGGGAAGATCCCTATCCTCTGTTTTGTCATCATAAACAAGCCTTCCTGAAAGCGGATATGCAGCTTCTGTCTCCTTCATAGGCTCTGCTGTGGGCACATCTATTTCATCAAAAAAATCTATTTCCAATTTTTGAGGGACCTTCTTTTCTGTCAAATCAAAATACACCCTTACAGACATTCCCCCATCCGAAAGAAGGCTTGAGGTAAGGCTTAAAGAATCATCCACGCTTATAATGCTGCTGCTTGTGAGCTTGAAATTATCCCTTGGATAAAGCGTGAACTCTGCACTGTAAGCTGTATTGGGCTTAAAAACAGAATCAGGCGGTGTCCACACAACAGCTGCAGCTTTATACTGCTCTGTCTGCTCTATTTCATTTTCCGGCACAGAAAATTTCACAGGGGCTTTTATTCCCTTTATTTCTATATTTTCTATATCCTTCCTCTCTATTTTAACATCAAAGCACTGCTGCGCAAGGCCCTTATAATTTTCTGTCTCCAATATGGCTATGCCCACCTTAAAGCTTCCTGAAGCAGCAGGCGGGGATATCATCTGCCCGTTTTGATCATACCAGCTTATCTCTTCTTTTCCGTCTCCGTCAAAGCTGTATTCTATGTCGGCAGGCATATCCCTTGCTGCAATAAGGGGCTTTTGGTCATAAATTTTATTTTTTACAGAAACAACAAGATTGGGCGTCCTTTTTTCTATAACAAATTCCCTTATATGCTGCCCGCTATAATTGCCCATGCCCTTTATGATAATTTTTCCGATGCCTGCATTTACATTGTCCTTGTAGCAAAGAGTATAATCCCTGTTTAAAAAAAGCAGCTGCTCTTCATCCTTCACAACCGGACAGGGCATCTTTTCCTTTTTGTCATAGATAAATTCTTCCTCAAGCTGCACCTCAAGATATTTTACATCCATGGGGACAATGTCAAAGCTGCCTTCAAAATCCGAAAAGGAATAGTTGCCTATGCTGCTTTTTCTTATGATGAAGGTGCCCTTATCATTTCCCGCATTTATGTTTTCTCCCAATATAAGCTGATAATCGGTGTCTTTAAGCCGTGCTGCTTCACCTGTAAAGATGAGTGTAGGTTTAAGCTGCCTTTTTGTGTAAACCACAGGCTCCGGCTTTTTTAAGGAGATTTCAATTTCCTTTGGACGTATTATAACAGGAACCTTTATATTTTTTACCTCTTCAAAGCTGAGGCTGTCCTCGGGTGTGAATTTTGCAGATAGCATGACCTTTCCTGCATTTTCATATTCCTTGTTTTCCCATGAAAATGTTCCCTTTACGGCAATTTCATTGCATTGTGCAGAAAAATTCGACAGCATGGAATCGGTTAGCTCATCCTCATAGCTGATTGTTATTTCCTCTGTATTTATTTTTGGAACCTGCTTTCTTTTACTTCCCAAATCCAGAATATCGGAATTTTCATAAGCTGCAAGCGTATTTTCATCATAGGTGTATAAAAAGCCTGACACAGCTTTATAGCTGACTGACTTTTCTATCTCCTCAAAGCCGTCAGAGCCGCAGTTTTTCATAAAAAGGCTGTCGGAAAAGTTTGGTGTCTGCTCATCCGAAAAATAGATATCGCAGAGAAAGCTCTGGTCATTTTTTCTTATGATGTTCCACTGGTGCGCCTCGTTGTTCAAAAAGCCCTCCACCGTGCTGCAGCTTATGCTCTCATCTTCAAATTTTGAAAGGCTGCACAGATATTGGAATGATTTGGCATAGCCTGACGGCAGGCTGTGGCTGGAATTATCCTTATCCAGCACATTGGCGATTCCAAAAGCATCCTGCTCAAGGCCCTCCTTCAAAGGGGAGGCAAGTTTGCATATCTCCTCCTTATAGCTTATGAGCTTTTGCATATCATCCTCATTGCTGTGCTTTTTTACAATTTTTCTTGCGTTGTCAAATGCTCTTTTGATTTTTGGTGTCCTTGCACCTAAGGCAAAGGGGTGCTGTGCCGAGGATGAGAGATATTCCTCTGCAACGTGAAAATAAACTGTTATTTCGCATACATCCAGTGTATTTTCATCGCATACACATTTAAAATCCAAAACTATGCCGCTTTGTCGGTCAAACCAGTAAAATTCATAGGGGCAATCTGCCATAAGGCGGTAAACAAGCAGATTTATATGAGGTGTTATAAAATTTTTCACGGCGGCAGCTGTTTTTTCAGAGGGAACCATTATGGGTGTTTTTCCGTCAATATCATATATTATATTTCCGTCAGGGTCCTTCAGCTCACAAAGAAAGCTTTCAAAATCATCAAGCCCCAGCTGCTGCTTGCTCCAGCTCCAATCGGTAAAATCATCGGGGCAGGTGAGGGAAATTACAGCGTCCTGCTCATTTCCCGATGCCAATTGTCTTATTTGAAAAAGCGCCTGACGATATAATTTTTCAGGATATCCCTTTTTGCTGCTTTTTTCATCATTTTCTGAAAATAGCTTTTGTGTCTGCTCTGCAATTTCCAAATTTTCAGAACAAGCTGTCTCCTCCTCCCCTGCCCTTTCAGGATAGCCTGCAGCTGCAAAAGCATATGCTGATTTAAAAATCATAAAAACAAGGAGAAACAAGCAAAGAACACGCTCAAATTTCATGCAAAATCCCATCTTTACTATAATTTTTTAACAGTAGGCACACTTTTATATGAATTATAACAAAATCGGGAAAATATGTCCATATTCGACCTTTTTTTCTTTTATATTACATTTTTCGACAATCCGAGCATAAAAAAACCTGCCCTGAGGGCAGGCTGTGTGTGCATAAAAGGCACAGCTTATTCTATTTTTTCCATAGAAAGAAATTTAAAGCCAAAATAGGAGCTGCTGTCCTTTCTGACAGTCACCTTGTATTTAAAGCCCTCCTTCATTTCCCTTGTCTGCTCATCTATGCAGCCAAATATGACATATCCTGTCTCCCCCTCCCACACAGGGGCCTTTGCCGTGGCATGAGAATAGGAGATTGACATGGGTATCACATCCTCATGGGGCATATATTCTATGGTGCTCTCCCCCTTTAGATAATCACGGGAATTGCTCACAACTGTTTGCTTATCTATATCAAACATAAGGCTTATATATTCCATCATTCCGTCCACAGAAATTCTTCCGTTGGGGAATTTTTTCCAAAAATGTGAATTCGGATCATTTTCCAGCATATCAAAGATTCTCTCTGCAATTTCCGGGAAATTTTTTATATCCTTGGGGCTTTTAAATTCCTGACCTGTGAGGGCAAGATAATAAAGCGGCTTTTTGTAAATGCTCATGTCATCTCTTTTTCTGTCTATCCTTAAAAGCTTGCAGGAATTGTCCACACCGGGGGCTATGTTGGAGGCAAATCGGTAGGTGTCATCTAAAATCCTGTTGTTGAGATAGATTATTCCGTCTGCAAGGCTGAAATCATAGTCGTAAAGATAGGACATCTCTATGCTCAAGGGATATTCGTTTTTAATTTCCCCTCTTGATGAAAAGGCGACAATATGCCATTTTTCCTCTGTATCCTTATATGCAAGCGCATGGCTTTGAGGGTTCTCTCTGTCGGTTGCAACCGTGGCTATGCTCCCTTTTTTGGAAAAATCCTTCAAAATTTTAATTGGCTTGTGGGGATTTTCACCGGACAGGTCAAAAATGCAAAGCTCCGATTTGTTGTTTATTGCAAAAATTCCCTTTTCCAGCGGTATGATATGGAGATTTTCTGCCTGCTCAAAGGCAGAAAGGGTTTTGTCCTCACTGTTATAAAGCATGAGCATGCTGTCTGTGCTGTCCTTTTCACTTGCGGTGATGGCAAAAAAATCCCTCTCTCCGTTTTCATATGAGGGCAGCACAAAAATGCTCTTTTCCACAGAGAGCAAGGGCAGCGGCCTTTCTTTGACATTTTTTACAATAAGCGCCCTTTCCCCCGCCTCGGGAAAAAGCATTGCATTTTGCTGCTCTTTAAACCATATGCCGCTATAATACATTCCGTCGCACAGCATTTCTGCTTCGGAAAAATCATCGCTTTGCCATTCCCTTTTATATGACAGGTGATAGCTGAAGCTCATCTCCTCTCTGGGTATGAAAAAATCCCCCTCCGCCAAAAGCTGATAGCTTTTGAAATAGCTCAGGAACAATCTGTCAAAATCCTCTCCCTCATTGGTTTTTAAAATTACCATAGAGGAGGGAAGATACATATCTCTGAAGCAATAGCCGAAGGGATCGTACATATCGTTTCTCAAATAATAATCATGGTATTCATATTCCACAGACCAGTCATCTATGTGCGGAAAATTAAGCTTTAAAAATTCCGCTGCGCTGCTTTCTTCATAAAAGGAATTTATCCTTTCATCCGGCTTTGATGTATCTCCAATTCCTTTTTCAGAAATTATATATTCCCTTGCCAAAGCCCCTTCTATCTTTGGAAAATTTCCGCTGTCATCACAGCCTGAGGGCAGAGGCGGCAGATGAGAAAGCCTTTCCTGCTCCTCCTTCTGCAAAAAGCTCTCCTTCTGCTCCTTTGAGACTTGGCAGGAACATAAGGAGACAAGCACAATGGCTGCAAAAATATATATAAAACCTTTTTTTATAAATCTCTTCATTTTATTTACTGCTTTCTGTACTGATTGGCTATACCATTATAACGCATAAAATCCGATTGTCCACAGAAAAAAGAGCTGTTTTTTAAAATTTAAGGAGCCTCCTTGCGAAGCTCCGATTTTTTTATATACTGCATTTTTTAAGTATGCCCAGACCTATGGGATAAGGACCTGTGTGAACTCCTATTGTGGAGCCTATCCTCACCTGCACCCAGCTGCAGGGCTTTATGCCCTCCTGCTCAAATCTTTTGGATATGTTTTCCTTAAATTCTTCATATTGAGGGATATCCCAGCCTATGCCTGTGCCGAACCAATAGCCGCTTAAATCTATATTGTTGGCATTGATATAATTGAAAAAGCTGTCAATAACCCTCTCCAGCGACTTTCCTCTTCCCCTCACCACCTGTGCCGGGGCAAGATCGCTGTCTGAAAAATGAAGCAGCGGCTTTAAATTAAGCATGCTTCCTGCGGCAAAGGCCGCCTTGCCCAGCCTTCCGCCGTGCTGAAGATATTTTAAATCGTCGGTGGTAAAGAATATGTGTCCTGTGCTTCTTATTTCGCTTAAAAGAGAGGCTGCCTCATCCAAGGAAAAATCCATATCTCGCAGCCTGACTGCCTCCTTTACCAAAAGCCCCTGCAAGGCTGTCACCAGCATGGAATCCATGACATATATCCTAACCTTGTCATACAGCTCCTCAACTGCCGCTTTGGCATTGACAGCCGACTGATAGGAGCCGGAAAACTTCTGTGTCAGGCATATGCACAGAACGTCCTCACCTCTTTTTGCAAAATCTATAAAGCAATCCATATAATCCTGCACCGATGGCATGGAGGTCTTTGGAAAGCAGGAGGGATTATCTATCATGGCCTTATAAAAATCAGGCACAGATATGTCCACACCCTCTTTAAGATATCTGCTTCCGTCAAGTGAAACATAAAACGGCACAACAGTCACATTGTCCTTCAAGGCCTCTTCCCTGTCAAGGTCGGCAGAGGAATCGCAAACAATCTGAAATTTCATAAAATTCTGTGCAGGATAAAAAACTTATTAAAAAAAATCGTTTTTTGTCCTGCTGCTCCTTTAAAATATTTATATTGTCAAATATGTATGATAGTTACAATTTTAACACTTCAGTATATATGATACAATGTATTCTTTGTGAAGTTTATTTTAATTTAAGCCGTTTTGAATTGTGCAGCCTTCCATCACCTTTAAAAATATTCCCCGAAGGGTAATTTAAGCAGGCGGCAAAATATAAAAAACGGCAGGAAAACAAAAATTTCCTGCCAAGCCGATTTTATATGCTGTTAAATTTCCCGCAGAATCTCCAAAAGCAGCTCCCACACGTTTAAAAAGGAGGAGACAGAAACCCTTTCCTTCACAGAATGGACGTCAAAAATATCGCATCCTATGGAAAGCATATCACAGTCGGGCATTTTCTCGTGGAAATATCCGCACTCTAAGCCTGCATGAACAGCTGCGCATACCCCATCCTTTCCTGTCAGCTTTTTGTAGGATTTCATAGCCAGCTCCCTCAATGGGGAATCCGGGTTATAATCCCACTGGGGATAATCGCTGAAGCACTGGCTTTCGCAGCCTATAAGCTTGGCTATTGTATCAATTTTCTCTATAAGCTCCAGCTTTTTGGAGCGGACAGCACTTCTGGCAGAGCTTAGAATAACAATGCTTCCCTCCTGCTCGTCGCAGGAGCCTATGTTTACAGATGTCTCTGTAAGGCCCTCTGTCACAAAGCTTTTGGAAATCACGCCAAAGGGCAGAAGAGTGAGTGCATCATACAGCCTTTGCTTTGACAAAGCTGTATAAAAGGTTTTCACCTCATCCTTTTCAATTATTTCCAGCTCCATGGTGTCGGTGTATGCAAATTCCTTTTTAAGCATACAAAAATTATCCTTTAAATCTTTTAAAAATTTATCTGCATAATCAGCACTTACACCTGCAGCTGCACTGCACATCTGAGCAATTACATTTGCCTTTCCGCTGTGATGAAAGGAGGCAAGATGAACCTTATCGCTGTCGGAATATTTTAAAAGCCTTCCCATAAGCTTTATTGCGTTTGCCCTGCCCTTGTCTATATCCATTCCCGAATGTCCGCCCTTAAGTCCTTTAAGCTCTATAAAATAGGCCTTGAGGTTGGGGATTTCCTCTTTTTCCATAGGTATTTTAAGATTATTTCTCACACCTCCTGCACAGCTTGTGAAAAATTCTCCCTCTTTTTCAGAATCCAGATTTATAAAATATTTTGCCTTCAAATCAGAGCAGTCGAACTTCTGCGCCCCCAGAAGCCCCACCTCCTCCAAAACCGTCAGCACTATTTCCAACGGCGGATGAGGTATTGTCAAATCCTCCATAAGCGTCATGCAATAGGCAGCAGCCATGCCGTCATCTGCTCCCAAAGAGGTATTCATGTCAGAGCTCATAAAATCCCCTTCGATTTTTGTCTTAATGCCGTCCTCATATACATGGGGGCTGTCCTTGGTTTTCACATAGACCATATCTATGTGACCTTGCAGGGCAACTGCAGGTGCATTTTCCTTTTTGCAGGTTCCGGGAATTTTTATAAGCAGATTATAATTTTCATCCTGCCTTGCATAAAAGCCCCTTTCTTTGGCAAAGCCGCAGATGTAATCACTTATGGCCTTTTCGTCGCCGGATGCCCTGGGAACAGCGCATATCGCCTTGAAATTTTCTAATACTCTTTGCTTTAAATCCAACTGCAATCTCTCCTTTGTGAATAATTGTATCTTACTGATTTATCATAGTGAAATATAAAATAAAAGTCAATCAGTAATCTGCAAAGCAAAATTTAATCTGCACAGTCTGTGCCGATATATGCACAAATCGGTCTGACAGCTATTTAAGTATAATTGATATCTTCCCTATAAAACCCCACGCTTTTTCGCTTTCTTCCGCTTTCTTAAAAGAAAGCTTTGCAAAGAACTTAAATTCGCACAAGCTATGCTGTTATTAGCACAACTTTAGTGCCTGCGTATGTTACAGATTGGCATTTTGTGATGATAAAGCACATTCAGGTTAAGCTTTAATCAATTCTTTGCAAGCTTTCTTAAAAGAAAGCTTGCAAAGAATTTAATTTCGCACAGGCTATGCTGTTATTAGCATTAGTTTAATTCCTGCTTATGTTAGAAATTGACATTTTGTCATGATAAGCACATTTAGGTTAGGCTTATATCCTCACAATTTTGCTTTTTCCGCTTTCTTAAAAGAAAGCTTGCAAAGAATTTAAATCCGCACAGGTAAAAAAGCTATTTGCATAACTTTTATGCCTGCGTGTGTTAGAAATTGACATTTTGTCATGATAAGCACATTTAGGTTAAGCTTTAATCAATTTTTCTAGAAAAATTGTGGGGTTGGGGGCAAAGCCCCCATTGCCCTTTGCACAAGCTTTAATTCCTGCACATCTTAAAATTTAAGAATCTAACAGCCCCAATTCTTAAACGGATTGGGGCTGTTTTTTCTGACTTTAAGAAAAATTTCAAAACTTTCAACCACTTCTTCTGCCTTTGGTTGAAAACCATACAAAAAAAGAGAGCCGAAGCCCTCTTTTTTGTTTTTGTGATTTTTAGAAATTCTTAAGAAATTACTGGAGTAACTGGAGAACAGACTGGGGCTGCTGATTAGCCTGTGCAAGCATAGCCTGTGCTGCCTGTGTAAGCACATTCA
>JAHHUC010000029.1 GCA_020024215.1 Oscillospiraceae bacterium | reverse complement strand
GGCTATAAAATATGGAATTGTGCGAAATTGGGCAAGCGAGGAAAAGGAGGATCACTTTTTCCTTATGGAAAATAAGGATGATATGGATTCTGTATTTGAAAAAATTGCAGCAAGCATAAGCGGCAGCTTTACAAAGGATATAGTAATAAATGAAACAGTTGCGCCGGATTTTGAAATTGTCGGCATATATCCGCCTTTTAAGGGCACAGCAGATTTGATTGACAAAAGAAATATAAACTGGAAAATTGATTCCTTGGGTGAAAATGGAGCTGATTGGGCAGCTTTAAGCTTTGATGTAAAATATACAGGCAGCAAAAGAGGGCCTCTTGCTGTAAATGAATCTATAATTTACACCGATTCTGAAAACAGCAAGGTCACATTCCCAAATCCCACAATAACCATAGCGAATCCTCAGGATACCGATTTGTTCTATGAGGAAGCTGCTGCCGAGCCTGTAAAGGTTGTTGCAAAGGGCTGTCAGGATGCAGCCTCTGTCGATACAGAGCAGGATGTTTTACAGTCTCACGGCAGAATGATAATGGTAAATGTCCATCTTAAAAATGTGTGCCCCAACAGAAGAACAGCCTTGAACATTATGCTGACAGAGGTGGATCCTTTGGGAAATGAACAGCACCGAGGCATGAAAACTATTCTTGTTCCTGCCCACAGTGAAAATACGTGCAGGGATATAGATGTAAAAAATATCAAATTTGCAGTTCCTGAGGAAATATCCCTTGCAGAGGACAGCATGGGAATTTGCGGCGAAAGGACATTCAATGTAAGAACCTTTGCAAATTATATTGACAGCGATTATACTCCCTATATGTAAAAAATAAAATGCCCCCGCTCTTTTTTTATAAGAGAGAGCGGAGGCATTTTCTGCTTTTAAATGTAATTTTGCTATTTATACACCAAATCAGATTTTAAGTAATAATATGCAAACGCAAGAGAGCTTAAAGACCATGTGAGAGGATAAACCCAATAAAGCATCTGTATTGAATGTGTCAGCGGAATGGTGATAGCGAGGAAGGAAACCCTTACAATGCACCAAAACACAAGCATAACAATCATTGGTACGGTTGCCTTTCCTATACCTCTCATTACCGCAGCTATTGCATGGGAATAGGCAAGCAGGAAGAAGAACAGTGTGCTTGTTCTTGTTTTTGCAACACCTATGGCAATCACCTCCGGTGAGGAATCAAAGGCTGCAATAAGCTCGGGGGCAAGTATAAACATGACTATTCCTATAATTTCAGCAGATATGACAGATGCCAAAATGCCAAACCTGGCTCCCTTTTTTGTCCTTTCATATTCCTTGGCTCCCAGGTTTTGACCCACAAATGTGGTGAGCGCCAGATTGAAGCTGGTTATGGGGAGAAATCCGAAGCCTTCTATTTTTGAAAAGGCGCCTGTTCCTGCCATAGCTGCGGCACCGAATCCGTTTATCTGGGATTGAACCACAACATTGGCAATAGCTATTATGGAATTTTGCACACCGGAGGGAAGCCCTATTCTGATAATTTCTTTAAGCTGAGCTTTATGGAATCTTATTTTTGAAATGTAGAGCTTATATGCATCATCTGTTCTCAAAAGCTCCACAAGGCACAAAATCGCACTTATCGCCTGAGAAATAACTGTTGCGAGCGCTGCACCGCCCACACCTGTGTGCATGAATTTTATGAACACAATGTCCAAAACCAAATTTACCACCGATGATACAATAAGAAAATAAAGCGGATGGCGGCTGTCTCCCACCGCCTGCATTATTCCTACAAATACATTATACATAACAAGAGCCATAGCCCCTGCAAAATAAATCTGCATATATGTAACCGAATCGGGCATTACACTCTCAGGCGTATCCATCCATTTAAGTATCTGGGGTGAAAATCTGACACCTACATAGGTCATCACTGCACCGGATGCAAGTCCCAGCGCAACAGTTGTGTGTATCGCCTTCTGGAGATTTTCAAAATCCCCTGCGCCAAAGAGATTGGCTATAATAACGCCGGCACCGGCAGCAACACCGCTCAAAAGTCCTATAAGCATGAATATAAGTGTGCCTGAGGAGGATACAGCAGCCAGAGCATCACTTCCTAAAAAATTTCCGACTATAAGTGAATCCACAGTGTTGTAAAGCTGCTGGAAAAGATTACCCAGAAAAATAGGCATTGCAAACATGGTTATTCTTTTCCAGATGGGACCTGTGGTCATAGGTTCAACAGTTTTTTTCATTTTACCGCCCTTTCGTCATATTATTGTGCGGCAAATAATAAAGTGCCGCTTTTTCTATTATATTTTACTGATATGCTTTTGTCAAAACAATAAGCTGTGCTTGTACAGGCAATCAAAAAGCGTTCTTGAAAAAAGAACGCTTTTGCCTGTGAAAAAATAATGCAGGTATTAAAATCAGATAACAGTCACATCATCATTTGCAGCAACATTTTTCCATTTTCCTGTGCGGTAGAAGGAAACTGCGAGAATGGTTGCCAGAACCCAGCCTATGGGCCATGCCCACCATATGCCGTTGATTCCCAAGGCCGTTGTGGGCAGGAAGATGGCCAGCGCAACCCTTATAACAGCATCAAAAATGGTGTCAAACATAAATTTGCCCATCATTCCGGCACCCCTTAAAATTCCGTCTGCAACAAGCTTTATGCAGACAATAAGGTAGAAGGGGGAGAATATTTTTAGAATCATAATACCTGTATTTACGGCAATTTTTGTAGGCTCCTTCATAAACAGGAGAATAAAAGGCTCACCTGCAAAGAAGTAGAGCAAAAATACAGGAAGGCTTATGGAAAGAACCAGCTTGCAGCCGGCTGAAAAACCGGACTTTATTCTGCCCAGCTTGTTGGCTCCCAAATTTTGTGCGGTGTAATTGGATATTCCGTTTCCAAGCGTGGTGAATGCAGTGATGACCATGTTGTTAAGCTTTACAGAAACGGCATAGCCTGCCATAACTCCCGGTCCGAAGCCGTTTATAACACTTTGGATTATTATGGTAGAAATCGACATGGAGCTTTGCTGCAATATGCTCGGTATGGCTATGCTCATAATATGCTTGAACACAGGGTAGGAAAAAAGAGGGGGCTTTTGCTCTGTGGGTATATATTTAAGTCTTGCCATAACAACATACATAGCCAGAAAACAGCTTATTCCCTGACAGATGAAGGTGGCCCATGCAAGCCCTGCAACACCCATATCAAGCCCTACTACAAAGAAGATATTCATGCCCACATTTGCTATGGAGGAGCAGGCTAAAAATCTGAACGGAGTTTTTGAATCCCCTAAGGCGGTGAAAATTCCGTTTGCGATGTTGTAGAAAAATAAGAAGGGAAGCCCCCAGATGTAAATGTTTATGTAGGTTTTGGAATCTGCCATTGTTTCAGGCGGAGTGTTTATTACATTGAGCAGCCAGTCACAGCCGAGAAAGCCGAATATCATCAAAGCAGCACATATGGCAGCTGTTGAAATTATGGCGGTGTTTACAGCGCATTTCATATCCCTGTTTCTCTTTGCACCGAACAGCTGTGAAACAACCACCGAGCAGCCCATATTGCAGCCTACGCCGAAGGCCAAAAAGATAAGGGTTATCTCATAGCTGTTTCCGACTGCTGCAAGTGCGTTTTCACCTATAAATTTTCCTGCAATAAAGCTGTCTGCTATGTTGTAAAGCTGCTGAAAAACAACGCTTGCAAACAGCGGCAAACAGAATCGCCACAAAATTTTTTCCGGTTTGCCTATTGTTAAATCCTGAATCATTTTGTAAAGACTTCCTTTACTTTTTATTATTTATCTGCCGATAAATATTCTATACCATTTTTAAAAATTGTAAAGGAGCTAAGTGACAGAAGTAAGAGAGAAAATCAAATTTATTTTGGTGAAAGCGTATAAATTGAAAAAATATCTGTCAGCCTCTATAAAAATTAAAAACGGCGAAGGAAAAACACATATCAGAGGATATGCCTGCTTCTAAGTTGAGCGCAGAATTGTCCTCATGCTTTATTCTGCTTTTTCATCTCCTGTGAAACAAGCTGGTATACACAATCCAGCTCCATCGGCTTGAAGCAATAGAACCCCTGCACAAGGTCACAGCCTGATTCCTTTGCAAGATTATATTGAAGCTTTGTCTCCACGCCCTCCATGCACACCTTTTTGCCAAATTGGTGGCAGGCATAAACTATACTTGTTATAAAGCCCTTTTTTTCAAAGGAATCCCCCATTTCCAGAAGAAGAGATCTGTCCAGCTTTATTATGCTGGAGGGATATTTAAGAAGGACGCGAAGGGAGGAATATCCGCTTCCAAAATCATCCAAAGCAAATTTTATATTCATATCGGTGCAGGCTTTGACAAATTTTTCTAATTTTTCCGGCTGATTGTCCATACAGCTTTCAGTTAGCTCTATAACAATATGTTCTCCGCTTAAATCATATTTTGCCAGCGTCTTACCTATAAAATCTATAAGCCCGTCATCGTTCAGCTGCTGAAGGCTTACATTTACAGTGAGATAAAAGTTAGGTGCATAGGATAAAATGCGCACACAGGAACGCACGGTCTGCTCAAAAACCCAGCGCCCTGCAAGACACATCATATGCTCGTTTTCCATAATAGGTATAAATGTTGACGGAGAAACATCCTTGCCCTGAAAGCTCCATCTTAAAAGTGTTTCCCCTCCTAAGGGGACACCGGTTTTTACACAGGACACAGGCTGTATGACAACACGGAAATTTTTCATGCCGTTTAAAATATCCTCAATAAGATGTATCTCTATGCTTGCTGTTTTTTGTATCTCCTCTATGCTTTTGGCAGAATTGTCAATATACAGTCTGCTTGGGGATTGGTTGGATATTCTTATGAGGGATATCATGTTTTCGATAAAATCCTGAGGTGAAACGTCACTTTGAGGATAGTGCATAACCGCGAAGGAGCAGGTGTGCTGAAGGGATATGCCCTGTTCTGCATACGCCTGATCAATTATTGATTTTATCTGAAGCACCAGCTTTTTGACCTCTTCTGTATCAGCAGTATTTGCAAGTGCCAGGCAGCGCATACCGCTTAGCCTGTAAAAGGTCAGACTGTCAGAAAACCTTTCATGCAGCTCTGTGGCAATTTTTCGTATGAGCTTGTCCCCATATTTTCTTCCGTGGTTATTGTTTATCTGGCTTATGCTGTGAAAGGAAAAGCCTATGGCGTGGCAGGAGCTGTCTGATGACAGTATATTTTCCAACTGCTTTTCAAGAACAGTTTCGGCGGGAAAATTGGTCAGTGCATCGACCACAAAGCCCTCATCCTGCTGTGACATACGCCCTGCGAAAAACAAGGGCTTTTTCCCATCCTCGCTCCACTTTATTTTTCCAAAGCAGCGCACCCATATATAGTTTCCCCTGCAATCGGCAATCTGATATCTGAGATCGTGCTGCTTTTGCTTTTTATCAAGTGTGGCCTTTATATCATTCCAAAATTTTTCCAAAAGCACAGGGTTGGAAATCCTGTCTGCCCATCGGTTTATCAAATCAAATACAATATTGTTTTCAAATCCGAATTTTTTTCTCATGTTCTCTGAAATAAAAAACAGATTTTTCTGCATATCGCCGAAGAAAAAGTAATTTGTGCTGTTGTCGTTGCCCAAAACCGTAAGCAGAAAGGAAATGTCAAAATAGGTATTTGCCAAAAACTGATGCAGCCTGAAGCAATAATCTGTTGAGCTTTTGTCCAGAGAAAATTGAAGGCAGCGGTCATTTTGGGCAAATTCATTTTTCATCAAGCCTGCCAAGGCTGCGTAATAGCGCTCCTTTTCTGCATACATCAAAGAATCTGCACGGTTTAAAACCTGTTCGGTGTCAATTGGCTTTTTATCTGACCAATCATACCCCATAGAAATTTGGCAGTTGTTCTGCAAAAAGGAAATTCTGAGACTTTCCGCCTGCCTTTTCATTTCCTCTGAATCCACATCATAAAAAAGCGCAACAAATTCGTCATTGCCCATGCGGTATATCCATTTTGTCTTTAAAAATCGCTTCATAATTCCGAAGCATTTTTTTATTAGCAGATTTCCTGCGCTGTGTCCCTGTGCATCATTCAGCCTCTTAAGGTTGTTTATATCACAGTAGAGCGCACCAAAGGAAAAGCAGCCCTCTGCATTGATCCCATGCTCAAACATGGCGTTGCTGTTGTATGCACCTGTGAGGGAATCCTTATAGCTGATTTTTTTGAGCTTGTTGTACAATCTGCATCTTTCAAGCTGAAGAGGTATATATCGGCACAGCTCCCTTGCCGTCCTTGAAAGCAGGGAAAAGGATTTATTTTTGGGGTTGTCTATTCCCAGAAAACCGCTGAGCACACCGTCTTTATATATTGCAGCAGCAATCAGCGAGTTTATTTTCTGCGGCTTCAAAAGAGAATATGTGACCGGGTATTGCTCTTTGATAGCTTCAAGATTTTCTATTTGCGCCACCTTGCTGTAAGCAAACAGACTGATGATATAGTCTATATCCGAAATAGGAAGGCTTCTTAAAAGCTCCTTCTGCGGCTTTATTTTTTCAGCACACCACTCATAGGTCCTGGAGGCAGTTTTGTCCTCATTTATTTCAAATATGTATGTTCTGTCGGCATCAAAGCTTTCTCCTATATATTTTAAAAGAGCCTCTAAGGATTTGTTTGGGTCAGAAGATGAGAAAAAAAGCTGAAGGCATTTATTTAAAACAGCCTCATTTATTGCGAAATAGTGAGTGGTTTTTTCAATTTGTGAAAGGGCATCCTCAGATGATACCTCGACCCGATAATTTTTTCCGTTTGATGTTATAAGTGTATTTTCAACGGCGCAGCGCTGCTTTATAATAGGGTTTTCATATATCCATTCTGTGAATTTTCCGTTTTCCAGAATTTTGTTGTTGCAAAAGCTGCAGGGAGAATCACTGTTGTATAAAATTTTATGGCATTTTCTGCCCTTATACTCATCATTTTCTGCATAACCCAGACTGTTTCTCAGATATCTGTTCATAAAAATTATTTCATATGTCTGAACATCTGAGATATAAGCAGATTTATCCAGCCCCTCCAGATAGTCAAGCAGTTCCTTCAAAGCTTCATCCCCCTTCTTAAAAAGCTAAAAAGCAGCAAAACAGGCTGAATTTCTCCTGTTTTGCCACCATTGTTCGAATTAAAATGTTTTAAAATTGCCAAAAAGCTTTTGTTTATAAAATTTATACATAATTTATCTTTTATGGTTGCTTTTTTATTATAACATGAACAATACAGTCATATCAACAATTTTTTACTTAAATACACAATATTCATGCTTGTTTATATGAAATTTGTGTTTACAGTGAAAATACGGAAAATTTAAAACAGCCTGCTGCTTTAAAATCTACTCACCTATAACCTTTTTATAAAGTGCATAGTGTATTTTATCAACACATAGATCCTCGTACATTTTTTCTGTCAGCTTTCCTTCATGTATCAAAGCTCCTATGGATGTACAGCCGTTTTCATATAAAATGTTCCTTACATCCTGTATGAGGGCACAGCCTAAGCCCGGAGAGGAGATAGCTGCGCCCATATACATTATCACATATTCAAAAGGCTTCTTTTTGATTTTCAGAATTTTCATAAGCTTGGACGGGGTTATTTTTCCAAAGGTTAGATTTCTGTAATTGGGTATGGCAATGCAGAAGGCACAAAGCCTGTCGTTTTTATATACCATCCTCACCATATTGAAATCCAGCACATATTTTAAGCTGCCGAACATATCTTCAAACTGCTTTGAATCAATTTTCTTATATCCGGGAAAATCCGCATAAAGCCGGATGAGAAGCCGGTAAACATCTCCTAAAATTTTATAGAAGCTTGCCGGTGTGGGGCTTATAAAGCTGTAACCTCTTTTGATATAGCGCTCAAAAACCCTTTGAAAGCGCATATCAATATCACATTTTGAAACCTTTCTCAGCTTGTTTGAAACATAGCAGTCGCTTTTTTCAAAACCGCACTTTTCCCATAGCTCAGGATAATAGGGGAGGTTTACAGGCTCTCCTGTATATGTGCTGTCAAAATGGTCAAGCTTGAATCTGTATTTGATGAATATTGATGAGTCCAAGGGACCTTCCAAAACAGTCCTTTTTAATTTTGCAGCTTTTTTTGATACCAGATTCAGCATAAATTTTACTGCCTCAAGGTCATTTTCGGCTTCAAAAAAGCCCACATAGCCCTTTGTGTCATTTTCATAGATTGTGAGAATACATCTGCAAACAGGTCGATTTCCCCTTACAGCCACAAAGGGAAATATATTAAAATTCCTGCTCAGCGTGTGAACACCCTTTAAAATTTGCACTTCTGTTTTTATATCCTGGGAAAGCCTGTCCTTATAAAGTCTTTTGGGAAGGCTTAAAAACAGCCTTTGGGTTCTTTTATCCATATCTGTAAGGCATTTTAATTCCGTAAAAATCACCTCTTTATAGAAACAGTTCCGGTATCTGCATCCAACAATACAACATCACCGGTTTTAAGTATGGCTGTGCAGTCCTTTACATTGACCACAGCAGGCTTTTCAAGCTCTCTTGAAATTATTGCGGTATGGCTTAAAAGTGAGCCTTTTTCGGCAATTATGCCTATGGAGTTTTGTATAAGCAGCACCCATCCCGGGTCCGTGGATTTTGTCACCAGTATTTTTCCTCTTGTATCAATGGTGTCCTCAGGCTCGTCTATAACCAAAACCTCACCTGTAACCTTGCCCCACGATGTGCCTATTCCAAAAAGCATATCCTTTTTATGCAGTATTTGGGAATGTTCTATCTGACCTTCTCTGTTGACAATTCTTTTATCAAAAATAAGTCTGGAATAGTTGGGGACCTGCTTGTAAAAATCGGCCTGTTTCTTTCTTTGCTCAACAAGAAAGCACAGGCAGGAGGCTGAACGCAAATCTGAAATGTGAAGATAAAAAACATCATCAGGGCTTTCTATTTTTCCTTCATTTTTTAAAATCTGCCCAATCTTGAGAAATATGCTTCTTGCTGCCCCATAAAGACGGCTTCGGTTCATTCTTGAAATTTCTCTGTTTTCTATTCCCGTTTTGGCCTTTTTTACAAATATGTTTTTAGTTTTAGGACAGTGTGAGAAAGAAGATATCGCGTCACCGGCTTGACTTTTAATATATATATCCAAAAGCTCAGGGTTGGTTCTGTATGTTTTTGTTTCCAGTTTAAGCTCTGACAGGCAGCGGTCGCCGTAGGCCTCTATGTGCTTTTTTGCAGCTTTTTTATATTCATCCGAATCAAACCCGAATTCCTTTGAAATGCAGCACAGCTCCCTGATGCTTTCAACAGGCTTCATGCTTTCAAGGTTTTTGATTTTGGAAATCAGCTCCTTGTTCTTTTTTCCTGACAAAGCAGTAAATATGAAGGCATACATATCGTTTATAAGTGTGATATCCCAATCCTTCAGCACATCCAGCTTTATGTATTCATATATATCCAAAAGCTCATCTATGGTGCTGCTTTTTTCAATTTTTTGCATATAGGACTTATATTTGGGAAAAAAGCTGTTGTTCAACTCCTCCATAAGTGAGGGAGTTTTAAAAAGATAGTAAATAAAGGATTTAAGTACTGTGAATTTAGTTCTTTTTGATACCTTTAATTTTTGGGGCAATGTCACCGAAAGATTGGAAACACCAAGCATCTGCTGCCATATGGAAATTATTTTTTTGTCAAAGGGCAAAAGGTGCAAAACGGCATACCAGGAGCTTATCCTGTAATAAATTCGCCAATTGGCAGCATCGGTCATATACCTTAAATATTCATCCATAGCCTCAACAAGCACAGGATCCTTGCTTATGCGAAGCACGCAGCTTTTAAAAATTTCATAATAGACCTCTCCTACAAAATCCTGCGTGAGCAAAAGGGATACACCGGGATAGCTTTCCACAATGTTGCTGTTATCCAATATGATGGGGCTTTCAAGAGAAAGAGTGGTTATGGGCCTTGCCTGAAGAATGTATATATCCTGATTTTTTACGGCATATTCTATGTCCATATGCCTGTTGTAAAGCTTTTGTATATCCTTTGCAGTTTTTAAAAGCTTTTTTATAATCTCTTCATCAAGCGAGCAGGAGCCATCCTGACCGGATGCACAGCATATATCATCATCTGTGTTGTAAAAATAGGAAACGGTATTTATTTTATCATCTACAACATTATCCCCCAGACCCCTGCCTGCCACAATGACCATTTCATTTAAAATGCCCACCGGATTTGCCGTGAATATTACGCCGGAAAAGTCAGAAAAAATCATCTCCTGAATAATTACACAGCCGGTTTCGTTTTCACATATATTTTTAGCCTGCTTATAGCTTGCTACATTGCTGTTATTTCTGCTTTGCAGCACAGCTTCTATCTTGCTTTTCACATTTTTTCTCGGCACATTGAGAAAAGTGTCATATTGCCCTGCGAAGGAGGCCTTTTCTCTGTCCTCAGAGGAGAAAGAGGAGCGCACAGCAAAAAATTCAGCATCGCTGAATGTCTCATCAAAATCAGATGGGTCTGATGAAACAGTGAATTTCGGCACAGGAAAGCCGTTCTGAGCTAAAAATCTCAAGTTCTCATGCTTCAATTTTCATCCCTACACCTTTCCGAAAAACAGAAAAAACACGATTGTGAGTATCATTATGCTCTCTTGGATGTATGTGTATCTTTCAACTGCATCCACCAGCTTGAAGCTCTCTGGCTGCTGTTTGAATTTATGAAATTTCAGCATCATCCAAAGCAGGTTTAAGCTCAGCATAATTACAGAAATTTTGTTGAGATTCCAAACCAGAACAAAATTTGTAAATATATCCAAAACAGTTACAAAGGCTGCAAAGTTCACAGCCTTTTTATATCCGAACAGCTTGCTGTATGTAACATATTCGGTTTCGTCCTTAGGGGCGCGGATTTTTCTTGATACCTCCCAGATAAGTGCAGGAAAATACAGAGTAAATGCCGCCATAATGATGGTCAGGGAAATCTTAGGTATATGATATTTTATAACCGCAAATGAAATTATGTATATATTGAGTATCATCTGCACAGGATTGTGGGTTATAAGCGCCATAGGCAGCGACTTTTGAATTTTGTTTTTCTGAAAGAACCAAAGTGCCATAAGGCTTCCGTATGTGTAAAGTATAAGGCAGAATATGAAATTGTTCATAAATACAAGGTTCAGAACAAGTGTGACAAAAATCAGAATACTCACAAAAATCTTTAAATCACGCTTTGTCACCCTGCCTGAAGGCAGCGGTCGGAAAGAAAAAAGCCGGCAGTCCAGCTCATAATCTTTAAAATCATCCGCTATCCTAAGCCAGCATAAAAAGCTGAAAACAGTAAAGGCACAGACAAGCTCCTGAATTCCTATGTCAAAATCGGTTATGCCGCTGTTAAGAAGTATGATAAAGTATATTTCCGAAAAAATAAGAGCTCCCAAAAACAATCTGGGAACTATGGGATACATTTCCTTAAAATAAATATTCAATCGCTTGAGCATATCAGAGCAACCCTTTCTCCGGCAAAAACTTTTGTTTCAATTCCTAAGCCGTTCATTTCTGCAATGTCACTGTCAAACAGTATTTCCTTGTTGAGCAGTATTATTATAGTTGAGCCTCCAAATTCAAAAAAGCCCTTTTCCTCATTCTTTTTAAATTCCGTCCTGTCGTAATTTCTTATTTTGCCAACCAAAAGAGCGCCCACCTCTATCTGTGCTGCAATTCCCAGATGGGCTGTTTGCAAAAGGCTTACCTCCCTGAAATTTCTGGAAAATACCTTATAGTCTTTGGATATGGGCCTTACAGTGTGCAAAAGTCCTTTTATTTTCTTTTTCCATAAAAGGCAGCCGTCATCTATATAGTAGTAGTGATGATTGTCATCTGCACACAGCCTGTACACAATGCAGGTGCCGCCTTTGAATTTTTCTGCGGTGTTAGGGCTTTCAAGCAGCTCAGAAACAGTGTACAAAGAGTTTTTGACATTTATTTTAAGCTCATCAGTAATCCTGAAATAGCTTATTTTTGAATCGGCAGGAGCTGTAAGCACATTTTCATCAGGGCTGATTATCGGCTCATGGGCTCTTGTGAAGAAATCATTGAAGCTTTTAAAGCTGCTTAATTGCTCATTTGTTATATTTATGCCGTATTTTTCTGCAAAGGGCTTTATTTCCCTTGCAGAAAATCTGCTTTTCTTCCACAAGCCCTGCAAAAAGCTGAAAAACGGCCTTGCCGCAAATGCCTTCAGAAGAAATCTGCCTGAGGCTGTATGGTAAAGAAATTTAAGCCATCTCTCACCATATTCTGCCTCCTCTGCCATTTTTGAATTTTTCCTGTCGTAATATTTTATCATGTCCCTATTCCTTTTTACAGCAGCAAAAGCAAGGTTACAACAGCTGCTGCCAAGGCTGCAAACATTGTCACCTCTTTTAAGGATGGCTTTTTCATTTTGAAATTTGATATGAAAAGAAATGAAATCACAATTGATGCAATGATAAAGAAAATTCCGAAATTCTCAACCTTTGCATATGTGAGCGCAAGGTATAAAAGAGGGTAGATGAGCGCTGCATATACAACCGGCATTCCTGTGAATACTCCGGGGCTGTGCTCTGTGGTGACATTGAAAAAGCCAAGGCGCATTATTCCGGCAAATATGTAAAAAAAGCCTGCAAGGTAGGAAAATATGCCCGGGCCTGTAAATTTAAACACTATGAGAGCAGGAAACAACACAAAGGAAATTGTATCAGCCAGGCTGTCAAGCTGTATTCCAAACTGCTTTTCCGTTTCATTCCTCTTGCATCTTCTTGCGACAGGACCGTCAAACATATCAAAGCAGGCGGAAATAATCAAAAAAATAAGCACATAGGGCATTGCAGCCATGTCCTTTGAAAACAGCAGAGAAATTCCGGCAAAGGATGAAAACACACCCAGATAGGTAAGTATTACAGACCGGTTGTAAAATCCGAAAAACGGCTTTTTCATATATTTTCCCTCACTTTGATAAGATATAAAACAATATTTATCACAATATGCGTAGCTGCGCCTAAAATGACATAAAGAAAATATTTTGCCATGCTTATGTCAGAGAAGAAATATAAAAGCAGCATCACTCCTATAAGTGAATCCACCTGATCAACGGCAAAAAATACCAATCCCTTTAAGCCTTTAGCTGTCTTTCCCTCCTTGATGCCCACTCTTCTTTTGATAAAGCTGTTAGGAAGCTCTGAAACCATGTATATAAGCCCTGTGAGAAATCCGAAAAGAAGGTTGAGAGAAGGGCTGTTTTCATATACAGAATAAACATCACAATGGGCATTAAGTGAGGCAGCATTGCAGAAAATTCCAAAGCCCAGCTGGAAAAGGGTGCAGAAAAATATCATGGAGAAAAAGCCTATCCAAGTTTTGTTGTCTCCAAACAGACGCCTGTTATCCCACATGAGCCTTCCGTTGTCAATCGGATGTTTGTGCATTTTGTATAGATTTGTCTTTGTGAAAAGCATATTGGCAGCCCCGGATAAAATAAGCGGCGTCATTGTAAAATACATATCAGGCAAAAAGCTTCTCCCCAATCAAAATAAATTCCGTTATCCAGAAGGCAAAGCCCCATATAAGAACCCCTGCTGCTGCAATATCCTTTGCATCCTTGATTTTTTCCTCATACTCTTCGGTTAAAAAGTTGCATATGACCTCCATAGCAGTGTTCAGACATTCTGCGGAAAACACACCGCACACACATATGATATAGGCTGTGTAGCTTTTGTAAGAAATGCCAAAAAGAATGTTGACTGCCATTGTAAAGCAGATAATTAGCAGGTATGTCTTTAAATTTTTTTCTGTTGCAAACGCTCTTTTAAGGCCTTGAAGCGCACATTTTATGCTTTGAAGCAAATTTTTGTTCTTCATTTTATTTTAAATCCCGACAATATGAAATTTCCTTAATAATAGCATAAATTTGTGTTTTTATCAACTTTTGGAGAATAGAATATGAATTTTTTGATTTATGGGGAAAAACAGGGGATAAGCTGCAACCGGAAAATTATTTACATTTATTGTTGTAAGAAGTAAAAATATGTGGTAGAATCAATTAGATACAACTAACTGTAAGTTTGTAAATTTTCGTTGTGAGGTAAGCATATGCTTTCAGATTTTTTAAAGGGGGAATGCAGTGAATTTTGTGCAGACGGAATTTCGGTGCATGAATTTCTTTCTGACAATGTATCTGTCGGAAGGTATTGTTTTGAGAAAAAAACTGCCGTCTTGCACAAAGCAGAGCTTGTTTTCTGCTATGAGGGCTCATTTTCGCTCCATTGTGAAAAAAACAAGGATTTCTCTGTCAGCGCAGGTGATGTTATCCTTCTTTCAGAGGACTTTAAGCTTGAGGAGGTTTATATAAGGGAAAAAGCCAGATTATGCTGTATAGGTGTGGATATTGAAGTGTGCAGGCCGCTTTTAAGAATTTATAATGCCATAAATAAAAACGGAATAAGCAGCCGGGAGGTAAAGGCCTTTTTGGATGTGTACAATGGTTGTTTTCAAATAAAGGGCAGCAGCTGGAGCCAAAGCTTTTTGAATATACTTATGTCTCTTTCTAAAAATGAGCAGCTGCCCTACTGCATTTTAAAGACAGCGGAATTTTTTCACCTGCTTTTTACAAAGCATCCCATGTTCAACGGAAATGTTAAAAGCGCAGCTGTTCCTGCATATGCCGTTGAATGTCTGAATTCTGTGAGGGAGTATGTGGAAACTCATCTGGATGAAAAAATGACCATAACCTCTCTGTCGCAAAAATTCAATATGTCGCCGACAGCATTGAAGAAATGGTTCAGAGAGCTTTACGGCTACCCTATTCATACATGGATGCTGCTGTGCCGTGTTCAGATGGCTGCAAAATTGCTCAGAAGCACAAATATGACCATATTGCAGATTTCTCAAAGCATAGGCTATGAAAGCACAAGCCAGTTCAATGTTATTTTCAGGCGCACATATGGTGTAACGCCCAGTTTTTACAGAAAAAATGTCTGATTCAGTATATATACATCCGATTAAGTTGGAAAAATAAACAGGATTGTCATAAAATGAAAAATGAACGTAATATGCCTTTTTGTGTACAATGGAGGTTTTAGCTATGAAATTACATAAGTTTTGGGCATGGGGTGCTGTTATCTGCATGATAATGGTTATGATAACAGGTTACAGGCGTAAGTAGAGCACTGAAAGGAAGTATATAAATATGAGCAATTATTCTAAGCTGGCACTTTTTGTAGGAGGAACACTGTTCGGTTCTGTGGGACTTAAATTGCTTGGATCAAGAGAAGCAAAGCAGCTTTATGTGCAGGCAGCTGCAGCAGGTCTGAGGGCAAAGGATTCCGCTATGGAAACAGTCACAATGCTCCAGGAAAACGCAGCTGATATTTTGGCTGAGGCAAGGGAATTGAATGAGATTCGCGCAGCTAAGGCAGCTGACAGAGAAAAGCAGTCTGAGATTGTGGATGAGTCTGAAGAAAAAGAGGATAATATAGAGGAATAGATCTGACATCTGCTATCAGATATAGTGGGAGCCGCAGCTTGGCTCCTATTTTTATGGAGGAAAAAATAGGATGAAGGCTAAAATTTTGCATGAGAGCAGGGGGCGTATGCGTATTGCCCTTATGATGGATGAAATGTCTGTCAAACAGGCGGATATGCTGGAACAATGGCTCTGTCAGCAGACTTGGGCAGAGGATGTAAAGGTCCATGAGCGCACCCGCTCTGCCATAATACGTTATACCGGAAAAAGAGAGGATGTAATCCATTCAATAGCAGTGTTTACATGGCAGAAGGCTGAAAGGGAGGCTGTTCTTTCAGGTCACAGCTCGCGCATGATAAACAGAGAATATCAGGAAAAAATGGTTATGCTGGTTATGAAAAAGGCCTTTTTCAGGCTTTTCATGCCGTCATGGATACGCTGCATACGTATAGCACTGCATATGCTGCCCTTTTTGTTCAGAGGTCTGCGCTGTGTGCTGACAGGTCAGATGAGGGTGGAGCTTTTAGATGCCCTGTCTGTGGGGATCTCGGTGTTCAGAGGAGATTTCGGCACAGCCGATATGGTTATGTTCCTGCTCCAGATAGGAGAGCTTTTGGAGGAGTGGACGCACAAACGCTCGGTTGACGATCTTGCAAACTGCATGTCCTTAAATGTAGACAGGGTATGGCTTAAAAGTGAGGACAAGGAGGTGCTTGTACCAATTTCCCGGATAGCTCCCGGTGACAGGGTTGTTGTCCGCACAGGAAACGCAGTTCCTATGGATGGAATTGTGGTTGAAGGGGAAGCTGTTATCAATCAGGCATCTCTTACAGGGGAATCCACCCCTGTTGCAAAGCACAGAGACAGCGCAGTGTATGCAGGCACTATTGTCGAAGAGGGCGAATGTGTGGTTGAGGTAAGGTCAGCCAGCGGACAGAGCAGATATGACCAGATAGTTTCCATGATAGAGGAATCTCAGCAGCTTAAATCCGCAGCCGAAAAAAGGGCATCAAATCTTGCTGATAAGCTGGTTCCGTATACACTTTGTGCCAGCTTGCTGGGCTTTATGTTTACAGGAAATGTTACAAGGGCGCTCTCTGTGCTTATGGTGGATTTTTCCTGCGCCTTGAAATTGGCAATGCCACTGGCAGTGCTTTCTGCCATGCGTGAAGCAGGAAAAAGACATATAAATGTAAAGGGCGGAAAATTTTTAGAGGCTATCTCTCAGGCTGACACCATTGTTTTTGACAAAACCGGAACATTGACGCACGCTTGTCCAAAGGTTGTAAAGGTGGTTGCCTTCAACGGACAAAATGAAAAGGATATGCTTCAGGTTGCAGCCTGCCTTGAGGAGCATTTCCCCCATTCTCTGGCCAATGCTGTGGTGGAGGAGGCAAAGCATCAGAATATCGACCATCAGGAGATACACACAAAGGTGGAATATATAGTAGCTCACGGAATCGCCAGCACCATAAACGATGTCCGTGTGCTGATAGGCAGCTATCACTTTATTTTTGAGGACGAAAAGTGCTGTATTCCTGAAGCTGAAAGGGAAAAATTCGATTCCCTCCCCAATGAATATTCCCACCTTTATATGGCGGCAGCAGGCATGCTTATAGCTGTTATATGCATTTCTGACCCATTGAGAGAAGAGGCCTCTGATGTGCTGTCTGCGCTTAAAAGTATGGGAATAAAAAATACTGTCATGCTTACAGGAGATAATCACTGCACTGCAAGGGCAATAGCAGAGCAGCTTGGAATTGATGATTTTTGTGCAGAGGTGCTGCCATCTGACAAGGCTGAGTATATCGCCAAGCTTAGGGCAGAGGGACATATTGTGGTCATGGTAGGTGACGGCATCAACGATTCACCTGCACTGTCAGAGGCAGATGTGGGCATTTCCATAAGCGACGGTGCAGCTCTTGCAAGAGAAATTTCTGATATTACAATTTCTGCCAATGATTTGTGGGAGCTTGTGGAGCTAAGACTGATTGCACAGAGACTTATGAAGCGCATTGATTCCAATTACAGATTTATTATAGGCTTTAACGGCAGCCTGATAGGCTTGGGACTTTTGGGAATATTGCCCCCGGCTAAGTCGGCAAGCCTGCATAATATATCCACGTTGGCTATAAGCCTGCGCAGCATGAAAAGCCTTGCAAAAGCGGATCTCTTTTCAAAAATAAGGGATAAAAAGGGCTTGCTTAAACCATAAAAAAATTAACCAAAAGTCAAGGAGACAGGATACTAAAGCTTGATAGCTCTGCTGCCTTGGCTTTTGGTTTTTTTAGTTTTTTAAAATCAAAATACAGCTTTAAAATAATGCCAGAGAGCATACCTGTGATGTCTGTTTTTGCTTTTTCTTCCTCTTAGAGGAATTTTTTTAGAAGGCAGATATATACCTTTCAATCCATTATGACAGCAGGGAATAAATAGGGGCATAAGCTTTTTAGCATCAGGAAATTGTTATGCATCTTCCGCCGCTATATTCATACAAACGATGGGAAATGGAAAGGACAGTCCTGTTTTCAGATGCAGCCTGCAATGCCTGCAAAACCCGATGCTCGGTTTCAGAATCCAAATCCGCAGTAATTTCATCCAGCAAAAGAATCCTTGGGTTTGATGCTATTGCCCGGGCAATGGAGATAAGCTGCATCTGACCTTGGGAGAACAGCGAATCTGCATAGATCGTGTTAAGTCCGTCGGGAAAATCCTTTATCGTCTCCCAAAGACCTACAACATTAAGCGCATCAATTGCCTGTTCTCGGCTTATTGAGGGATCGGATAACGTAATCTGCTCTAAAATGCTTCCGGGCACAGCATGAAATTCCTGCTCAACATAGCCGAATATAAATCTTCTGTCCTTTTCCTTAATGGCGGTGGAATTGTGTCCGAATATCTCAATTGTACCGCTCCAAGGCTCATATATTCCCAGCAGCAGCTTGAATATTGTGCTTTTTCCTGCTCCTGTCCTGCCTATCATGGTTATATGCTCTCCTTGCTCGACAGTAAGAGTAAGCCCCTGCAAGATTTCCTTTTCTCGTTCATAGCCAAAGTGCAGCTGCTGTATGGAAATTGCCGGAAGATTTTCCTTCTCTTTGAAGTCTGCCTGAGCCTGCTGCTTTTTTTCAGGTTCATTCAGAAAGTCGTTTATCCGCCTGATGCCTGCAAGGGCGGATTGAATGTTTTGAATTTCCATGCCGATGCTCTCCAATGGCTCAAAAATTTTTCCCACATAGGAGATGACAGCAACAGCAGTTCCGGCAGACATACCGAAAAAAGCCATCATATTGCCGCCTTTGGCAGAGAGAACCATCATCACAGCTATCAAAACAGCGTTCACTGACATGATTATGGGAGAGTAAACGGAATCATAGAAATTGGATTTGTTGATTGCAGCAAAACGCTCCTGAATGTGGACATCATACTTTTTCTCCATATACGGCTCTTTTTTAAGATTGTGCAGCATCCGTATGCTGCGAATGGTGTCTAAAATATGATTGTTGGAGCTGCCCACCGCCTGACGATTGTCCATCTGGGCTGACAGCATACGCTTTTGAAAGCTGCGAGTCATCATATACAATAATGGAAGCACAAAAAGCAGCATAAGCCCCAAGCCCGGACTTTTCAGGTATATGATTGCCAAAATGCTCAAAAGGCGTAGGGCGTCTGCTGCCATGCTGATGATGCCGGATGTAAACAGGTTTTCTATGGTGTCCACATCGCCTACAAATCGGGAGACAGCTGCCCCTGTATCCTGCATGGTGTAGTAATCTGCAAGAAGGGCTTTAAGCTTTTGGCACATGATGCTTCTGATTTGATGTGTTATTTTCTGACCAAACATTGTGATAAGGCTCTCTTTTTTGGCATCCATAAAGCCGGAGAGGGAAAGCAGCAAAAAGTAGCCCATAACCAAAGCAAAGGAAGTCTCTTTGCCCTCTGTGAGCAAATTTATAATCCATTCCAAAACAAGCGGCGGAACCAATCCTATTGCAATGCTGCCTATAACAGTGAGAATAAGCATAGCTGTAAGTCTTTTGCAGCTTGTTATTGTTTTTCTCACCGCCTTCATCACTGCGCTATTTTTCATCATGGCTTCCTCCCTTATTGTCATTTGTCTGGGTTTGTGCCCTGTAAAAGGCGGCGTATTCCGGGTTTTCTGACATAAGCTCTTGATGATTGGAGACAATAAAGGAATCCTTTCCTATCCAAATAACCTTGTCCATTTGGGGAAAGAGGGACAGCCTGTGGGAAAACAGCAGCACAGCACTGTTTTTTGCAAGCTCTTTAAGAGTTGAGAATATCTTTCTTTCCGTTTCCATATCTATTGAAGAAAATGGATCATCCAAAATCAAAATCTCCTTGCGGTGCTGAAGAGTTCTTGCCAGTGCAATTCTGGCTTGCTGCCCTCCGGAAAGTGTGATGCCCCCGTTTCCGATTCTGGTTTTTATGCCCTTGGGCATGCTGCTTACCTCCTCATCCATTTGCACCCAGGAAAGGGCATCCTGCACATCGGCTTTATCTCCAAGCAGTATGTTTTCTTCAATAGTACCGCTTATCAGCTCCGTCTCGTGCCCCATATATGAAACATCCCCATACATTTTGATGGTCCCCTCATAGGGCATTTCACCAAGCAAAAGCTGTCCCAGCGTGGATTTGCCGCAGGCGATAGGTCCGGTGATGCCAATTATTTCTCCAAGCTTTGCAGAAAAAGAAATATCGGAAAAAAGATAGGGACAGCCCTTGTGACAGAAGGAGACATGCTCAACTTCAAGTGCTGTTTTCTCATCTGTTTTGGCTTTGTGAATGATTTGGCTTTCAATTTTTATCTCATCCTTAGGTGTGAGCCACAGCTTTATGCGATTCCATGAAACGGATGCCTTCTGCACAGAATTAAACAGCTTTGCAGCCTTGGAGGATTTTACCGACAGCTTTGTAAAACAGGAAAGAAATGTGACAAATGCTGCAATATCCCATTGTGCCCAGCCTGTGCCGGATACATTTTTTCCGCCAAACCAAAGTACACATATGCATCCTGCCATAGAAATCACCATGTAGATTGGCTGCATTGCGTTTTCCCAAATGTTTGCCTTGACTGCCTTAGCCTCATAATCAACAAGACATTTTTCATATAAAGCATTTTGATTGGATTCCTGACCATATATTCTGTATGTGAGGGCATTTCCTATTCTGTCATATGTTGCGGCGCTCAGCCTCTCTGCACTCTCCTTGTAGCTTTTGGCACTTTCTGTAACAATTTTTTTCAGCCTGTTCGCAATCATATAGGCTATCGGGGGAAATAGCATTGAGATAATTGTCAATCTCCAGTCATAGCCCAGCAACAGCACAAAATAGGCGATCATCACCACTCCGGTATCAAAAATTTCTGTGGTGAATTTGCGTATTCCCTCTGCACAGGCATCTACATCAAAGATGGCCTTGGTCATCAAAGAGCCTACTCCCTCCGTTTCCAAATCTGCCTTGCTTTTTGAAATCATGCTGTGATAAAGATCTTCCTTCATTGCACGATTGATGTGGTTGGCAAATTTGCGCACATACAGACGCTTCACAAACCGCATTGACTGTATAATCAAAATAACAGCTGTATAGACGAGTGCAAGCTTGAGCATATTGTGAAAAGCTTTGGTGCCGTCTATGATGTCACACAGATATTGCACCAGCTTTCCCTCAAACCAGGGATTGGCTGTCATGCCCACATTGTAAATAATTCCGGATAGGGTGATGACGGCTAAAGCAGGCTTTTCCGGCTTCAGATAATACCATATCTGTCCATGCTTAGGATTTTTCATTTGAGCTTACCTCCGCATTGTTAAGTCTCTCATAAAGATGGATAAATCCGCTGCGGCTTTCCGCCTTTGAGCGAAGATAAAGCTGCTCCAGAATATTGCAGAATACCTCTCTATCTTCAAAGCTCAGCTCCTCGAGCAGCCATGTATAAAAGGCAGCTTCTACCGCAGCCTTGGAATTTTTCAAAGAATCCGCTTTTTCAGTTGCATACAGCAGACGGCTTCTGGCATCATCCGGGTTTTCCTTTCTTTTTAGATATCCCTTCAGCTCAAGGCTGACAACACGGCGGGCAACAGCACCCTTATCCATGTTAAGCTTCTGTCCGGCATCCTTTTGTGAAATTCCGGGATTGTGACGAACAAGATGAATGAGATCGAATTCTCCGCTTCCTATTCCTTTTTCCTTCATCGTCTGAATAGTCAGCTTATTTGCTTCTCTGGCTATTTTTGTAATTTGCCTTTTTGTAAAATCCATAAATAAATTCTCCTGTTTTAAAAGGTTGATGCTACAACTAAATATGATTATAACATAATCAGGCTGCAATTCAAGCTTTAATCCGAATTTTTTCTAATATTTGTAAAATTTGCTTTCTGATTTGATTTTGTAATCCCTCTATTATATTTTGCTTTGTTTTGGCAAAGGAATTATAGCATTTCCTGTTAAAGCCAAGCTGTGGATTATATGACTTTTAAATAAGCAAATTAAAAATAGAAAATAACCCTTAAAGCTTTAAATTACTGCTGCGCCAAGAAAAAGGGTATAGTAAGTAAAGAGGGAAGAAAGCCATAAAGAAAAAAGATGTCACAATGGCAAAATTAAGCACAAAAAGGCAAAATCACCTCCTTGCAGGAGCGTCCTTCTCATGGCGATTAAATAGCTGTAAAGAGAGTGCAGGAGAAAATCCGGTATGTATTTTTAAAAGGCCGTTTTGATGTATACTTAAAAAAGCGGAATGACAATCCTTTTTTACTGCATAGTGAGAGGGCAATGGTTCCTGCTTTAAGAGGGCACGCAAAGCAAAAAAGTACCATCGCACAATTGTGTGGTAAATAAGTGCGCCCTTGCCATATTACAGTTGACTATACTTTGAAAATTGATATAATGTGCTTAGTTAGGCCTAACTTATTCTGATACTTGTAAATGTTGAGCATAATGAATTTCAGTTTTAGAAGGTTTGAAAAAATGTTAGAGGTAGTATTCAGTAAAAGCGCAGAAGGATCTCTAAAAGCAGCACAGCATTGTGCAGAAAGTTGTACTTAAGGTGCCGAAGCTGTCTGTTATTTGACCGATGACGGCAGTTATCCACATAACAACGAGATGGTGAAAAAGCAGCAAAAGGCTGAAGAAAGACTGAAAAAGCGACAGAATAAAGCAGCTTCATTAGGCAAAAACAGCCGGGATATCTTTTGCTTTGCAAATGATCTCAGCACCGGAGACATTTCCGGGGATTGTCTATCGGAAAATAGAATCAACTACCTTTCAAATGTCTATTCTTTGTTTCCTGAGGAATATGCATATTCTCTTGATTATCTTAAAGAGGCAAAGGAATCGCCGGATAAACTGATTCATCGCAGCAGCATGGGAGAAGCTGTTCGGATCTGGTACAGCGAGCAGCCTTATGAATACTGCGGTTTGTGCTGGTTTCTTTCTGAATTGCAAAAAAGAATGGAAAAGCTCCCTAAAATGTGTGCAATCAAGCTCCCAAACCGTGTGGAATGGGGAAATACCATTGTAAATTATATGGGGTGGGGTGGAGTAAGCCCAAAGGAGTTTTATAAATTTCTGCCGCTGGAAAAAGAAGTTATTCCGGCATTTATCCGTTTTGCAGCCTTAAAATGGCGTGAAATGCAGGCAGAAAATTCTCCGATCAGAGCAGTCATCAACGGAACTTTGCAAAGTGTTCCAAAGGATTTCTATGATTCCTTCATCAAAAGAGAAATTGACAATATGGATACTGAATTTCATGAGGCATTTTTAATTGGCAATATCCTCGGCAAGTATCAGCTTGGAATCGGAGATATTTGGATTGCGTTGCGTATTGAGAAGATGATCGAAAACGGCATCCTTCTGCCGATTACACAGCCGGATCCGGGAGATATGATTTACAGAAGAATGTTAAGAAAAAAACTGTAAAGCATTAGTACAAGCTCCGCTTTATTTCTGCCAATTATAATCAAAATACCGCCAACGGATTATGGTTATTTTGGGAAAAATTCGGGCTAAGTGCCGTGTGTGTAAGAAATGGCAAAAAAAGAAAGCCGATAATCAAGATAAAATGGCGCCTGCAAGGGCTTGATGTGAGATAGCTTTATAAGTAAACAAGAAACCTGAGGTAGTTGGGGGAGATTGAAAATGAAATATACTGTATTTTACGAAAGTTGGCAGATGGAATGCTGTGGTGAGGCTTTTTATATAGGTGATACAGTTAAATGGCTCGTTTATAAAATAAAACGAGAACAAATACTT
>JAHHUC010000028.1 GCA_020024215.1 Oscillospiraceae bacterium | reverse complement strand
GCAAGCTTTACCCTTTCATATGGTGTCGGGCGCATATTCTAACCTCCTGTGTGAAGCTTTATAAGATGGGACAAAAGCTCCTTTTGATTTTTTCTGTCGGAAATTTTGTCAACAAAGCCGTGCTGCAATGTAAATTCAGCAGTCTGAAAGTCCTTTGGCAGACTTTTTCTGGTTGTGCCTTCAATAACTCTTTTGCCGGCAAAGCCTATGGTTGCCCCGGGCTCTGACAGAATGATATCTGCCTCCATTGCAAAGCTGGCTGTAACTCCGCCTGTGGTTGGGTTGGTAAGATCTGAAAAATATAGAAGTCCTGCATCTGAGTGCCTTTTTACAGCAGCGCTGGTCTATGCCATCTGCATCAGTGATAAAAGCCCCTCCTGCATCCTTGCTCCGCCTGAAACAGTAAAGCCTATGACGGGAAGATGGTGAGAAAGTGCATATTCAAAAAGCAGAGTTATTTTTTCGCCCACAACACTTCCCATGCTGCCCATCATGAAATAGGGCTCCATAGCAAATATGCACACGGCTTGTCCGTCCAATTTTCCTGTTCCGCACACAACCGCCTCCTTTTCCCGGCTGGCATTCTGCACAGTTTCCAGCTTTTCGGTATAATTGGGAAAATTGAGGGGATTTTTGGATTTCATGTGAGAATAAAGCTCACAGAAGCTGGTTTTATGGCATATGATGAACAGCCTTTGGCTGGCTTTCATTCTGAAATGATAGCCGCAGGAGCAGACAAGATTGCAGGACCACAGCCGGCTTAAAGGTATGTCCTTGTGGCAGTTGGGACAGTTTTTCTCAGGCTCGCCCTCGTCCTGCTGAATTGGAAATACACATCTGCCGCCCTCCTCCAAATTATTTTTGGGCTTTAAAAAATTTATAAGCGCCATTTTATCACCTTCCTCCCATAAAGCTCAGGTTGTAATTTCCGTTTGAAAAGGCCTCGCTTTCCACAATTTGAAGCTGCTCTTCAATGTTTGTGGGTATGCCGTCTATAACCAATTCGCAAAGAGCGGCCCTAAGCTTTCTCAAGGCCTCCTCTCTGCTTTTTGAAAAGACCACAAGCTTTCCCAAAAGAGAATCGTAATAGGGGAAAATAGTCATCCCGGATAAAAGGTGAGAATCAAACCTTAAGGAGGGACCTCCCGGAATGTGAAGAAATTTGATATTTCCGCAGGCGCGGGCATTTATTCTGCACTCAATAGCAGCTCCGTCAAGGCTTATGCTGTCCTGAGAAAAGCTCAGGGGCATGCCTGCTGCAATTCTTATCTGCCATTTTACAATGTCTATGCCTGTGAGCATTTCTGTCACACAATGTTCCACCTGAAGCCTTACATTCATTTCCATAAACCAGAAATGCCCGCTTTCATCCATGAGAAATTCCAGCGTTCCGGCTCCCTTGTAGCCTATTTTTTTAATCGCCTTTACAGCGCTGCCAATAAGCTTCTGCCTTTTTTTATGTGAGACGCCGGGGGAGGGGGTTTCCTCAATGAGCTTTTGGTTCCTTCTTTGAATAGAGCAGTCTCTTTCACCTAAGCACACCGCATTTCCAAATTCATCCGAAAGCATTTGAAGCTCTATGTGCCTTGCAGGTGAGATAAATTTTTCCAGATAGAGGGATTTATCCCCAAAGGCGCCCGAGGCCTCGTTGGAGGCTTGGAAAAATGCTTCCTCAATGTCGCCTTCATCCTTTATAAGTCTTATTCCTCTTCCGCCTCCGCCGGCTCTTGCTTTAAGCATAAGGGGATATTTAAGAACCTCTGCCGCTTTTTTTATATCCTCTGTGCAGTTTATTTCACTCTCTCCTAAAATTACATCCAGACCTGCATCCTTCATCAACTCTTTAAGAGATGCCTTGTCGCTCAGCTTTTCCATGCTCTCAGGCTCAGGGCCTATGAAAACTATGCCGTTTTTTCTGCAAAGCTTTGCAAAATGGGCATTTTCGGATAAAAAGCCATAGCCGGGGTGTATCGCCTGCGCGCCGGATATAAGCGCAGCACTTATTATCGCTTTTTCGTTGAGATAGCTTTCAGAGCTTTCAGCCTCTCCTATGCAGAAGCTTTCATCTGAAAGTGCAGCATGAAGAGAATGTCTGTCAGCCTCAGAATAAACCGAAACCGTGGCAATTCCCATTTCCTTGCAGGCCCTTATTATTCTTACAGCTATTTCGCCTCTGTTGGCTATTAGTATTTTTGAAAACATAGTTTAAGCTCCTGTAATTGCAAAAGAAAATTCTGCCGACACACAAAGTCTGTCATCCACTGTTATGCTTCCCTTGGCAAAATAGAAGGGGTGCTTGCTTCTTGTTATCTGACAGCTTGCCGTTATCAGGTCATGGGGCCTTACCGGACTTCTGAATTTTACATTGTTAAGACCTGTATAAACAGGTGTTTCTCCCTCTGACAGCTTGTCCTCAAGAAGTGTGCAGGCAGACTGTGCCAAAATTTCAAGCAGTATGACACCCGGAACAATAGGGTTATCAGGAAAGTGGCCCTTTAAGAAAAATTCATCACCCTTGACCTTATAATGGGCAGTTGAAACGCCGTCAACATTTTTTGCATCATCCAAAAGCAGCATATTATCCCTGTGAGGGAGAATTTTCATAAGCTCTTCTCTTGTCATAGTTTTACCTCTTCAGCCTGAAAAGCTCTGTGCCGTATTCCACATTCTGACCGTTTGAAACGCATATTTTGGATATTGTGCCGTCAATTTCCGAGGGTATCTCATTCAAAAGCTTCATTGCCTCCACAATGCAGAGGGTTTTGCCCTTTTGAACCCTGTCTCCCAAAGAGACATACGGCTCTGCATTTTCGGCAGGGGAGGAATAGAAAACTCCCACCATAGGGGATTTTATGCTTATGTAGTCCTCCTGCTCGTTTTTTGCAGCTGCACAGTCGTCTTGCGAATCTGTCTTTAAAGGGTTAGCTTCTCTGACACTTACATTTCTTTCTAATCTCACAGTGCTGCTGTCCTTATTTATTTCAAGACCTGTAAGCCCCAATTCCCTCATAAGATTGGCATATTTTCTTATCTCTGATTCATTCATTATTTACCCTCCTGAAAATAAGGCAGGCATTGTGTCCGCCAAAGCCCAAAGAATTGGAAATTGACATGGAAAGCTCTGCTTTTACCGCCTTGATAGGTGTATAGTTTAAATCACATTGCCGGTCCTTTTCAAAAAGATTTATAGTCGGCGGAATAATGCCCTCATTAAGTGCCATAACTGCAGCAGCAGCTTCAACAGCTCCTGCTGCTCCAAGCATATGTCCTGTCATGGATTTTGTGGAGCTTATGTGAATTTCCCCTGCCTTTTCTTCTCCAAATGTCTTTTTGACAGCCAGAGTTTCGGAAATATCGTTAAGGTGTGTTCCTGTGCCGTGGGCGTTGAAGTAGATTTTGTCACAGGACATGTATTTTGCCTCCTTCAAAGCCTCTTTAAGCGCATGAACTGCACCCTTTGCCTCAGGGTGGGGGGATGTTATGTGATAGGCATCTGTGCAAGAGCCATAGCCGCAGACCTCCCCATAGATTTTAGCCCCTCTTTTTTTAGCGTGCTCCAATTCCTCTAAAATCAAAACGGCAGCGCCCTCTCCTATAACAAAGCCGCTTCTTCTTTTATCAAAGGGGAGTGAGGCCTCGTTTACATTTTCGGCTGTGGAAAGAGCCTGCATATTTGTAAAGCCTGCAACGGCAGAGGGCGTTATTGCAGATTCGCTTCCGCCGGAAATCACCGCATCGGCATAGCCGTGCTTTATAAGCCTCATTGCCTCTCCTATGGCTGTTGTACCTGATGCACAGGCGGTGACAGAGGGCATGGCCTGACCTTGGCAGTTGAATCTTATGGCTATAAGTCCTGCTGCCATATTTGCAATGAGCATGGGCACAAACAATGGGGAAACCTTTCTTGGGCCCTTTTCAATAAGCTTTCTCAATTCTGCTTCAAGTGTGTGTATGCCGCCTATTCCGTTTCCCATATAAACGGCAAATCTTTCGGGATCAACAGCTCCTAAAATTTTGCTGTCATCTATTGCCATCTGCGAGGCGGCAACAGCAAGCTGTGCATACCTGTCGGTGCGGTTTGCCTCCAGCTTATCCATATATTTTAAAGGGTCAAAGTTCTTTACCTCGGCAGAAAGCTTTGCCTTATATTCCTTTGTGTCAAATTGAGTTATGGGTGCTATGCCGTTTTTCCCCTTGAGCATACCCTGCCAGGTTTCCTCCAATGTTTCCCCCAAGGGTGTCACGGCTCCCATACCTGTTATAACAACTCTTCTGTTATCCATAAAAAATCTCCTTACATAGCCAATCCGCCGTCAACCCTTATAACCTCGCCGGTTATATATTGGGAAAGGGAGAGAAAAAGCGCAGTCTCTGCAACATATTCCGGCTTTCCCATCTCCTTTAGGGGAATCATTTTAACAAAGGGATTGTCAAGCTGCGATTTTGTCATATCGGTTTCAATAAATCCGGGAGCTATGGCATTGCATTTTATATTTCTTTGAGCAAGCTCCTTTGCAATGGATTTTGTAAGACCTATGATCCCGGCTTTAGATGCGGAGTAATTGCATTGCCCTGCATTTCCCATAACCCCCACAACAGAGGATATATTTATAATCGAACCGCTCCTGTTTTTCATAAAAATGGGGGAGACATGGCGAATCATATTGAAAGCACCCTTTAAATTGGTGGAAATTACAGAATCAAAATCATCCTCAGACATAAATGCCAAAAGGTTATCCTTGGTAACGCCTGCATTGTTAACTAAGATTTGAATGTTGGAAAAATCATTTTTGATTTTTCCGATTACCTCCTTTACCTTTTTAAAATCACTTACATCGCATTGGTAAGCCATTGCCTTTACGCCGTAATTTTTTATGCAGCTTTGGCACACATCCTCTGCCTTTTCTTTGTTTGATGCATAAATAATTGCTATGTCAGCGTGATTTTCTGCAAATTTATAGGCAGTTGCCTCTCCTATACCACGGGAAGCCCCTGTTATAATGGCTGTTTTTCCGCTTAACATGGTGTCACCTCTTTTAAAACTTCATCTAAATTGCAAACCGAATATGCCCTTACATTTTTATCTGTCTTTTTTATCATGTTGGTCAAGGTTTTTCCGGGGCCTATCTCAATAAATGTATCCACGCCCGAAAGAATCATATTTCTTATAATTTTTTCCCATCTCACAGGGCTTTTTATCTGCTGTGAGAGCAGCTCCTTGATATCTTCTGCATAAAGCTCGCCTGTTTTATCAGAATAAATAGGAATAATCGGCTTATTTAAAGCAAAGCCTTCCAATTCAAGGGCAAATTTTCTGCTTGCCTTTTCCATAAAGGGGGAATGAAAGGCTCCGCTTACATTTAAAGGAACAACTCTGCCGCCGTTTTTCTTTACATATTCGAAAAATTCCTCTTTCTCTTTTTGAATACCGGATACACTTATCTGACCGGGACAGTTGAAATTGACAGGGTAGATCCCTCTGAAATTTTTGCAAATTTCAAAGAGATCAGATTCCTCCAGCTTTAAAACAGCCGCCATAAAGGTGTCCTTTTTCAAAGAATCCTCCTCCATAAATTCAGCTCTTTTGATAACAAGCCTGAAGCCGTCCTCCAAAGAAAAAATCCCTGCAAGGCTGCAAGCAGCAATTTCTCCTAAGGAAAAACCTGCGGTGCAAAAGGGCACAATACCATTTTCTGTTAAAATTCTGCTGTAAGCTGCCTCCAGTGCATAAAGACAGGGCTGTGTGTTTTTAGTCTGCTTTAATATTTCCTCAGAGCCGTTGAAGCATTGCTCCTTTGTATAAGGTCTTATTTCTTCAAGCGTGTCAAACACAGCTGCGGCAGATGGATAGGAACAGTAAATATCCTTGCCCATGCCGGATCTCTGATCTCCCTGACCTGCAAATAAAAAAGCTATTTTACCCATTCATCAGCCCTCTTTAAGATAATTTCAGCCTCTCTTGCAACCTCCTCCACAATTTCCCTTGCAGTCTGCTCCTTTTTTACCAAGGCGGCAGACTGTCCTGCAATAAAGCAGCCGTTTTCGTTGTCGCCGTTTTGAACCGCCAATCTCAAGGCTCCGTTTCCAAGGCTTTCTAAATCCTCGTCAGACATCTGGCTGTATTCCTGCTTCAGATAATTTCTTGCAAAGGGTGTTCTGAGACTTCTCACAGGATGCCCCAGTCTTTTTCCTGTCACCATAGTGCAAAGATCGGTGGCTTTCAGGATCTTTTCCTTGTAGTTTGGGTGTATGGAACACTCCTTAGCGCTTAAAAATCTTGTGCCCATCTGAACGGCACAGGCCCCAAGCATGAAGGAAGCCGCCATTGCCCTTGCATCGGCAATTCCTCCTGCCGCTATGACAGGAAGTGTGGTGGCATCCTTTATCTGGGGAACTAAAACCATAGTTGTCAATTCCCCGATGTGACCTCCGCTTTCTCCTCCCTCTGCAATAAGGGCAGAGGCTCCCAATTTTGTCATAAGCTTTGCCATAGCGACAGAGGGCACAACGGGAATAACCTTTATGTTTGCCCTCTTCCAGCTTTCCATATATTTGGAAGGGTTTCCGGCACCTGTTGTAACAGCCTCCACCTTTTCCTCACAGGCCAATTGAGCAATTTCATCTGCATAAGGGCTCATAAGCATGATGTTTAATCCTATGGGCTTATCGGTGAGGCTTCTTGCCTTTCTTATTTCGCCGCGTATATATTCAGCAGGCGCATTTCCGGAGGCGATTATTCCAAGCCCCCCTGCCTCGGATACGGCGCTTGACAGCTTTGCATCAGCTATCCAAGCCATGCCGCCTTGAAAAATGGGATATTTTATTCCAAGGAGGCTGCAAATTTCGGATTTTATCATTTTTTTAGTCCTCTTTAAGTTGGGAAATGAAATCATCTAAGTCTTTGACGGTTTCAACCTTTTGTGTAAGCTCTATTTCCTTTCCTATTTCATCCTCCAATTCCATAATGAGGTCAACTGTGTCAAGGGAATCTATTCCCAAGTCCTGAAAGCTGCTCTCAGGCTTTATAGAAGATACATCACATCCAATGCGCTCAGCAAGGATTTTAGCAATAACATCAAAATACATAATTTTTCCTCCAAAAATTTTTTGCCTTTCGGCGTTTACAAGCATAAATTATACCTGCATACTGTTCCCCTGATAGGCGCAGGGTGTTCCACAGGCGTTCCCGATTGTTAAAATTCTTCCGATTTTAGATTATTATTTTAAAAACAAATTGATTTTTCATATATTCAAATTTAAAACAGCATAAAGCCGGAGCTGTTAAATGCAGCATTTTTGCATATGATTCAAATTTTTATAAATTTCTTATTGACAAAAGTATAACTTGATGATATACTCTTGAAAGTAACGTGGCACGGAGAGGTGTCCGAGCGGTTTAAGGAGCTGGTCTTGAAAACCAGTGACTCGAAAGAGCCGTGGGTTCGAATCCCACCCTCTCCGCCAAAAGATAAAAAAACATATTTAATACACATATTTATTGTCACTTGGAGATGTACTCAAGCTGGTGACGAGGCGCCCCTGCTAAGGGCGTAGGTCGCGAAAGCGGCGCGAGAGTTCGAATCTCTCCATCTCCGCCAAAAAGCACTGTTTTTCAGTGCTTTTTTTATTTATCCTGATGAGAAATCTGTCAAAGTGAGGTGAGGGCTTATGAACCTGAGGCAGCAAAAGGGAAGGCTTATGCTTTTTGATGAAGAAGTAAGCTATACCATTGAAAGAAAAAATGTCAAGAATATAAATTTTCGATTCGGCACAGACAGCGAAATTAAAATTTCAGCTCCTTGTTATGTAAAAGAGGATTTTATTATATCAGTTATTATGAAAAACAGGGAAGCACTTTATAAATCCTTGCTCTCTTTTAAAAATAAAAAGCACTTTTCTTTGGATGCTCTTCAATATGTATGCAGCGAGGAAATATATTTCTTTGGAAGAAGGGCAAGGCTTATGTTTGATCCTTCCATAAAGGAAAGCTGCTTTTCAGAGGGTGTGGTTTTTATAAAGGAGTCGGAAGGCTCCAAAATAAGCAAAAGAAAAAAGGCACTTTCTGAATATCTTGACACATCCATAGAGAAAATGCTGTTAAAGCTCTCAGAGGAAATTTATGAGGGCTTTTTTAAAGAAAGAGTGCCTATGCCGAATATAATTTTCAAAGCTTTTAAAAGCCGCTGGGGCTCCTGCTGTAAATCAAAGAATCTTATCACATATAACAGGGACCTTGTATTTCTCCCATTGGAATTTTCAAGGTATGTGGTTGTGCATGAATTTTGCCACCTTATTGTCTTTGATCATTCAAAGGCTTTTTATGCTGAGGTTGAAAAAATAATGCCTGATTATAAGAGAATAAGAAATTTTGCAAAGGAATACTCAAGATAAAGAAAAATGCGCCGGAAATATTCCGACGCATTTTTTATCCTACAAACAGCTGCACCCAAAAGTTATATGTGTCTCCTTCATAATATCCCAAGCCTATGCCCTTGAACATCGGCTGAAGTATATTTTCCTTGTGGGCAGGTGAATTCATCCATTCATCTACAACCCTTTCAGGCTCCAGATATTTTGTGGCACTGAAGAGATTTTCTCCCATAGAGGAATATTTTAACCCCACATCCTCATATACTGAAAAGCAGTCTCTGCCGTCAGGTCTGGTGTGGCTCCAAAGCGTGTCTGTTTCTTTTGCTCTTATCATGGCAGGAGTATCGACAACCTTGATTCTTTCTAAGGGCTCTAAGCCGTTTTCAATTCTTCTTTTATTTGTCTCCTTGAAAATGCCGTCTAAAATATGATCATAAGCTGCTGTTGAAACAGTTTTTTCAATCTGCTGATTATTTTCATTTTTCTTAGGACTTAAAACACTTACATTTATATATCCTTCAAAGGGCATATAACCTGAAGCTTCACCCTTAACATATATTGTCGAGTCCTTTTTTCCTCCTGTGATGGTTATTATATTGTCCTTTAATTCTGCCTTTGCATCTCCTTTAACAACACTTGCATTTATGCCTGCATCGGCAATTTCGGGATAGAGCTCAACCTTTTGCTCCTGTGAAAAAGAGAGGGAAAGGTTTGAAAGTGACATGCCGATTTTTAATTTTGGTGTCACAGAGGCAGTTACAGTCCTTGACACCGTTTCGGAATTTTCGGCTGTCACTGTTATTTTATAATCCTCTGATCCCTGCTGCGGCAGCTTTAATTTTAAGGTTCCCACCGTTTTTCCGTTTTCTTCCTGCTCTTCATTCGGTATAAACTCTCCCAAATCCTTTGGCTCTATATTGAAGCTTGCATTTTCTCTTGTGGCCGACACCTTCAATTCAAAGCTTTCGGTTCCTTCCGGAAAGTTTAAATTTTCGCTTTCAGATTCAATCTTTAAATCTATGGGGTGGGCAAGGGCGGTCAAATTCCATGAAAGCTTTGCAGATTCATATTTATCGGCATGCAGTGCCACATTAAGCTTATAATCTCTCACCTCATCCAATGTAAAGGAAAGCTGTTGATCTTCATTCACATCAACAGGCATACCATCAATGCTTGCTTCAACATATGTCCCCTCCAAAAGACCGGAAAGGTTGAGTGTAACCTTATTTTGAACCTCCGATTTGATTTCATCGCCTATGTTATAAGAACCGATTTTTATTTCCTCTACGGGGTATTGTTTGGGAGCACAGGCAGCTGTAAAAAGTATAAGTGTTAAAAACAGCACTGTGACAATTTTTTTCATAATAATTCACCTCTTGTAAAAACCATTATACCACATCAAAAATAAAAAAGCCCGCCTGTGCGAGCTTTTTTTGCTTAAACTTTTTATGAAATTTATGGAAGCATATCAATGATTTCTTCCTTGGATATAAAGCCTACTGACCTTTTTACCTCTTTTCCGTCCTGTATAAGCACAAGTGTGGGAACGCTCATAACCTTAAAGCTTCTTGCCAGCTTGATGTTTTCGCTAAGCTCAGCCTTGCAGAACTTTACGCCGGGCACTTCCTTTTCGGCCTCTTCAAAATTGGGCGCCAGCATAGCGCAGGGGCCGCAGGTAACTGACCAAAAATCCACCAGAACGGGAACCTTTGAATTTAAAACTTCACTTTCAAAATTTTCTGAGTTGATTGCTACTGCCATTTGTATTTCCTCCCAAATTTTATAGTAATTTGTTTTGTTGTCTTTTTCTTTTCTATGGCATTATAATATCAGAGAAAAGAGTATAAAACAGTGATAAAATCACATTATTAAACCTTCATCAATTTCTTTGAATCCAGTATTTCTATTCTGCCTCTGTGCAGCTTTAAAATACCGTCTGTCTGAAATTGCTTCAAAAGCCTTGTCACAACCTCTCTTGCAGTTCCCAGATCCTTTGCAAGAAGCTCATGAGTTATCATAAGTGAGGTGCTTCCCTCCAGGGAGATATGCTCTATGAGGGCATCCGAAAGCCTTTTTGCCATATTTGAAAAAACATATTGATTGAAAAGCCACATCACATCGGAGAATTTTTCCGACAAAAGGCCCAGCGTGTACTGTGTGCAGGCGGGATTTTCCTCCAATATTTTTTTATACACATCCTTTGGTATTATGACAAGCTCTGTCTCATCTTCAAATTCCATGCTTATCTCAAGGCTTAAATTTTTCATCATGCAGGCTGCGCTGAGAATACAGGCATCGCCTGAAAGCAGGCGGTAAAGTGTTATTTCTCCACCGTTAAGTGAGGTTATAAACACACGGACACGGCCTTTTTTTACAATTTCAACACCGCTGCACTGTTTGGAATTGTGGTGGTTTATTGTCCCTTTTGAAACCTTGTTCTTAAAAGATGAGGTAAGTATAAGCGATTTCTGCTCCTCTTTAAGCTCATCCCAAAAGGGAAGAGCCTCTGAAAATATATTTTCCATTGAAATACTCCGTAATATAAAATCTGTCGGGAAAAAGGCAGGGAAAAATTCCCTCTTCTTCCTTTAAAGCTTTGATGAAGCTATTTTACCACAAAAGAAAATTAAAGGATGAACATAATTTATATTCTCTTTAAAGAACTTTTAAATCAAAGCCGTATGTCCTTAAACTCTTTAAATCAGGCCGCAGCATAAGATTTTATGAAAATGCTTTTATTGCGGCTTGAGCAGATTTTTTCTTTTTTTGTGCAGATATACCTTATTTTACTGCTGTTTGATATTCTGACCATAGCTTTTGGGTATTATATTTTGCATGGCATATATATTTTCGTCCGAAATGGGTATGAATTTTCCGTTTACGGCTAATATCCTGTAATAAATCTCTGCGCTCATTTCCAGCACCCTTGCAGTTTTGAAAGCCCCATTCATATCCTTTCCAAGGCAGACTGCTCCATGAGACATAAGTATGCAGGCATTTGCTCTTTTGCCCAGAGCCCTTACACAGCCTTCAGCCAGCTCTGTGGAGCCGGGAAGCGCATATGGGGCGCATTTTACAGTGTCTCCCAAGGTCTGCACCGATTCATCACACAAAAGCGGTATGTCCATGCCCATGCAGGCAAATACGGTGGAATTAACAGGATGTGTGTGAACAACCGCGTTTACCTCAGCTCTTGCTCTGTATATTCCAAGATGCAGCTCCTTCTCAATTGATGGGCGCCTTTTGCCCTCTGTCATTTCGCCTGTTTCCAAATTCAAAACACATATGTCATCAGTTGTGCAGCTGTCATAATCCATTCCGCTTGGCGTTATATATATAAGTCCGTTTTCTCCCCTCACACTTATGTTTCCCCATGTTTCAACTGTGAAGCCCTCATGTATAAGCCTTTTGCCGTATGCAACAATAATTTCTTTATAATCCATATGCCCATTCCTCCCTGATAAAGTGATACAGTAAAATGATAGTTAAGTTGTCTTTGCTTGTCAAGTGTTGATTAAAAAGGGGTTTATGTGCTAAAATCCTTTCAAAGGAGAGGATTTTATGCAGGGAATTTATTTTGAAAATATGAGGGCAGTGTACAAGGAGGATATACCTGTTCCGATACCAAAAGAAGGGGAGACTTTGGTAAAGATACTGCTTTCTTCAATTTGCAGCACCGACAGGGAGATAATAAAGGGGTATAGACCTGAATTTAAGGGAATATTGGGGCATGAATTTGTAGGTTTAGCGGAAAAATCCTCAAATCCCTTGCTAAATGGCAAAAGGGTGGTGGGGGAGATAAATGCAGGATGCAAAAACTGCATTTACTGCAAAACAGGCAGAGAGAAGCACTGCCCTGACAGAAAAACAATAGGAATTGTAAACAAGGACGGCTGCTTTTGCCAGTATATGACAATAAGAACCGATCTTCTTCACATAGTGCCGGATGAAATAAGTGATGAAGAGGCTGTCTGCACAGAGCCTCTTGCAGCGGCGCTGGAAATCCTGAACAGAAAGCACATAGCTCCTGATGAGAGGGTATGCGTAATAGGTGACGGAAGGCTGGCCTTTATGATTGCACAGGCTGTGGCGCTTAACGGGGCGGATGTGGTTGTTCTCGGTCATCACAAAAATAAGCTGGAAAACTTCAAAAGCTTTGCAGATGTGGCAGTAGATACAGATGAAACCTTTGAAACGGTGATAGATGCCTGCGGACATCCGTCCGGTCTTGATACAGCAAGAAAAATAACCAGATGCGGCGGCACAATAATAATGAAAAGCACCTATCAAAAGGAGGTCTGCTCCAATCTTTCCTGGGCAGTTGTGGATGAAATAACGCTCATGGGAAGCAGGTGCGGCCCCTTTGGCCCTGCCCTGAGGCTTTTGAGGGATAAAAAAATAATATTGCCCAAAATAGAGCTTTTCCTGCTCAAGGACTGGGAAAAGGCGCTTATGTCAAGCTCGTTCAAGGTTGGGTTTGATATGAGAAATTAAAAGACATAAATTTAACAAAAAATAACTGACTTTCCGTGATATACATATGTTACAGCTTGCAAAAAAATATATAAGCCTGTATAATAATAATCACGGCATATCCGTATAATATTTTTTGGAGGAATAGTAAATGAAATTTAAGAAGCTTGCAGCTATGATGCTGGCACTTTCTCTTTCATTCTCTCTTGCAGCCTGCGGCGATGAAAAGACAACCGATACATCCGGCTCTAAGGATGTCTCAGGTGAATCTGTCAGCGGTGCAGAGGAATCTTCAAAGAGCGGGGGCGGCATGAAAATTGCCATTGTAACCAGTCCTTCCGGTGTGGACGACGGCTCCTTTAATCAGGATGTTTATGAGGGAATACAGAAATTTATTTCAGAAAATCCCGATGCCACTGTTACCGCCGTTCAGGAGACTGACATTGCCAACTCTGTAAATGCAGTCAGCGAAATAGTTGCCGATTATGATGTAATTGTAACTCCCGGCTTTCAGTTTGGACCGGTGGGTGCCATTGCTCAGGACAACACTGAAAAGAAGTTCATACTCGTTGACGAGTTTGCAACAGATTCTGAGAACAAGCAGATAGATGGCCTTGAAAATATGTATGCCATGAAGTTTGCCGAGCAGGAATCCGGCTTCTTGGCCGGCTTGGCAGCAGCCTTTGAAACAAAGACAGGCAAGGTTGCAGTTGTAAACGGCTCTGCGTTCCCTTCAAATGTAAACTATCAGTATGGATTTGAAGCAGGTGTAAACTATGCTAACAAGAAGTATGAAAAGAAGGTAGAAATTGTAGAAATTGCATCCTATGCCGGCACAGATGTCACAGGTGCTGATGTTGGCGGCAACTATGTAGGCGATTTCAACAAGCCTGAGACAGGCAAGGTTATAGGCTCTGCCCTCATTGAAAAGGGCTGCGATGTTATCTTTGTAGCAGCAGGCAATTCCGGCAACGGCGTATTTGCAGCAGCTAAGGAAACAGAGAATGTCATGATTATCGGATGTGATGTTGACCAGTTTGACGACGGAGCTGCCAACGGCAGAAATATCATTCTTACATCTGCACTGAAGAACATGAATATCAATGTATATCGTCAGCTCAATGCCATCAAGGAAGGCAGCTTTAAGGGCGGAAACTACACACTTACAGCTGAAACAGATTCCACAGGAATTGTAATTGAGGAAGGACGCCATCAGATGGGCGAGGAGACAATCAAGGCTCTTAACGAGACATATGAGCTTGTAAAGAACGGAACAATTGTTCCCCCTCACAACTTCAGCGAAGGCTCAACTCCTGAAAATTTCCCCGGTCTTGTTTAAGAAAAAGATCTTAAAAAAATCTCCGCAGACACATTGTGTCCCGGAGATTTTTTTACTTTGACAATACCAATATAAAATGTTAGAATTAAAATGGATTTTTGTTCTTTGGAATTTTTTTGCTTAAAAAGGATGATCAAGATGTCTGAATATATTGTTGAAATGCGGCATATAACCAAAAAATTTCCCGGCATTGTCGCTAATGACGATGTATCAATCTCTGTAAAAAAGGGAGAAATATATGCCCTTCTCGGAGAGAACGGAGCCGGCAAATCCACTCTTATGAGTATGCTTTTCGGAATGTATGAGCCGGATGAAGGAGAAATATATGTAAGGGGGGAAAAGGTTAAGATAACCTCCCCGTCCCATGCTGCAAAGCTTAATATCGGAATGGTGCATCAGCATTTTAAGCTGGTTTCCAACTATACCATCACTGAAAATATTATACTTGGTCAGGAGCCTAAAAAGAAAATATTAGGATTTTTGCCCTCTGTGGATATAAAGAATACAGATAAAAAAATAGCGGATATCTCAAAAAAATACGGCCTTGAGGTGGACCCTTCAAAAAGGATAGAAGAGGTAAATGTGTCAATCCAGCAGAGGGTTGAAATATTGAAGATGCTTTACAGGGAATCGGAGATACTCATATTTGACGAGCCCACAGCAGTTCTCACACCTCAGGAGATAGAATTTCTTTTAAAGATAATCCTTGAATTGCGAAAGGGCGGCAAAACCATTATTCTCATAACCCATAAGCTGGAGGAGATAAAGCTTGTGGCTGACAGGTGCGCTGTTTTATGCCAAGGAAGGCTTGTGGACGTTTTGGATGTGAAGGAAACCTCCACCAAAAAGATGGCAAGCCTTATGGTTGGAAGAGATGTGGACTTTAAGGTCGCTAAGTCTGAGATGAACATGGGAAGAGAGGTTTTGTCTGTCGAAAATCTCGTTGTCAAGAATAAAGACGGATTCCCGGTTGTGAACGATGTTTCCTTCAAGATACATGAGGGAGAGGTCTTTGCAGTTGCGGGCGTTTCAGGAAACGGACAGACGGAATTGGCCGATGCCATAGCAGGTATGCTCCGGTGTGCATCCGGAAAAATAATCCTGAACCAAAAGGATATAACTTCTGAAAATATAAGGAACAGAACAGAGGAGGGGATATCCTATATCCCGGAGGACAGGCAGAGTGTGGGACTTGTTTTGGATTATACACTTTCTGACAACATATGTCTTAAAAATTACTACAAGGAGCCGTTTTGCAAAAATAATCTTCTTTACAAAAAGGAATTCAAGACTTACAGTGATGAGCTGATAGAAAAATATGATATCCGCTCAGGTCAGGGCTCAGATACAAATGTCCGCTCCATGTCCGGAGGAAATCAGCAGAAGGCCATCATCGCAAGGGAAATTGAGCTTGGCTCTAAGCTTATGATATTCGTTCAGCCCACAAGAGGGCTTGATATAGGTGCTATTGAAAATGTCCACAAGCAGATTTTAAGAGAGAGAGATAAGGGAAAGGCAATACTTCTCATCTCTTTGGAGCTTGATGAAATTATGAATCTGGCAGACACAATAGGTGTCATTTTCAGCGGCAAAATTTTAAAGATTGCGCCGGCATCCACTCTCACCGGAAATATGGTGGGAGAATATATGATGGGGGTGAAGGAGCATGAATAATAAAAAAAGCAGCAGGCCAAACGGCTTAAAAAAAGCTGTTGTAAGGCTTTTGGGAAATCCCAAAACACAAGGGCTGGCAATTCCCTTGTTTTCAATATTGGTTAGCCTTGCTGCCGTCTCCTTGATGGTGATGCTGTTCGGAAAAAATCCCATAGATGTGTTTAAGAGCATAATGCAGGGCTCGGGCGTTCTTCCAAAGGCAGCCTATGCCTCAAAAAAGGGTATGCTCACAGATTTTATGGCGATGCTGGGAATTTTGACGCCTATGATATTTGCAGCCTTGGCTGTTGCGGTGGCATTTAAAACAGGGCTTTTCAATATAGGCGTTTCAGGCCAGATGATGATATCGGCGTTTGCCGCCTCGATAACCGTGGGATATTCCTCGCTTCCCTCGGTTATAGCAAAGCCCCTTGTCATTCTGATAGGAATAGCTGTGGGCGCCTTGGCAGGGGGGATAATAGGCTATCTTAAATACAGGTTCAATGTGAATGAGGTTGTCTCCTCCATTATGCTCAACTATATTTTTGCCAATCTCACCAGCTTTTTCATAAACAGCTATTTTATAAATCCGGTTTCACGTCAGTCAAGATATATAAGTCAGGCATCCAGACTTTCCATTGCCAATTTTGAAGCCTTCGGACTTAAAATGGATCTGCCCTTGGCATTTATCCTCACAATTCCGACTGCATTTTTTGTGAAATATCTTTTTGACAGGACCAGGCTCGGCTATGAGCTTAAAGCGGTGGGGCTAAACAGAAATGCATCAAAATATGCAGGCATGAATGTGGGAAAAAACATTGTGCTTGCCATGACTGTTTCCGGAGCCTTGGCAGGAATTGCAGGTGTCACATATTACATGGGCTATTTTTCCTCAATTCAGCCAAAGGTGCTTTCCGATTTGGGCTTTGATGCCATCGCAGTTTCGCTCTTGGGAAATTCCAATCCCATAGGAATAATTTTCTCCTCGCTGCTTATAACCATAATTTCCAGAGGAAGCAACTACATGAGCTCATCTGTGGGGCTTCAGCAGGAGATTGCTCAGGTAATAACAGGCCTTATACTCCTGTTTACCGCCTGCGGAGTTTATATAAGATACAGGGTGAACATTTTGAAGGAAGAGCTTGAAGATGAAAAAAGAGAGCTTAAAAAGGAAGGGGGGCAGGAATAATGGATACAGTCATTATTGATGGTTTGTCTTTTGCAATCCCTCTTTTTATAATAGCCATAGGGGGAATTTATTCTGAAAAAAGCGGTGTTATAAATTTGGCACTGGAGGGACTTTTGGGGGTAGGCGCCTTCACCGGCTCGGTCGCCTTTTTGTTCTTTAACAGGCTTGGCTTTGAAAGTATGCCACTATCCTTTTTAATAACCTTCGGCTTTGCCTTTTTAGGCGCAGGCATATTTGCCATGCTTCACGGTCTGCTCTGCATAAGGTTTAAAGCAAATCAGGTAATAAGCGGTGTTGTTATCAATATTCTGGCAATGGCTCTTACCACCTTTTTGACAAGTCAGATAAATGCCCTTGTGCTGGGAAAGCCCTCAAACAAATTCATACTGAATGTCAGCAGCAAGTTTACAGTGCCTGTCATTTCAAAAATTCCTCTGATAGGTGCAATATTTACAGATGTTTATGTATTTATGCCAATCATAATTTTTATCTCCTTATTTGCATGGTATCTCCTTTATAAAACCACCTTTGGTTTAAGATTGAGAGCCTGCGGAGACAATCCCCACGCAGTGGATGCAGCAGGAGCAGATGTTGGAAAAATAAGGTTTTCCTCAGTTGTCATTTCCGGCGCCTTAGCAGGAATTGGGGGTATGGCCTTTGCCTATTCCATCACAGCATCCTATTCTCCCAGCATATATTCAGGCTATGGATATCTGGCTATTGCGGCGCTTATATTCGGTAATTGGAAGATACTTCCTACACTGGGAGCCTGCATGCTCTTTGGCTTTACCCGCTCAGGAGGGTATAAAATAGCACAGCTTCTGGGCTTTTCCAGCGCCTTTTCGGATGTGATAATGACTCTTCCCTATCTTTTTACGCTGATTCTTCTGATGTTCTTTTCCTCTAACAACAAGGCTCCTCTTGCGCTGGGAGAAATATATGATAAGGGCAAGAGATAGTATAATAAAAGCGTTGTTTTCCTTATCTTTCTCTTTTGTCTGCAAACATAATCCCACGCTTTGCAAAAGAGCATCAGATTATATAGGTTAAAGGTACAGCAGCTTTTTATTTTTCTCCTTGCTTTTGGAAAAATATATGTATATTACAGCATGAAGCCATCTTTTATATTTGCATATAGCTTCAAATAGCAAAAGCAATCATATCATATCACGGCTGCTTCATGCCATAACAGCCCTGCGGCTATTTTAAAACAACAGGAGAGGAGCTTTCCTTATGCATAAATATGTAGTTGCGCTTGATTCGGGAACCACCAGCAACAGGTGCATACTTTTTGATGAAAAGGGACAGATGTGTTCAACTGCCCAAAAGGAATTCAGACAATATTTTCCACATCCGGGCTGGGTGGAGCATGATGCCAACGAAATTTGGTCAACACAGCTAGGCGTTGCAGTAGAGGCTATGCAGAAAATAGGTGCGTCAAGTGAAAATATTGCTGCCATAGGCATAACAAACCAGCGTGAAACAACAATAGTATGGGATAAAAATACAGGCGAGCCTGTTTATAATGCCATAGTCTGGCAGTGCAGAAGAACAGCCGAATATTGCGACAGCTTAAAGGCCAAGGGGCTGACAGAGACATTCAGGCAAAAAACAGGCCTTGTTATAGATGCTTATTTTTCCGCCACAAAGCTTAAATGGATTTTGGATAATGTGGAGGGTGTAAGGGAGAAGGCCGAAAGAGGGGAGCTGCTTTTCGGAACAGTTGAAACCTGGCTAATCTGGAAGCTGACAAAGGGCAGGGTGCATGTAACAGATTATTCCAACGCCTCACGCACAATGCTGTTCAATATAAATACATTGCAGTGGGATGAGGATATTTTGAGGGAATTGAATATTCCTATATGCATGCTTCCTAAGGTGATGCCGTCAAGCTGTGTATATGGCGAAACAGATACACAGTTTTTCGGAGGGGCAATACCCATAGCAGGTGCAGCAGGAGATCAGCAGGCGGCTCTTTTCGGTCAAACCTGCTTTAAGCCGGGAGAGGCAAAGAATACATATGGCACAGGCTGCTTTATGCTGATGAACACAGGCGAAAAGCCGGTGTTTTCCAAAAACGGACTTGTTACAACAATAGCATGGGGGCTTGACGGAAAGGTAAACTATGCTTTGGAAGGGTCTATTTTTGTAGCAGGCGCAGCGATACAGTGGCTGAGGGATGAAATGCGCCTAATAGATTCTTCTCCTGATTCTGAATACATGGCATCAAAGGTCAAGGACACCAATGGCTGCTATGTAGTGCCGGCCTTTACAGGTCTGGGTGCGCCCTATTGGGACCAATATGCAAGAGGTGCCATAGTGGGGCTTACAAGAGGTGTCAATAAATACCACATTATAAGGGCAACCTTGGATTCACTTTGCTATCAGACCAATGATGTGCTGAAGGCAATGAAGGCAGATTCCGGCATAAATCTGACATCGCTGCGTGTGGACGGAGGAGCCAGCGCAAACAATTATCTTATGCAGACACAGTCGGATATTATAAATGCTCCGGTGAACCGCCCCATGTGCGTTGAGACAACAGCTATGGGAAGCGCCTATCTGGCAGGGCTTGCCGTAGGCTATTGGAAGGATAAGGACGAGGTAATAAAAAACTGGCAGACAGACAGAATATTTACACCAAATATTACAGAGGAAAAGCGAAGGAGCATGATTGACGGCTGGAATAAAGCTGTGAAATATTCCTTTGGATGGGCAAGAGAGGATTAAAGGCAGAAAATTACAAATCTGCAATAAAAAATAAAAGCGAGAGACAAAAAATTTGAAAGGATGTGCAGCTATGAGTTACGACCTGCTGGTTTTTGAAAAAACACAGGCACCTGCCACAAAAAAAGAATTCATGGAATGGTATGAAAAGCAGACAAAATGGGAAGAAGAACACGATTACCAAAGTATTGCTGTTTCTTCTTCTGCTTTGCAGAATTGGTTTATGGAAATGAAGGATAAATTTCCGCCGATGAATGGGGAATTTGCACCGAATGATGATGATATTGATGAATATTTGGAAAGTCATATGGCAGATTACAGTATTGGGCACGATATGATTTATGCTTCATTTTCCTGGTCAGTGGCAGAGGAGGCATATGAAATGGTGCGCATCTTAGCTCAAAAGCATGGAGTCGGATTTTTTGATGTGAGCGCAGATGAGGGCGATATTATTTTGCCGGATGGTACTGTGATAGAATAATCTCAGGCTCTTTTTTGCATCCATCAGGAAAAGACTGTCAGATGTTAAGCTCAATGGTGCATTTTATGCGCTGTTATCTTTTAAGCCCCGGTGTATTTTTCTGACAGAAAAGCAAAGAGCAAAAAAGCTTTCAAATGCTTTTGCATCTTATATAAAAAATTCCTTTTTCTCTGTAAATTATAGCAAAAAATATATTATATTTGCACAATGCAGATAAAATCACATCCAAAGGGAAATCCCCCTTGGAAACAACACACAGCAAAAGAGGCCGAATATCCAACACACTCTGTCGGATATTCGGTCTTTGTTTTGTTTTTGCACAACTCATTGCAGCTTATTTAGAGCTGATTGAGATATGTCAAATTCCCGTTTTAAAAGAGCCTGCCTGATAATATTAAGCTTTTCTGCCGGTTCTTTTTGGTACAATCCTTTTTGTTTTCTTAATTCTTTAGCTTATAGCTTAAGCAGGCCATTTATATCCCCCACAATTTATAGTGGAGCATATAAAACTTAGAAGGCAAAGCATTTTATTATTACATTTTAGCAACTGTTGGTTGCTTTTTGGCTGTTCAGCATTTGCTCCTTAGAACAAAAACAGAAAATTTGCAGACAGCTTCAAAGAAAATTCTTCCTGCATAACAGAAGCCAAACCGTCAATTTAACAATGCAGATTTTATCTGTGCTTGAAATTCAGCTGACATGACATCAAGCCCCCCGATATCTTTTGTAAGCATGATTTTTGTTTTGAAAATTTATAGATATATTTCTCACTATTCTTCTTGGATAGCTTTTAAACATTCAAGGCTTTTGCCTATTTATCCGCTTGATAAAATGAATGACAGATAGTAAAATAATTAAAACAGAATAAAAAACGGCGGTGAAAAATATGCAGCAGCTAAAGAAAATAATGGAAGAACAGAGAAGATTTTTCAAGGATGGCAACACCCTTTCGATAAAATGGCGTATAACAGCCCTTAAAGAACTTAAAAATTCTATAAAAAGTCACGAGCAGGAAGTTATCAGGGCATTATATATGGATCTGGGAAAGTCAGAGCAGGAGAGCTATATGTGCGAAATAGGCATGGTATACAGCGAAATAGATTATATGATAAGGCATATACGCTCTTTAGCAAGAGAAAAAAGGGTGAAAACGCCTTTGACACAGGCCCCCGGCAAAAGCTTTGTAAAAATGTCGCCAAAGGGCACGGTTCTGATTATGAGCCCGTGGAATTATCCCTTTATGCTCTCTATGGAGCCTCTTGTTGATGCAATAGCTGCCGGAAATACAGCCGTCATTAAGCCCAGTGCCTATGCTCCGTTTACATCAAAAATCATTGAGACAGTGGTGCAGGAGGCTTTGGACAGCTCGCTTGCCAAGGTTGTAACAGGCAAAAGAGAGGAAAATCAAAGGCTTTTGGAGGAAAAATTTGATCACATTTTCTTTACCGGCAGCCAGAGCGTAGGCAAAGAGGTATTGAAAAAGGCCGCAGAAAATCTTACGCCTGTCACCTTGGAGCTAGGCGGAAAGAGTCCCTGCATAGTGGATTGCTCTGCCAACATACATAAGGCAGCAAGAAGAATAGTGTTCGGAAAGTTTTTGAACTGTGGTCAGACCTGTGTTGCACCTGATTATATACTCTGTGATAAAAGCATAATAGAAAATTTTGTAAGGGAGCTTATTAAAGAGATAAAAAGGCAATTTGGGAAAAATCCCCTTGAAAACCCAAATTACGGACACATAATAAACCAAAAGCACTTAAACCGCCTTTTATCAATGCTGGAAAAGGAAAAAGCCTTTTACGGCGGAAATTATGTCAGAGCTAAGCTTAAAATAGAGCCGACCGTAATATATCCTGCCGCATGGGAAAGCGACTGCATGAAGGATGAAATTTTCGGGCCCATCCTCCCTGTTATAGGCTTTGACAATTTGGATGAGGTTATAGAAAAAATAGGGGAAAGGCCTAAGCCGTTGGCACTTTATATATTTTCCAAAAACAGAAAAAACATAGAGAAGCTCAAAAGCAGGATAATTTTTGGCGGTGGCTGTATAAATGACACCGTAATTCATCTGGCAACACCTTATATGGGCTTTGGGGGAGTAGGCGAAAGCGGCATGGGAGCATATCACGGAAAAATGGGATTTGAGACCTTTTCCCACAAAAAGAGCATAGTTTGCAAAAGCAGTTTATTTGATTTTCCCATGCGCTATCAGCCATATACAGGGTTTGATTTGAAGCTTATAAGACGGTTTTTTTAATAAGCCGGTAGGTTATTTCCTTTAAGCTTTACTTTTTCTGCTTATTAGATTAGAATAAGATAATAAAAATTTTGAAAGGGCGGCATGAATATGGTAAAAATATCAGATGAAAACATAAAAAAATTTGATAGGCTCTGTTTGGATATAATGGGAAAAAACAAGGCTGTGGGTGTGGCAGCTTCCTTCTTTACAAGGGACAATGAGGTAATTTACGAAAATTTTTATGGTTACAGAAATGCAGAAAAAAGGCTGCCTGTTGACGAAAACACTATTTTTGGCCTTGCATCCATAACAAAGTCCTTTGTCACGCTCTGTATTCTTAAATTGGAGCAGGAGGGAAAGATAAGCCTTTCAGATCCGGTTTCTGCATATTTTCCCTCTTTTACAGGAAAGAACATGAAAAAGCCGCTTCAATTAAAGCACCTTCTTTGTCATGCAGGGGGCTTTTATCCGCTTCACAGAACTGTTGTATATGATGTTGCCAAAGCTATGGGCTTAGATGAGGATACAGAGGGAGATTTTGCACTGAGCGTCAATCTTGCCCAAGAGGGAGCCAAAATAGTGGCGCTTCAGATGGATGAGCAGACAGATCTCATAGGACCTGCGGGGGAGAAGATGAGCTATTGCAACGATGGCTTCGGTCTGCTTTCAGATGTGGTCAGAATGGCAGGGGGGGAGAACACATTTTCCGATTATTTGAGGAAAAACATATTGGAGCCGTTAAAAATGGACAGAACCTGCTGTGATTTTTTAAAGCCTGCAATGGATGACAATTCATCAATGCTTTATACCATAAAGGAAAATAAGCTCTGCTGCCACCATGACTATCATGACAACTCCTTTGTATTAAACGGAGCAGGAGTTTTAAAGTCCACCTTGAGCGATATGAAAAAATATGTTTCAATGTATCTTAATGAGGGCAAGAATTCTGATGGCAGCAGGATTATTCTTTATAGATATCTGGAGGAAATGATGAAGCCGAGGCAGGTTGTAAATCCTGATATGTTCTATTGCTATGGAATAACGCTTAAAAGGCTGGAAAACTTCAATCTTTTTGGACATTCCGGCGGACTTCCCGGAGTTTCCTCCTATTTTTCATTCATGCCTGAGGCAGGAATAGGAGGGGTTGTTCTGTGCAACACTGAAAATGCCTCTATGGGAGCTTTGTGTGAGGCAGGAATGATGATGTGCATAGGAAAAGAACCGGCAGTCATAAGGCATGATATTCCTGATTTTAAGTGGACAGATGAATTTATAAATGATATATGCGGAAAATATGAGGCATCGGAGGAGGACGGCTTTGAAATTTTAAAAGCTGATGGTGATATAATTTTAAGAGCTAATGGCTCAGACACCAAGCTGCATCCGGTTTCTCCCTGTCACGCCATAGCCCAAAAGCCTTTTTCCGATGTTTATTTAAAGGCACTTACCGATGATGAGGGAAGGGTTTATGCCGCCAGATATTCAAGCCGTGTGCTGAAAAAGGTGAAGTAAGCATAGGAAATAATGAAGAAAGCTGTGAACTCTTGCAGGGTTTGCAGCTTTTGTAACTATATTTGCTGTTTTGGAATAGAATGAGCTATGAAAGTGATTTGAAAGGATGATTTTCTTTGAGCATATACAGAACAGTAAAGGAATGCAGCAAAAAGGAGGTGCTGCCAAATGAAATATTCAGGGTGAGCATTGGTCTTTATGCACAGCCAAGCTCGGATATGAAGGGGACAGATTCTGTCCTTATATTGGATTCCTCCGGAAGCATGATAAAAAACGGAATGGAGGAAATGAAAAAGGCAGCCTGCCGCTATGTGGATGTTATTGCCCAAAATTCCTCCTCTGATTGCTGCAAAGACATGAAAGACAGCCAAATTGCGGTGGTAGGCTTCAGCGATACAGCTCGTGTTGTTCTGGATTTTTCCAAAAATCCAAAAGAAATAAAAGAGGCTATCTGTTCATTGGAGGCAAAGGGCTATACAAATCACGCCGATGCCTTTAAGACTGCCTATGAAATTATGAAAAATTCCCAAAATCCTAAAAAAGCAGCTCTTCTTTTTACTGACGGAAACAGCAATGTTTCAGGAAATGTAAAAATGGAGAGAAA
>JAHHUC010000027.1 GCA_020024215.1 Oscillospiraceae bacterium | reverse complement strand
AATGCCATAAATTTTATTAGCCGGAATCGTTTGATAGATTGATTAGTCATGTTTCGTAGGCATAAATAAATCAAGAATGAACAGCCGCCTTGCAGCAGTATGAGCCTGACATACTCCTTCTTCATTATATAAAAAAAGCAGTTCAACCTTGAAAGGAATCACTGCCTTTAACTTGCTGTCTTGTCCTATAAAAGCTGGAATGAAGAGGATGCGTCTGCAAGCACAGAGATAGCAGCTGCAAAGCTTTTATCTTTAAGATCCCCCTCCAGCTCCAATTCAACCATCAGCTTTCCTCCCGGAAGCGCCTGAGAGCGTATGTCGCTGATGGAAACATCGGCAGCTGCCAGCGGAGATATATACCTGCAAATAGCTCTTGGGGTATCCTTTATGACAGCTCTTACAGAAAGTCCTCCCAAATCTGTATGAGCTTCAAACTGCTTTGGTCTTTTTTCATATTCGTGAAGTCTGTTGAGGTCCATTACAATTTCAAATAAAAGCTTAATGCTGTTTTTATCCTTAGGTGTGAGATTTTCGGACATTCTTTCCAAAATCATATCCTCTCTGGAAGGGTCAAAAACAGGAACCTTGTCCTTGGCCTTACAGCGTGCTATCTCTGCAGCTTTGGCATTTCTTTCAATAAGAAGTTCAAGTATCTTGTCATCAATAATATCAACTTCATGTCTGAGTGTTTCAAGCTCCATGATGGGCCTCCAATCCGATAAGCATATTTTAAATATGGTGTTTGAATATTATTATACAGATTAGGTATGGTATAAGTCAAGGCTGGAAAAGGCATATTTATAGACAAAAGTGAGTATAATAAAGGGCTGCTTTTCTACATATAATGCTATAAATTTCCCTATGTATTTATCAAAGACAGCAATCGAGCAATTTTTGCTTTTTGAAATTGTAAAATAAACTCCTTGCAGATTTTTTGATGTGCCACTTTTGCAGAGGAATACACAGGGGACAGTCTGCATATAATTAAAACTATAACAAAATGAGGAGGACTATTTTATGCGTGTTTATTGTGATAATATAAACAAAGAAACAGATAAAAATTATATAGATGAGTGGTTTAAAACAGACGGAGACGTAGATGATTTTATATTTTTTAAGGAAAAGGAAAAAATAAGTGAAAAGTAAACCGGCTTTTCTTTCAGGCGTATCAAACAATTAAAAGGGCTTTGCAGCAGATACTGCAAGGCCCTTTTATACAGGTGGTCAAGACTTATTTTTCAATTCTTATGGATTCGATTATCTGAGGCTCCTTAGGCTTATCCGTAAAGTCGGTTTTTACATCTGCTATTTTGTCAACCACATCCATTCCCTCTACAACCTTGCCAAATGCAGCATAATTTCCGTCAAGGTAAAGGGCATCCTTATGCATGATGAAAAATTGGCTTCCGGCGGAATTGGGATCCTGAGATCTTGCCATAGAAATAACGCCTCTTTTGTGGCTGATGGGATTGTCCACACCGTTGGATTTGAATTCTCCCTTTATGGAATAACCGGGACCTCCCATTCCGTTTCCGTCAGGGCAGCCGCCCTGAATCATAAATCCGCTGATCACCCTGTGGAATATAAGACCGTCGTAAAAGCCTTCATTTACCAGCTTTTCAAAATTCTGCACTGTTATGGGGGCAGCTTCATGATCCAATTCCAGCTTGATTACTCCGCCGTTTTTCATTGTGATAACAACCATTTTTAAATCTCCCTGTTTTTTTATTTATTGCTTTTTCAAAATATGCTTCATTTTAAAAAAGACCTTGGATAATGGGTAGAACCCTTTTATCAACCGATGTGAAAGTGCCTTGACTATTTATAATTGATTTTCTCTGCCATCAAAGCTTATTGTATCCGGTATTTCCAAAATGTTTTTGGAGCAATCTGAGGGTACCTCAGAAACCTCCCTCAATTTTCTCTGGATCGCCCTTGTTCTTGTGCCTATCAGTATGTCTAAATCGTCATTTGCCTTGCGAAGCTTGGCGCGGGTTGTTTCCAGCACATCTGAAAATTTTGAAAATTCGGTTTTTACTGCTCCTAAAATTTCCCAAACCTCGCCGGATCTCTTTTGGATAGCCAAGGTTCTGAAGCCCATTTGCAGCGAATTAAGAAGAGCTGCCGTAGTTGTAGGCCCGGCTATATTTATTCTGTAATCTCTTGCCAGGGTTTCAATAAGCCCCATTCTTACAGCCTCCGCATAAAGGCCCTCAAAGGGCAGGAACATTATGCCGAAATCTGTGGTGTAGGGTGGATCTATGTATTTGTCATGAATTTCCTTTGCCGATGCCTTGAGCGCCCTTTCCAAATTTTTTGAGGCCTCCTTTATTCTGTCCTTGTCACAGGAATCATAGGCATCTGAAAGCTCCTCATACCTGTCTGCGGGAAATTTTGAATCTATGGGCAGATAAACAGGCTCTATTCCGTCTCCGGGCAGCTTTACGGCAAATTCCACAACGGCGGAGCTGCCTTTTTTAGTGGCTACATTTGTTTCATACTGTTCGGGGGAAAGAATCTCCTCTAAAATTGCACCCAGCTGAATTTCTCCCAATATGCCCCTTGTCTTTACATTTGAGAGCACCTTCTTCAAATCTCCTACACCTGATGCCAGCTTCTGCATTTCTCCCAAGCCCTTATAAACCTCCTCCAGCCTTGTGCTCACCTGGCTGAAGGATTGTGAAAGCCTGTCATCCAATGTTTTTTGCAGCTTTTCATCAACGGTTGCTCTCATTTCATCAAGCTTTTTGGAGTTTTCACGATTGATGGTATCAAGCTTTATCTCCACAGCCTCCCTTATGCTTTCCAGCTTTTTTTCGGATATGCTCTGGAAATGAGCCTCCCGCATCTCCATCTGAGTGAGACGATCATTTATGCTTTTTTGCAGATATTTCTGATTTGAGGAAAGCTGTTCGGTGAGATCGGATATTCTGTTATTCTGCATTATCCAGTTTCTTTCCTGAGCTTTGCTGAGAATTTCACCCATTGAAGAAACACTGCTGTTTATGCTCTGCGACATCTCGCTTCTTGTTCGGCTGAGATTATCCTCTATATTGGAGGAAAATCTTTTCAGCTCCTCTTTGTTTTGGGAATTTGAAGATATTTTTTTCAGTGCTGTCAAAACCGGCACAAGCAAAACCAGCAAGAGAAAAATTGCGGCGGTCAGAAGTAAATCTGTTGATTTCATAATCTCCTCCCTTTCATAGAAACATATTCTAACATAAAAGCACAATTTCTTCAAATATAAATTGCCGTTGGCTTTGACTTATTTTTTCTTAATGCTATTTTATTTATACAGAATATATGATAAAATGTAAAAAGAGTATTGTTTAGTAAAGGGAATATGAAAATGCTTGTGAATTTTGAAAATGTATCTTTTGCTTATGGCGGAGAGAGCATAATTGAAAATGTATCTCTTTCCATCAACAAAGGTGATAAAATAGCTCTGATAGGACCTAATGGTGCAGGAAAGACAACTCTTCTGAACCTTATTTCTGAAAAGCTGGTGTGCGATGAGGGAACCATAACACATTCCCCATACCTAAAGGTAGGCTATTTAAAGCAGACAGGTGATGTAAAAAATAACGGAACCATTCAAAGCGAAATGGAGGATGCGCTCAAGGAGGTCTATGCGGCAAGAAGGGAAATGGAGAGCCTAAGCAGCAAGCTTGCGGCTTTTACGGACCATTCATCAAAGGAATATAAAAGCACAGAGCTTTCCTATCAGAAGGCAGAGGAAAGATTTTTAAGCCTTGACGGCTATTCTGCCCAGGTGCGAATAAATACGGTGCTTCAGGGCATGGGCTTCGGAAATTTTCCAAGGGACACCTCCGTTGCCAAAATGTCAGGGGGAGAGCAGACAAGGCTGATGCTCTGCAAGCTGCTTTTGGAGGATTTGGATATACTTATTCTGGATGAAGCCACAAACCATCTGGATTTTAATATGCTGGCATGGCTGGAGGAATATTTAAAATCGTATAAGGGAACAATTCTCACAGTTTCCCATGACAGATGGTTTTTGAACAATGTGACCGATATAACATGGGAGATAGAGGGATTAAACATAATCTCTTATCCTGCATCCTACAACGAATATCTCAACCTTCGAAAAATGCGTCTGGAGAGACTTCAGAAGGAGTATGAAAAATATCGCAACACTGTGCAGAGCCTTCAGGAATATGCGGATAAAAACATGGCAAGGGCATCTACTTCACAGTCTGCAAAAAGCAGGCTGAGAATGATAGAGCATCTTGACAAGGCGGAAAAGCCCCCGAAAATTGAAATTCCTCCCAAATTTGAATTTAAGTACAAAATAAAGCCGGTCAGCGATATTCTTCATGTGGAGCATCTGGATGTTTTGATAAAAGAGGGGGAGAATGAAAGGCTGCTTATAGAGGATTTTGGCATACACATCAAAAGGGGAGAAAAGGTTGCCATAATAGGAAGCAACGGAACAGGAAAATCCACACTTTTAAAAATACTCACAGAGCTTATGCCCAGATATAACGGAATAATTGAATGGGGAAGAAATGTAAAGACAGGTTATTTCCATCAGGATGCAGGGGAGCTGCACCCATACAAAACGCTGCTTATGGAGCTTTGGGACAGATTCCCGCTGGAATCGGAGCTTAACCTCAGAAATCTTCTGGCAAAGGTGGGCTTTAGAGGAGAAGAGGTCTATAAGCATATATCTGCGCTGTCAGGCGGAGAGGTTGCAAGGCTTAAGCTATCCATACTCATGGCCCAGGATGCCAATGTGCTAATTTTGGATGAGCCTACCAACCATCTGGATATGCCTTCAAAGGAGGCGCTGGAGCAAGCTCTCATCTGCTATGACGGAACCATAATAATGGTATCACATGACAGATGGCTGCTTTCCCATGTTCCTGACAGGATAGTGTATTTCAACGAGGGCGGGTATGACATTTACAACATGAACTTCAAGCAGCTTTCGGAAGAGGTGCTTTCAAGGCCAAAAGCAGCTGTCAAAAAGGAAAAAGAGGAAAATGTCAAAAAGGAAGGCTACTACAAATCAAAGGCACAGAGATCACTTATTGCCTCCTTGAAAAATAAGGAGAAAAAGCTTCTGACTGATATAGAACAGCTGGAAAATCTGAAAATAAGCCTGGAAGAGCAGTTAAGCTCGCCTAAAGATGCCGGCGACTATCAGAAAATAAATGAGCTTTCAGAGTCTATGGCAGAAACTGACAGAAAAATTAACGAGCTTTATGAACAGCTGGATGATGTAATGATTCAGCTTGACAGCTGATGGAGGAAAAAGACTTGAAGAAAGAATTTAATAAAGGCTATGTAACAATAAGCGCATACGCATTTGCAGTGATAATTCTGTCCATCACTTTTTTTCAGCTTATAAGCAACCTGGGTGCGGTGAATAATTGGATATACGGCATTTTAAAGCCCATTTTTCCAATATTTTACGGCTTTATAATCGCATATCTTTTAGATCCGATAATGATGACGTTTGAACGATATATGCTGAAGCTTTCCTTTTTCAAAAGGGCAAAGAGGAAAAATCTCAGAGGAATTTCGCTGCTTCTGACATATATTTTTGCAATAGCCCTGTTTGTTGTTTTTCTTCTCATTGTTATGCCCCGCGTCATTGAAAGCCTTTCCAACATGGTTATGCAGCTTCAGGATTATGTTTCGTGGGCACAGCATACAGCCACTGCAATTTTTGAAAATATACCGGAGGGACTTATTCCCGATACCTATATAAAGCAGATCAGCGATCAGATAGGTCAGGCTGTCACGGATTTTATATCCATCATTGGAAATTCCATACCTCTGCTGGTGGGCTTTTTGGTAAATATTTCAAACGGAGTTATAAATGCAGTTGTGGGGATAATAATTTCCTGCTATCTCCTTTTTTCAAAGGAAATATTTATTGCTCAGATTAAAAAAGTTGCGGTTTCCCTTATGAAGACTGACAAAATATCTGATATAAGCAAATTGATAGGTACTGCCGATCATATGTTCGGCAGATTTATAACAGGCAAAATAATAGATTCCTTTATCATAGGCTTTTTGTGCTTTATAGGCCTGAGCATTTTGAAAATTCCCAATACAATTCTTGTCAGCTTCATAGTCGGCATAACCAACATCATACCTTATTTCGGTCCCTTCTTAGGGGCTATACCGTCCTTTGTTCTCATAGCCTTCATATCTCCTGCAAAGGGAGTTATATTCCTTGTATTTGTGCTTTTCCTTCAGCAGCTCGACGGCAATATCATAGGCCCCATGATATTAGGAGATACAACAGGGCTTTCTGCCTTTTGGGTGGTTTTTGCCATACTTCTTTTCGGCGGAGCCTTTGGAATAGTGGGCATGATAATCGGTGTTCCCACAATGGGGGTTATTTTCTGGGTTGCCAAGAATAAGCTGGCAGTTTTGCTCAAAAACAAAAATCTTCCCTATGAGACGGAATTTTATGAAAAGCCCATAGATGAGATATTGGAAATAGCATCAGAAAAACAGCTTGAGGACAAAAGGGATTAGCATATGAACAAATATTTAAAAAAAGTGATTTCAAAGGTTTCCTATTATGACCTTGATGTCAAAAATAATTTCAGGCGGATAAGAAAAACAAAAAATCTGCTGTCTCCCGGCCCTATCAGCATCAATTATGAAACGCTTGATTTGGAGATAAAATCCTTTGATGACTATCTTGTGCCTATAAGGGCTTTTAAACCAAAGGTCCTTACAGGAGCTGAAAAGGTGATAATCTATTTTCACGGCGGCGGCTGGGTTATCGGAAATATTGACAATTACAGCCGTATATGCATGAATCTTTCAAAAAATACAAACACTGTTGTCCTCTCGGTGGATTATCGTCTTGCGCCCGAATATAAATTTCCCATAGGCCTGCAAGACTGCTATTATGCAGTTAAGAGCATATGCGAAAATGCAGAAAAATTCGGCTTTAAAAGGGATGATGTGGTTTTGATGGGAGACAGCGCAGGCGGGAATCTTGCCGCTGCACTGTCACTTATGCTGAGGGATAAAAATGAGTATATACCCCAAAAGCAGATTTTGGTCTATCCCTCTACATATAATGATCATTCAGCAAATTCACCCTTTAAGTCTGTCAGGGATTTCGGAACAGATTATATACTGACAGCAAAGCGCATATGCGATTATATGGAGCTTTATGCCTCCTCAAAGGAGGATTTCGACAATCCTTATTTTGCACCGCTTATAAGCGAAAACCTTTATAATCAGCCGGATACACTGGTTTTGACAGCCTGGTATGATCCGCTGCGGGATGAAGGCGAGGCCTATGCACAAAAGCTTTGGAAATTCGGCAACAAGGTCACCTGCAAAAGGGTATTTGATACCATTCACGGCTTTTTGGGGCTGCCTGCTGCCAGCAGACAGATGAACAGAACCTATCATTATATAAATCAATTTCTATCTTGAGAGAGGGCATTTTTTTGGAAAACAACATCAAAAATTGGTATAAGCTGGACAATGCCGCAAAAATTTTTCCTCCCAACAGCAGCGGGCTGGACACAAAGGTATTTCGATTCTCCTGTCATCTTAATGAAAAGGTGGACTTGGATTGTCTTTATAAGGCTGCAAAAATTACATTGGATTTGGTTCCTTCCTTTAAATGTGTTTTGAGAAAGGGCCTTTTCTGGTATTATTTCGATGAGAGCGACTTCGAGCTTAACATTGAAGAAGAAAGCGGCTCGCCCTGTCTTGCCCTTTATTTTGATTCCACCTCCAGCCTTTTCAGGATAAACTATCACATAAATACCATAAATCTGGAGGTATATCACGCTCTGACAGACGGGGTGGGTGCGATGAAATTTTTTGAGTGCCTTATAAGCAATTATCTTTATGAAAAATATAAGGAAGAGCTTCCTAAGGATTTTGCCGTTCACAATGATATAAGCTCTCTTTCAAGGCAGCAGAGCGACTCATTTGATAAATACTATTCCGGAAAAAAGAGCCCAAAGAGCAAGCCCCGTCTTAAAAAGGCATATCAGCTCAGCGGAAAGAAGCTTAAATTTTATGATATGAAGGTGATAGAGGGCTTCAGCCCTCTGGATGAAATATCAAAGATAAGCAAGGATTTTGGGTGCAGCATAACGGAATTTTTATGTGCAGTTATGATTTTGGCCATAAGAAAAACACAGAGGGTAAGGGAGAGGGATCTTCCTGTTGTTGTGTCTGTGCCTGTCAATTTAAGAAGCTTTTTCCCCTCTGATTCAATGAGGAATTTTTTCTCTGTCTACAATGTGGGCTATGAGATAAAACGTGAAGATGAGGATTTAAGGGGAATTGCCCAAAACATTCACAGCATAATCCATGAGGGGCTTAACAAGGAATATTTGCAGGAAAGGCTGGATTATCTTGAATATTTTGAAAATGCACTTTACAGCAAGCTGGTACCCCTTATTTTGAAAAAGCCCTTTTTGCAGTTTGCCTATAAAAGCTCAGAAAAGGAATACACCACAACAGTTTCCAATGTGGGAAGGGTGAATATAGATGAGAAGCTGCAAAAATATGTGGACAGCTTTTCCATATTCAACAGCACAAAGGATCTGCAAATATGTGTGTGTACATTTAACGGAAAGCTTTGTGTAGCCTTTACATCCCGCTTTGTTTCAAGCGAGATAGAGATGGAATTTTTCAGAATATTCACCTCTCTAAAAATCCCTGTGAAAATTTATTCTAACAGATGGGAGGAAAGCAGACATTGAAATTTTGTAAAAGCTGTGAAGCGGATGTATCTTCTTATCATCAGAGATGCCCCTTATGTCAGGGTATTCTTTCAGAAAAGAATGACGATGAAAAGCCATCCTACCTTCCGTCCTATACATCCTTTAAGGAAAGCAGCGACAATAAGATGATAACCTATATAAGATTGCTGATATTGGTTATAGGAATCTTCTCGGTTGCTCTTAATATAAGAAGGCCAAAGGCAGGCTTTTGGTCACTTGTCATCATAGTGACACTGGCATCCCTGAACTGGTGGCTCTCAATAGCTGTGAAGATAAGAAGGAGCATTATAAAAAAGTTCTCTCAGATGATGTTTCTTGGAGGAAGCGTGGCTGTATTTTTGGATATTATGTTCGGCTGGAAAAAGTGGTCGCTTAATTATGTGGTTCCAATTTTGATAACAGTCTCCATATGCATAATTATGGTGGTGGAAAGGGCAATGAAAATTTCCAAAACAGAGAGAGTGTTTTATAATTTTCTCCTTGTTGTCACAGGTCTTTTGTTTACACTGCTTATTCTGTTTGATATCATCACCATCAATGTGCCGTCTTATGTTCTGCTTTTTGTCTGCATAGTTTCTCTGTGTCACTCCCTTTTGTTTGAAAGGCATGAGCTTGCCAATGAATTGCAGAAAAGGTTCCATATTTAGATAAAAAGCACTTTAATAGTGGAAATAAATAAAATTTAGTGATATAATGACTGATACTGGAATGTTATTTTATTTATCATCAGATAATTTCTTATAAGTTACGGAGGATTATAATGGAAAAACAACTGGAAAAAACCTACAACCCCAAAAAGGTTGAGGACAGAATCTATGACTTTTGGATGAAAGGCAATTACTTCCATGCAGAAGTAAATCCTGAAAAAAAGCCGTTTACAATAATGATGCCCCCTCCTAATATCACAGCGCAGCTTCACATAGGCCATGCCCTTGACTGTACATTGCAGGATATTTTAGCCCGTTTCAAGCGCATGAAGGGCTATGAGACGCTTTGGCTTCCCGGAACAGATCATGCCGCCATTGCAACTGAGGCCAAGATAGTTGAGGCAATGGCAAAGGAGGGAATAAAAAAAGAGGACTTAGGAAGAGAAAAATTCCTTGAAAGAGCATGGAAATGGAATGAGACATATGGCGGCAGGATTGTGGATCAGCAGAAAAAGATGGGAAGCTCCTGCGACTGGGAGAGAGCAAGATTCACAATGGATGACGTATGCTCTAAGGCTGTAAAAAGAGTTTTTGTTAATCTTTACCAAAAGGGCCTCATATATAAGGGCGAAAGAATCATAAATTGGTGTCCCTATTGCAAGACATCCATCTCTGATGCAGAGGTTGAATATGAGGAGCAGAAGGGCTATTTTTGGCATATAAAGTATCCTGTAAAGGGAAGCGATGAGTTTGTCGAGATTGCAACCACCAGACCTGAAACACTTTTGGGAGATACGGCTGTTGCTGTAAATCCTGATGATGAAAGATATAAGCATCTTGTGGGCAAGACACTTATACTTCCTCTGGTCGGAAGGGAAATTCCTGTTGTTGCTGATTCTTATGTAGATATTGAATTCGGCACAGGCTGCGTGAAGATAACACCTGCCCATGATCCTAATGACTTTGAGGTTGGAAAGAGACACGACCTCCCTGTTATCAATGTGTTCAATGATGATGCCACTATAAATGAAAAGGGCGGACGGTATGAGGGTCTGGACAGATATGAAGCCAGAAAGCAGATTGTCTCAGACCTTGAAAAGGAAGGGCTTCTTGTCAATATCAAGGAGCATGTACACAATGTGGGAAGCTGTTACAGGTGTCACAACACTGTTGAGCCTTGGGCCTCCAGACAGTGGTTTGTAAAGATGGAGGAGCTGGCAAAGCCTGCCATTGATGCTGTGAGAAACGAGGATATAAGGTTCATCCCCAAAAGAATGGACAAAATCTACTATAACTGGATGGAAAATATAAAGGATTGGTGCATTTCCCGTCAGCTTTGGTGGGGACACAGGATACCTGCCTACTACTGTCCTCAGTGCGGTGAGATGGTTGTTTCGGAAAATGAGGTTTCTTCCTGCCATAAATGCGGATGCAGCATGGTGCAGGATGAGGACACACTGGATACCTGGTTTTCCTCTGCTCTCTGGACCTTTTCCACATTGGGCTGGCCTGACAGCACAAGGGAACTGGAATATTTCCACCCGACAGATGTTCTTGTAACAGGCTATGATATCTTGTTCTTCTGGGTGGCAAGAATGATATTCTCCTCACTGGAGCACACCGGTGAAATACCCTTCAAGACTGTATTTTATCACGGACTTGTAAGGGATTCTCAGGGCAGAAAGATGAGCAAATCCTTAGGAAACGGCGTTGATCCTATGGAGATTATAGATCAGTACGGTGCAGATACATTGAGGCTTGCGCTTGTTATGGGAGCCACACCCGGAAACGATATGCGCTATTCTGATGAAAAGATCATCTCATGCAGAAATTTTGCAAACAAGCTCTGGAATGCAGCCAGATATGTTCTTATGAATTTGGAAGGACATGACAATATAAAGAACGAGCTCCCTGAAAAATTGACCACAGAGGATAAGTGGATAATTTCCAAGTACAACAATGTTGTAAAGGAAATGAGCGATAATATGGACAAGTTTGAGCTGGGCATGGCAGTTCAAAAGGTCTATGATTTTATCTGGGATGTTTATTGTGACTGGTATATAGAGCTTACAAAGCCCAGACTGAATAAGGAAGGCGAGGAGGCAGACAATGCAAGAAGAGTGCTTGTTTATATTTTGAGCAATACTCTCAAGCTGCTTCACCCCTTTATGCCGTTTATAACAGAAGAAATCTGGCAGACTCTTCCTCATGAGGGAGAGAGCATCATGATTTCAGAATTCCCCAAGTATTCTCAAAAGCTTTGCTATGCAAAGGAAGAGGAGGAATTTGAAAGGGTAATGATGGCTATAAAGGCTGTGAGAGCTGTCAGAAATGAGATGAATGTGCCCCCCTCTAAAAAGGCGAGCCTTTACATTGAAACCTCACACAAAAAGGATTTTGAAAATTCAGTTTCTTTCCTGGAAAAATTAGCTTCTGCCGATGAGGTTCACATAGGCGACAGGTATGAAATTGAAGGTGCAGTGCAGGTTGTATCAGAAGGAGCAAAAATTCTTATTCCCATGAGCCAGCTCATTGACAGGGAAAAGGAGCTGTCAAGGCTTGAAAAGGAGAGAAAGGCCTCCCAAAAGGATATAGATTTCCTTTTTGGAAAGCTGAGCAATGAGGGCTTTGTTGCCAAGGCACCGCAGAAGGTTATCGAAATGGAAAGGGAAAAGCTGGCAAAGGCAGAAGAAAAGCTCTCTAAGATTATAGAGAGCATCAAGGCCTTGGAAGATTAGTTTTAAATAAAACCAAATTAGACATAATATTTATGAGGAATCCTCTATTCTTTGAATAGGGGATTTCTTTTTATTTGGAATAAAAAAGAAAGGACATCAAAATGATAGAATTTATTACTTGCAGCAGTGAAGAAATTGATGTGTTGCTTCATGGGGAAGTGGACCACCACTTTACAAACGAAATAAGGCCCTTGATTGATGAAAAAATCATTGAGTATAGGCCGAAAATACTTGTCTTGGATTTTTCGGGAGTAACTTTTATGGATTCATCAGGGGTAGGGCTTATAATGGGCCGCTATCGCCTTATGAGCGAATTCGGCGGAAAAATCAAGGTTGTAAATATACCCTCATATTTAAGACATGTGATGAGAATATCGGGATTATATAAAATAGCAAGCTTTGATTTTATGGAGGATAAAAATGAAAACTGTTAACAGCATGAATTTGAAATTTCTAAGCCGTTCTGTCAATGAAGCCTTTGCAAGGACAGCGGTATCAGGCTTTCTGCTCTCTTTGGACCCTCTTCTGGAGGAATTAAATGATGTCAAAACAGCTGTCAGTGAAGCTGTGACCAATGCCATAGTGCATGGCTATAAGAACAGTATAGGCTACATCTACATATCAGTGTCCGTAAAAGAAGACAGAAGGGTAACTATAAAAATAAAGGACAAGGGCTGTGGAATCCCTGACATAGAAAAAGCTATGGAGCCTCTTTTTACAACAGGAGGAGAGGAGAGATCCGGCCTTGGATTTTCTGTTATGGACAGTGTTATGGATAAAATAAAGGTCACTTCAAAAGAGGGGAGCTACACCACTGTGACTATGGAAAGGAGATTTTCCTCAAAAGGTGAGTGAAGTTAAAGAGAGAGAAAGCCTCAGAAAAGAAATGATAGAAAACAATATGGGGCTTGTCCATGCCTGTGCTCATAAATTCAAGGGAAAGGGAATTGATTATGAGGATTTATTTCAGGCAGGCTGCATAGGTCTTGTGAAGGCGTGCGACGCTTTTGATTTTGACAGAGGTGTAAAGCTGTCTACCTATGCAGTGCCTGTTATATTGGGTGAGATAAAAAGGCTTTTCCGTGACGGCGGGGCGGTTAAGGCCAGCAGATCAATCAAAGAGCTTTCGCTTAAAATTGCAAGAATAAGGGAAAGAGCAGAGAAAAATTTTGGCGAGGAGCCCACCATTTCACAGCTGGCAAAGGAGTTGGAGGTGTCTGCCGAGGACATAGTGGAAGCATTGGGTGTTTCCTCCGCCACCATATCGCTGACAGAAAGCGATGAAAATGGGGGAGGACAGCTGGATTTGCCGATAGATTCCCCGGAGGAGCATTATACCGATATAATTTCCCTGAACAGCTCCTTAGATCAGTTGGAAGAAAAGGACAAGCTTTTAATCTATCTGAGATTTTATAAGGATTTTACTCAAAGCGAGGCTGCCAGACGTCTGGGGATGACTCAGGTGCAGGTTTCGCGAAGAGAAAAGAAAATAATCGGGGCACTAAGAGAAAAAATGCTGTGAAGCAGTTAAGCTTCACAGCATTTTAAAATGGCTTTACAATGCGATGATGTTGGTTTCCCAATTTGGGATATAGGGCTGATGACGAAGATAGAGCTTATAATTTGGATTTATATGGTTGACAAGGTTTATAAGCTCAAAATAGTCGCTGTTTTTGTGATATGCCGAAATTATAAGCTTTGGCTTTAAATTTTTAAGTGTGTTTATTCCGCCTAAAAGAGTTTCCCTCTCGCTGCCCTCCACATCCATTTTTATAAATGTGGGCATGTGAATAGCAGATAGGGCGTCTATGGTGGTAACTTCTATTGTGCTGTTTCCCTTTGTCAAAAGGGAGGAATTTCTGCTGCCCTCAGCAGAGAAGGAAAGTGTGCCTTCAAAGCTGTATGAGCCCTTGTTGTAAAGAACGGCACCCTCTGTCTTTTTTTCCAGCTTTTTAAAATTCTTTATATCCGGCTCAAGTGCTGCAATCCCCTTATAGCTTCCGTTGGTTCTCATTTGAAATTCCCTCACAGTGTCGCCGTCATAAGCACCTAAGTCCAAAAAGCTTTCCTCCTTACCTAAACTGATAAGGTTTTGGAAAATTTCATCTCTGGGCGAAGCAATTTCCTTTAAATACCTTATATCTCCCGTAACCTTGAATTTTACGGTGTTTTCAAATACGCTTCTGCTCAAATCATCCTGCAAAAGGCTGTAAGCTTTTTCTATTTCGGCTTTTTTCTCCTTCAGCTGTGACGGTTCAAAATACTCGTCTCCAAAAAGCGGCATATCAGGAGCATAAAATTCGTGCTTTTCACCCATTCTTTCAAATCTTTGGAAAAGCTCCTCTGTAAACGCCCCAAACGCCAAAAGGATTATTGCGTCATCAGGAATGTCGGCATATTTTTTTACAAAAAATCCCAAAAAGCTGTGGCCGCGCACATATTCATCACTTGCAAATATTCCGCTTAAAGGGATATTATATCTGTCCAGAAGCATTTTCAGCTTTTCGCTGCCGTTTCCCATACCGTATATGTATATAGGTTTTTTTGTATTTTGAAGCTTGCTGAATAAAAAATCTTTGATATAATCCATCTTTCATGTCCTTTAAATTTGATAATCTTTACATAATTTAAACCAATTATTCTATATTGTCAATAAAACAGCTGCAATAGTAAGAAAAAATTTTAGTTAATATTGAATTATACTTTGCAAAAGAGTATAATTCAGACATAGTCTGCGACTATACTACATTTTTAGGAGGAGTTAGAAATGGGCTACAAATCAGATATTGAGATTGCACAGGAGTGCGAGATGCTCCCCATCGGGAAAATAGCAGAGTCTTTGGGACTTTCCGAGGATGACCTGGAATATTACGGAAAGTACAAAGCTAAAATAAATGTTAATTCCCTTAAAGACAAGCAGCCAAAGGCCAAGCTGGTCCTTGTTACAGCCATTACTCCTACACCTGCAGGAGAGGGAAAAACAACCACCGTTGTGGGCTTGGGAGATGCACTGCATCGTCTGGGCAAAAAGACCTGTATAGCGCTCAGAGAGCCTTCCTTGGGACCTGTTTTCGGCGTTAAGGGAGGAGCAGCAGGCGGCGGCTATGCTCAGGTTGTGCCTATGGAGGACATAAACCTTCATTTCACCGGTGATTTTCATGCAATAGGTGCAGCAAATAACCTTTTGTCCGCCATGATAGACAATCATATACATCAGGGCAATGCACTGGATATTGATGTCCGCAGAATCACATGGAAAAGATGCGTTGACATGAATGACAGACAGCTTCGCAACATAGTCTGCGGCCTGGGTGCAAAGGCTGACGGTGTTCCCAGAGAGGACGGCTTTGATATTACAGTTGCATCCGAAATCATGGCTATACTCTGCCTTTCCAACAATATCGCAGAATTAAAGGAAAATCTTTCTAAAATAATCATAGGCTACAATAGATCCGGCGAGCCTGTTACAGCAGGTCAGTTAAAAGCCCACGGTGCTATGGCAGCACTTCTTAAGGATGCAATAAAGCCCAATCTGGTTCAAACACTTGAACACACTCCTGCAATCATTCACGGAGGACCCTTTGCCAATATTGCCCACGGTTGCAACTCTGTGATGGCAACCAAAACTGCCTTGAAGCTGGCAGATGTAGTTGTTACAGAGGCAGGCTTCGGCGCAGACCTGGGAGCTGAAAAGTTTATCGACATCAAGTGCAGGAAGGCAGGACTTGTTCCTGATGCAGTTGTTATAGTTGCAACAGTGAGAGCACTCAAGATGCACGGCGGAGTTCCCAAGACAGATTTAGGACCTGTAAACCTTGAAGCTCTTGACAAGGGCATGGAAAATCTTATAAAGCACATAGAAAATATCACAGATGTATTCAAGCTTCCTGCTGTTGTTGCCATCAATCGCTTTCCGACAGATTCTCTTGAGGAATTGAAGCTGATTGAGGACAGGTGCAAGGAAAAGAATGTAAATGTGGCTCTTTCCGAGGTTTGGGAAAAGGGAGGAGAAGGCGGCTTGAGCCTTGCTCAGGAGGTTTTGAGACTTACAGAGCAGAGCACACATACAATGGAATTCTGCTATGATGACAAGGCCCCTATAAAGGACAAGATAAGCGCCATTGTCACAAGGATTTACGGGGGAGACAAGGTGGAATTTACAGCCTCTGCAAACAAGGAGATCAAGAACCTTACAGAGATGGGTTATGGTGAGCTTCCTGTTTGCATGGCAAAGACACAGTATTCCTTCAGCGATGATCCCAAAAAATACGGCAGACCCAAGAACTTCTCAATTACAGTAAGAAATGTAAAGGTATCCGCCGGAGCCGGCTTTATAGTGGCTTTGACAGGAGAAATTATGACAATGCCCGGACTTCCCAAGGTTCCCTCTGCCGAAAAGATAGATATAGATGAGGACGGCAGCATCACAGGATTGTTCTAAAGGAGAATAAAAATGCTTAAAGATATGAAAGTAGAAGAATTTACAAAGGTTTTGGCATCTGACGCACCGGCGCCGGGAGGCGGTTCATCTGCGGCGTTAGCAGGCGCTCAGGGTGCTGCGCTTGCTGCAATGGTCGCCTCTTTGACAATTGGAAAAAAGAAGTATGCAGATTATGAGGAGCTTAATAAGAAGGCTCTTTTTGAAGCTGAGGAAATAAGAAACAGATTCATTGTTCTCCTTGATAAGGACACCGAGACATTCGGGGAAATGAGTGCGGTTTTTGCCATGCCCAAAACAACCGATGAGGAAAAAGCTGCAAGAAGAGAAGCTATGCAGACAGCTTTAAAGCATTGTGTAATTCCTCCTTTTGAAATGATGGAAACAGCCTGCGATGCATTGGAGGTCACCAAGAGCCTTTTGGGAAAATCCAATATGTCGGCATCCAGCGATTTGGGAGTCAGCGCGCTCAATCTTAAAACGGCAGTCATGGGTGCCTGGCTCAATGTGCTGATCAATTTAAGCTCCTTAAAGGACGAGGAGTTTGTGTCTCAGTATAAGAACAAGGGACAGGAAATTTTGGACAGGTGTGTAAAAACAGCTGACGAAATTTATCTTTACACATTGAATAATCTTTAATTTTTTAAGGGCCTGCTTTATATGCGGGCTCTTTTATTGTCTTTATATGTGTAAAAAGTGCATATGGGGGCTGCCCTTTTGGTAATAGGCTACAAAAAACAGAAAATTGTATTTCACCCGAGGACATTTGGACGTTGAGTAAACTTTGCTGTTGCAAAAAACAAGGTGATAATATATAATAGGGACATAAAATGTCTACCGGTTACAAACAATTTAGGAGGTTGAATGTATGCAGGAAAAAATGTGGGCGCTAACTAAAAAATATGCCAGGGAAGGCCTGTGGCTTGAAGAGGTTGATATCCCCAAGGTGGGAACAAATGATGTAAAAATTAAAATAAGAAAGACAGCTATCTGCGGCACAGATGTGCATATCTATGTCTGGAACGAATGGGCTCAGAACACAATTCCCATAGGAATGACAGTAGGTCATGAATATGTGGGTGAGGTTGTTGAGATAGGCCCCGGAGTAACCGGAGTCAAGATAGGGGACATTGTTTCCGGAGAAGGACACATTGTCTGCGGACATTGCAGAAACTGCAAGGCAGGAACCCGCCATCTCTGCCCGAACACCAAGGGCGTAGGAGTAAACAGAGCCGGAGCGTTTGCAGAATATCTTGTAATTCCCGAGACAAATGTTTGGAAATGTTCTCCTGATATTCCCGAAGAGATGTATGCTATTTTTGATCCCTTTGGAAATGCTACACACACAGCTCTTACATATGATGTTTTAGGCGAGGATGTGCTTGTATCCGGAGCAGGCCCCATAGGAATTATGGCTGCTGCCATCGCCACACATGCCGGAGCACGCCATGTTATCATAACCGACTTTAACCAGTACCGCCTTGATTTGGCAAAGAAGCTGGGTGTTGAAAGACCTGTAAATCTGGGAAATGAAAGCCTTGAGGATGTAATGCGTGAAATAGGCATGACAGAGGGCTTTGATGTGGGCATGGAAATGTCCGGAAGCCCCATAGCCTTTGACACCATGATAAAGCATATGGTAAACGGCGGACGTGTTGCAGTTTTGGGCCTTCCCAGCAAGCCGGAAATTGTTGATATGAACACAATAATATTCAAGGGCCTTAATATCAAGGGAATCTACGGAAGGCAGATGTTTGAAACCTGGTACAAGATGACAGCAATGCTTCAGTCCGGACTTGACATCTCTGATATCATCACACACAGATATGACATCAAGGATTATGAAAAGGGCTTTGCAGATATGATTTCCGGACAGTCCGGAAAGGTAATCTTAGATTGGACAAAGATAAGATAGGGGAGTGCATACAATATGAAAAAAGCATATGAATATTATAGAGAAGAGCTTTCCAACATAAAAAATGCAGGTACATACAAGGAAGAGCGAGTTATTACAACGCCTCAGTCCAAAAAGATAAGCACAACAAAGATGAACAATGTTGTCAATATGTGCGCCAACAACTATTTGGGACTTTCTGACAACAAGGAGCTTATTGAAGCTTCAAAGTCAGCTTTGGACAGATGGGGCTACGGCCTTTCCTCGGTTAGATTTATCTGCGGAACCCAGCAGGTACACAAGGATCTGGAAAAAAAGGTTTCCGAATTTTTGGGAATGGATGATACCATCCTCTTCTCCTCCTGCTTTGATGCAAACGGCGGACTTTTTGAGGTGGCTTTGAATGATCAGGATGTTGTGATTTCTGATGAGCTTAACCACGCTTCAATAATTGACGGTGTTCGTCTTTGCAAGGCAAAGAGGATGAGATATAAGAACAATGATATGGCCGATTTGAGAGAAAAGCTGGAGGAAGCCAAGAAAACAGCAAGAATCATCATGATTGCAACCGACGGAGTATTCTCTATGGATGGAATTATTGCCGATCTCAAGTCCATCTGTGACTTGGCTGATGAATATGGCGCACTTGTTATGGTAGATGACAGCCATGCATCCGGATTTGTAGGCTCTCACGGCAGAGGAACTGCTGAGCACTGTGGTGTTATGGGAAGAGTTGACATCATAACCGGAACCTTCGGCAAGGCTTTGGGCGGAGCCTCCGGCGGATTTATAAGCGCAAGGCAGGAGATAGTAGATCTTCTCCGTCAAAAGGCACGTCCTTATCTTTTCTCAAATGCTATGGCTCCTGCTGTTACAGCATCATCTATCAAGGCTTTGGAGCTTCTTAATGAAAGCACAGCCTTGAGAGATACTCTGGAGGAGAACACAAAATACTTCAGAAATCTTCTCAAGGAAAATAATTTTGACATTATTGACAGCACACATCCCATTGTTCCAATCATGCTTTATGATGAGAGGGTTGCTGCCGAAATGGCATCCAGAATGTTGGAAAAGGGTGTATATGTAATTTCCTTTACATATCCCGTTGTTCCCAAGGGCAAGGCAAGAATCAGAACACAGGTTTCTGCTGCTCACACAAAGGAGGACTTAAAGTTTGTCGTTGACTGCTTTAAGGAGGTCAGAGAGGAAATGGGCATAAAATAAGCTATTTTTCCTAAAATTTTATAAGAATGAATCTCAAGGGGCTGTATGTTAATATTCGGCTCCTTGATTTTGCATTATTTGGGAACATAATTTTTTAATAAATTGGCAATTATAAGTACACAGTTGTTTGGCAATATTAGAATGAAAATTTGTGTGATGAGGTGTTATTTTGAAAGAGGGAAAAAACAGAGATTTGGGAACAGAGCCCATAGGGCGTCTTATGTTTTCGCTGTCTGTTCCTGCCATTGCCGCACAGGTAGTAAATATGCTCTACAATGTGGTGGACAGAATGTATATTGGCAGAATCAAGGGCGTAGGTGCTGACGCGCTTACCGGTGTGGGACTTGTTTTCCCTATACTTATGATAATATCTGCATTTTCGGCACTGGTTGCATCAGGAGGTGCCCCCAGAGCAGCAATCAAGATGGGCGAGCAGGATAATGACTATGCAGAAAAGATTATGGGAAACTGTTTTGTGACGCTCATGGCAATAGCCGCAGCAGTGGCAGTTGTTTTTTATTTGTTTGCAGAGGAAATATTGGTTCTTTTCGGAGGCGCACCTGAGACAATACCCTTTGGTCTTGAATATATGAAGATATATCTGCTGGGAACTCCGTTTATCTGCATATCTATGGGTATGAACAGCTTTATTACAGCTCAGGGATTTGCAACAACCAGCATGCTTACGGTTCTTATAGGTGCTGTCATCAACATTGCCTTGGACCCCATATTTATTTTTGCCCTTGATATGGGTGTCAGGGGAGCTGCTCTCGCCACTATAATTTCACAGTTTATTTCTGCTGTCTGGGTGCTTTCCTTCCTGTTTGGAAAAAAATCAAAAATAAAGCTCAAGAGAAAATATTTCAATGTAGAAAAGGAAGTCATGGGGCCTGTTTTGGCATTGGGAGTGTCGCCGTTTATTATGCAGTCAACAGAAAGCCTGCTCAGTGTCTGCTTTATCTACTCACTTTCAAAATACGGCGGAAAGCTGGCAGTCGGAGCCATAACCATAATAACAAGCGTCATGCAGATGCTGAACCTGCCCATAATGGGCTTTATGCAGGGAGTTCAGCCCTTGATAAGCTACAATTACGGAGCAAGGAACACATACAGAGTAAAAAGAACATTCAGGCTTGCCTTCACAATAGGATTTATTTTTACCACCGCATTTTGGCTTTCTGTTCAGCTTATGCCCTCAATATTTGCAGAGATGTTCACCAATGATCCGCCCCTTGTAAAGGCAACTGCATGGGCATTGAGGATATATCTTGCCGTCGGCTTTATAAATGCAGGACAGAGCATATGTCAACAGTCCTTTGTGGCGTTAGGTCAGGCCAAGGTTTCACTTTTTCTTGCCCTTTTAAGGAAGATAATACTTTTGATACCACTTATATTCATACTGCCGTTTTTCTTCCAAAATAAGGTTTTTGCAGTATTTTTAGCAGAACCCATAGCAGATTTTACCGCTGCAACTGTAACAATGATAACATTTTTTGCCAAGTTCCCCAAAATATTGAGAGAAGCTGAGACAAGATAATGAATATATTAGTCACATTAAACAGAGGATATCTAAAATATTTGAAGGTTATGCTGTTTTCACTTTGCGAAAACAATCCGCATAATAATTTTGATGTGTATGTAGTGCACAACTCACTGACAAGCGAGGATTTTTGTGAGCTTTCTTTTATAAGGGAAAATCTGTCTGTTCATTCTGTGAGTGTGCCTTCAGAATTTTTAAAGGATGCACCCACAACCGACAGATACCCAAAGGAAATGTATTACAGGATTTTTGTCAGCCGGCTTTTGCCCAAAACAGTGGACAGAGTGCTTTATCTTGACCCTGACATAGTTGTCATCAATTCTGTGGATAAGCTTTATAATGTAGATTTGGGCGACAATCTTTTTGCTGCTGCATCACATCTTGATGAAAACGGAATAATCACCGCAGTTAATGATATACGGCTTTCTGTCCCAATGGGAACAGGCTATTATAATTCCGGAGTTATGGTCATGGATTTGGAAAAGCTGCGAAAGGAGCTTTCAGAAAAGGATATTTTTGATTTTATACGCCGTCATAAGTCCTCTCTCATACTCCCTGATCAGGATGTTCTCAACGGAGTTTATGGCCACAGGGTAAAGAGCCTGAACCCCTATATATACAATCTCAGCGACAGAATACTTACCATACACAATGTAAAGAATATTCAGTCTGAGAAGAAAATTTTTCTGGATTGGATAGATAAGAATACGGTTATAATACATTATTGCGGCAGAAATAAGCCGTGGAAGGAAAAATATATAGGGGAGCTGGATTTTTACTATAAAATATATGAAAGGCTTTTAGAGGAAAAGGAAGCCAAAACAGAAGGTCAGAAATTGTAAGGATTAAAGCCGAGGCAGGGCAATTTTGCTTTGCATCGGCTTTTTGGCATTTTAAAAAGATTGTTTTTAATTTTGTAATATTTTATTCTTGAATTATTTTCTTTGGCAGTATATATTATATATTAGCACTTAAAAGCATAGAGTGCCAATTATACAGTATCAGGAGGCTTTTTTCGTGTCAAAAAAACAGTTTAAAACAGAATCCAAGAGAATATTGGACCTTATGGTCAATTCCATCTACACCAATAAGGAGATTTTTTTAAGAGAAATCATTTCAAATGCCAGTGATGCCATAGATAAGCTTTACTTCAAGTCTCTCACCGATCAAAGCGTGGGTATGACAAGGGATGAATTTAAAATAAATGTTTCGGTAAATGAAGAAGAAAGAACCATAACAGTCTCAGATAACGGCATTGGTATGACAAAGGATGAGCTGGATGAAAACCTGGGCACAATAGCCAAGTCAGGCTCACTTAAATTTGTGACAGAAAACCAGCTTGCTGACGATATTGATATAATCGGTCAGTTTGGCGTGGGCTTCTATTCTGTGTTTATGGTAGCAGACAGCGTGACAGTCATCTCCAGAGCCTTTGGTGAGGAAAAGGCATATAAGTGGGTATCTTCCGGAGCAGATGGCTATGTTATCACCGAGGATATGAGAAATTCCTGCGGAACGGATATAATAATTCATCTCAAGGATGATACCGAAGAAGAGAAATACGGCGAATTTTTGGAACAATACAGACTTTCTTCCATCATAAAGAAATATTCCGATTATGTAAGATATCCTATCTGCATGGATGTGAAGGAGAGCCGTCTTAAAGAGGGAACAGAGGATGAGTATGAGGATGTTATAGAAAACAAGGTGATAAATTCTCAGGTTCCTATCTGGAAGAAGGACAAGAAGGATTTGAAGGACGAGGATTACAACAATTTCTTTAAGGATAAATATTATGATTTTGCCGATCCTCTCTGTCATATTCACCAGAAGGCAGAGGGAACAACAACATATCAGGCACTTTTGTATATTCCCTCCCATGCGGATTACAACTATTATTCAAAAGACTTTGAGCGGGGCCTTCAGCTTTATTCCTCAGGCGTGCTTATTATGGACAAGTGCAAGGATCTTTTGCCGGAGCACTTTGGATTTGTCAAGGGGCTTGTGGACAGCGAGGATCTCAGCCTTAACATATCCCGTGAAATGCTTCAGCATGACAGACAGCTTTCCATAATCAGAAAAGCGCTTGAAAAGAAAATCAAAACCGAGCTTATGACCATGCAGGAGAAGGAAAGGGAGAAATATGAAAAGTTCTTCAAGGTGTTTGGTCTTACATTAAAATTTGGAATTTATCAATCCTTCGGCAGCAATAAAGAGGAGCTTCAGGACCTTTTGATGTTTGCCCGTTCCTCTGATGGCAAAATGATAACCTTGAAGGAATATGTGGACAATATGAAAGAGGAGCAGAAATATATCTATTTTGCCGCAGGAGAAACAGCAGAAAAGCTCTCCGCTCTTCCTCAGGCAGAGCTTATCAGGGATAAGGGATATGATATGCTGCTGCTGACTGATGAGGTGGATGAGTTCCTTATGCAGGTGCTGAGGGAATATGACAAAAAGGAATTCAAGTCTGTTTCAGCAGGGGATTTGGGACTTGAATCCGATGAGGAGAAAAAAGAGCTTGAAAAGGAGCAGGAGGAAAATAAGGAGCTGCTTGCCTTCATAAAGGATTCTTTGGATGGAAAGGTAAGCGATGTAGTTATTTCCTCAAGGCTCAAAACCCATCCGGTCTGCCTGACTGCAAAGGGAAATGTATCTCTGGAAATGGAAAAGGTGCTTTCAAGCATGCCGGGAAATGAAAAGCCAAAGGCAGATAGGGTGCTTGAAATAAATCCGACCCATCCTGTGTTTGAAACGCTCAAATCCAATTTTGCGGATAACAAGGACAAGGTGAAGAGCTATGCCTACCTGCTTTACAATCAGGCGCTTCTCATAGAGGGCTTTTCCGTGGATGATGCTGTAAAATATTCTCTTGCAGTATGCGAATTGATGAAATAGAAAAAGCTTTGGTAAAAAAGCCCTTAAATAAATTTTAAAACAGACATTCCCATTTTGTGCTGTATCACGAAATGGGAATGTCTAATTTTGTAGGACTTTTCGGCTTTGGCAAAAAATATATACAAAATAAGTGTCAATAAGCTTTAAGTTTTTAGAAGTAAGCCTTGTCAATCAGAAAATAGAAAAATTTATCAGGTTTATTTTTGTTGACTTTGACACTGACATAAAAGCTATAAAATGATATAATCAAGAGGTTGTAAATTTAAGGGGGAATATTATGATACTTGGCGGGCTTCAAAAATTGACGCTGTTGGACTATCCTGAAAATGTGGCATCCACTGTTTTTACCTTTGGCTGCAATTTCAGATGTCCCTTCTGCCATAATGCTTCACTTGTTGTCAGCAAGCCTGAAAACACCTTTGATAGAAAGGAAATTTTCCAATTTCTTGAAAGCAGAAAAAATAAGTTGG
>JAHHUC010000026.1 GCA_020024215.1 Oscillospiraceae bacterium | reverse complement strand
TTACCATTCCGCCGGGGCCGACCGCCAGGATTTCTGCAACCTGCGGCTTTTCCTTTGCAGAACCTGCAAGGATAATTCCGCTCTTGGTGGTTTCCTCAGCCTCTACCATCTTAATAACAACTCTGTCAGCTAATGGCTTTACGTTCATTTTTATTCCTCCATTTATAATAATTTTATGTTAAAGCTTATTCTTTAGCACTCGTTTATCTCAAGTGCTAAATATATTATAAATCACTTTTCATAAAAATCAAGTGTTTTTTTGAAAAAAATCCAAATTTAATAGATTCTTAAAATTTGGAATACAATCTTAATTTTAAATGCCCAAAAAAGCTTATTTTATGCTGTTTGTTGAAAAAAAAGAGCCTCTTAAAGGCTTTTTGCCAATAAGAGACTCCTCATCTGCTTATTTTTAAGAAAGAGCGGCGGTTAAAATGGATTTTGCAAGCCCTGCGGCTATTTTTGCGCTTAACTCTGCCGCCTGCTGCTCAGAGAGCTGCTTTACATCTATTGCCTCAGGCATTTCCAAGGCTTCTGTCATGGCATCTGCCTCTGAGGAGAAGGATATTTTGTATATGGGTATTTCCTTTTCCTTCAGCAATGCATATACATTTCCCTCCGGCATATCAATGGTGACAGAATCTTCACTTGAAAAAACAGTTGCCGCACCCTCATATTTTCTGCCTGTCATGACTTCTGTGTCATCAAACACCCTCTGCTCCAAAGTTATAAAGGCATTTTCCTCGCCCCTATCTTTGTAAAGGTCAAGAAGAAGCTTGGCGGAGCTTTTTTCCGTTTGGTCTGAAAGCTCGGTTGACACAGCTATTTTATATGTGCCCTCCTCATAGCTTCTTGAAACGGAAAATACCGCCTCTGAGCCATCATCGGATAAAATTGAAAGGGTATAGGCCTTTTGCGGATCTCTTTTTAATCTGAAAACCAAGGCTTTTCCGCCTTCGTTTTCATCCTCATAGCTTATGCTGAATTCTGCATCTGCACTGTATGGCTTCTTTTCTTCATCCAGACGGATATTTATGACGCCGTCTGAAACAGACATATTTTCCATATCTGCATTTTCATCCTCAAAAAACAGCTTTAAAAGCAGATTAAAGTCGGTGTGGCTGCCTGCCTCAGCAAGAATATTCCTTATATGCTCAGAGCCTACCAGAATCTCTATGCTGCCATCCTCCAAGCTTTCATAGTCGGATTTGTTAAGAGCTGTGATAAAGGCAGAGGAAAGCCCTTTTCCAAAATTATCGTCAACAGGCACTGCCTTTGATGTCCTGTTGATGATAAAGGCGGATTTTACAAGCTTGCCTGCATCTTCAAATCTCATTCTGTCATCAGATTCCTCAGAGAGGTCATTGGGGTTTTTGATGCAGTAGACATCCTCTGATATGCCGGGAAAATCAAATGTGACCATATCATCAGAGGCAAAGCTTTCAAAGTTCAATATACGGCTGCCCTTGAAATAAAGCGAAACATCTGCGCAGGATATGCTGTTGGCCCTGTCATTTTTAAGAAGCATGCCCAGCTGCATCTGCTCTAAAAGCTTGTTTGCAAAGGAATCGGCATTTTCACTTGCTGAAAGTACGCCTAGGCTTATATCCCACTGGCTGCTGTCGGCTCTTATGCCGTAAAGCTTATCCACATAGGGAAAATCCTTGCGCAGGTCGGCTGTAAGCTTTGTTTCCTCGTCTATTATTTCCTTGAATATTTTTACAGTTCTTCCCTTTGCGCCTCCTGCAAGATTTACTGCCAGCACAGCAGCTAAAAGAATTGCTGTGGCTGCAAGGGCTATCTTTTTTATGCTGTTGGATGTTTTAACTTCCGAATTTTCCATTTTTTCACCCCATGACAAAAATTTAAAAGTATGCGGCATCTTTTACAGAACGTCAAACTCGTGTGCCTGCTCCTCGCCCCTTAAAATTCTCAAGGAGCCCATAGCAAGGGCCTCCAGCTCATTTTCGCCCGGATAAACAAGCACAGGCGCAATGTATGAAACATATTCCCCTATGGTGTCGGTGATCATCTTTGAGTATGCCATGCCGCCTGTCAGTATGACGGCATCCACATCCCCCTTTATTGCTGCACTGACGCTGCCTATCGACTTTGATATCTGCAAAAGCATGGCATTGCATACAAGCCTTGCCTTTTCATTTCCGTCCTTTACCATGTTTTCTACATCCATCATGTTGCTGGTTCCTAAATATGCCTTTATTCCGCCGCTGCCCCTGACCTTTTTGTTCATCTGCATCCTGGAATATTTTCCGTCATAGCAAAGGTTTATAACAGGTATGAGCGGAACCATTCCGGATCTTTCAGGCGACATAGGTCCGTCATCGTCTCCTGCCACATCAACTATCTTTCCCTTATAGTGGGCTGAAACGGAAATGCCTCCTCCTAAATGTGCCACAACCACCTTTACATCGTCATACGCCTTGTTGTTTTGCTTGGCATATTTTACTGCTGCTGCTCTGGAATTGAGAACATGGCAGAAGGTTGTCTTTTCCACCTCGGGGATGCCCATAACAAGGGCCTCAGGGGGAGGTGTGCAGGCAGAGAGGGCATCGTATATGTAAGAGGGTATGCCGAGAGAATCCCCTATCTCCTTTGCTATCATACAGCCTAAATTTGCCGCATGGGGTGCAGAGGAAATGTTTCTGAGATAGCTTATCATGCTGTCATTTACCTTGTAGCCGCCGACTTTTACAGGTGGGAGCATACCTCCTCTTCCCACAACGCAAGAGAGCAGCTTTATGTCAAAATTATGGTTTTCCAGCGCGTGCATGACAACCATTTTTCTGAAATTGTGCTGGTCGTAAAAATCCTCAAAAAAATCAATTTCGTCCTGAGGATGAACTATGCTCTCCTTAAAGAGCAGCTCTTCATTTTTGTAAACAGCCAGTTTTGTGGATGTGGAACCGGGATTTACAGCTAAAATATAATAATCCATATTTTACTTCCTTTCCTTGACTATAATTGATTTTGAATTTTATCTAAATTCCCAAAAGACCGAAAAGTCCGTAGGAACCTATACCCATGATAATTCCTGCTGCTGCAACTCCAAAGGCTATGGGCCAGAAGGCCTTTTTAAGCGGCAGATTCAAAAGAGTTGCTATAAGACATCCTGTCCATGCGCCTGTTCCCGGCGCAGGAATTGCGACAAAGAGAAAAAGCGCCAGCATTATTGTCTTGGTGATTTTTTTAATTTTTCCGTTGCCTATTTCTATTATTTTGGAAAATATTTTCCCCACCTTAGGAAGAGTTGCCCCCCATCTTAGAACCTTGCCCGCAAAGGGTATGAGTATGGGCACGGGGACCAGATTTCCCAGAACGGATACAGCATAAACCAGCCAGAAGGGATATCCCCATGCAATGCCTATGGGAACAGCTCCTCTTAATTCAATAACCGGCACCATAGAAAGTAAAAACAAAAATAAAAGCTCCAAATTCAAAATCCTCCAAAATTTAATTTGCTCTTCTCCCTTTGAGCAATCCGGGAAGAGCCACCGATAAAAAGCTCCTTACAAGCTTTATTATGGATGCACTGTTTACAAGGCACATTGCCAAAAATATTACCCCCTGCTTTAAAAGCGGATATTTCCAGCTGCACACAAAAAGGCTGTATGTCTGATAGCCAAGGACAATAAGGCAGACTGAAAGCTTCATGATATGCAGCTTTATGCCCACAAACCTCTTTATATCCCAGCCCCTTATCAAAAAGGCGAATATATAGGCTGCCACCGTTGCAAAGGCTGCCCCTAAGGCGCCGTATTCAGGGACCAGCATAAGGTTGAGCACCATGTTGCATATGGCCCCTGCGCCTATTGCCAGCACAATGGTTTTGTTTTGCTTTGACACCATATAAAAGGAGCCCAAAAACGTGATGAGCGTGGAAAAAATTTCCGCAATCGCCAAAAAGGGCACATACATCCACGAATCATAAAAGCTTTCTGAAAGCCAGACGGAAATAACCGGTCGGCAGAGCATTATAAGGCCTGAGCAGGCAAGCAGCAGGAGTGTTACATAATATTCATAGACCTCATTGTAAAATTCCTCGGTTTTTTCTCCCTTTCCCGATTCATCCATAGCAGATATCTGCCACGCCTGATAGAAAACCGCCGAAACTATTGTGATAAGTCCGGGCAGCTTGTGGGCGGCTGAATATATGCCGTTGGCTCCCTCGCCGCAGAAATAGGTAACAACAAATCTGTCTGAGGCGGTTGTTATCCACCAGAACATGGTTGTGGGTATTATGGGCACAGAATACTTTATCATCTGACCTGCAAGCTCTTTTTTGCAGGCGGTTCTGTTGATATATCTCCAAAGCCTTGCCACCGTCACAAGAAACAATATGGAAAGAAGGTTGGAGGACACTATGGAAAGTATGAAGCCTGTGCTGCCCCATTTGAAAACAACAAGATAGAGTATATTAAAAAGTATTGTTGTCAAGGTTGCCAAAAATCCGTCCAGAGCAAAAAGCCGCGTCATTCCGCAGGAGCGGACAAATTGGGCGCAGACAAGCTTTACTGCCGCAGCTGCAACATATAGGAATATAAGCAGGGTGTAAGGGCCTATCAGCTTTATTTTAAGCATGACAGGCGAAAGAAGCCCAAAGACCAAAATCCCCAGAAGGGTGGTCCTTATGCCTATTGTGAACACCTCGTCCTTTCTATATGACCTGTCCATGGCAAAGCGCACTATGGCCTCGTTTATGGAAAGCATCACAAAGGGGGTAAGAAGGTTGGCTGTTGTGGAAACAAGGTCGGCAGCTCCAAACTGTGCATCTGTCAGCACCCTTGTGTAAAGCGGCATCAGAAGAAGCACCATAGCCTTTGACGCAAACGAGCCTATGGCAAATATAAGTGTATTGCCCATAAGCTTTTTGAATTTTCCTGCCATAACAATTGCCTCCAAATATTTTAAGCTGCCTCTTCTTTTTATTATCTCATTTTTACATTTCCATTGCAAGATAAAAGATTTTTTTATTCATCCTTTAAAAAATAAAAGGCGGTTTTAATTTCCGCCCTTTTTCTCCTTTTCCAACCGGAAAATACTATCAAATCATTCATCCGCCGCAGGAGGTCAGTGCTGTCAGCATCAAAACAGAAATAATAATAAAAGCAAATTTTCTCATGTATATTCCTCCCTTTAAAGCTTTGCGTTTGTTATAATATTATACATATACATATGTCCAAAAACAACAGAATTTTTTTATAAATCCTTAAATTCACTTGAAATCCATGTCATAAAATGATAATATTAAAACTGGCAAGGGGTGCTGCACAGGTGCAGCTGAGAACGCGTTTCCTTAAAAAACGCCAAACCCTTAGAACCTGATTCGGGTAATACCGGCGTAGGGATGTCCTGTTATCAAAAGACCTCTTTAAGCCGAAGGTACCTCCTGCGGCTTATTTTTTTGCCGCAAAACAATTTCCCTTTTATGGGCAAAAAAGAAGGAGAAGAAAAAAATGAACACCAAAACAAAAACCAAAAATCTCACACTCTGCGCTGTGATGATAGCTCTTTCAACAGTGCTTTCAAGGATTGAGATCCCTCTGTGGGCACAAGGCGGAAGCATCACACTCGCCTCTATGGTCCCCATTGTTATCATCTCTTACAGGCTGGGGGCAAAGTGGGGCTTTGCATCAGCCTTGGGATATTCCCTTATACAGATGATGCTGGGCTTTTCAAACGTGCTTTATTGTCCCACGCTTTTTACACAGATACTGTGCATACTTTTGGATTATGTGCTTGCATATTCTGTTCTGGGCCTTGCCTGCACATTCGGCAAAGCAGGCAGAACCAAAAAGGCAAAAATACTTACAGGAACCATTGCAGTGTGCCTCTTGCGCTTTGTCTGCCACTTCTTAAGCGGAATAATACTCTGGGGCTCCTATGCTCCGGAAGGACAGGCAGTATGGCTTTACAGCCTTACCTACAACGGCAGCTATATGCTGGTTGAAACAATAATCACAGTTATGATGACTCTGGCGCTTTCAAGATTTATTCCCGAAAACAAATAAAAAAGCATACTATGTGGAGAGGAAGAAATTTCTCTCCATTTTCTTTTAGGATGTGATTTTATGATAGTTTCCAAAATAGGAGGCTCCTCTTTGGGAGATAAAAAATGCTTTATGAGGTTTAAGGAGGTAATAAAATCAGACGAAAAAAGAAAAGTAATAGTTGTGTCAGCCCCCGGAAAAAGATTTTCGGATGACGAAAAGATAACCGACCTTTTGATAAGCTGCTTTAAAAAAGCTGAAAACAAGGAGAGCTTTCTTGCAGATTTTTCAAAAATAGAAAACAGATTTTTGGAAATTTCAGAGGGGCTTGCCTGCTTTGAAAGGATAAAATCGGAGCTGAAAAGCATTAAAAGCGCTCTCTTTAAGGCTACATATGAGGACTACATAATTTCAAGGGGTGAATATCTCTGTGCAATAACAGCCTCCTGCCTTTTGAATTATACCTTTATAGACCCTTCCCTTTTCATGTTTTTTGATTCAGAGGGGAAAATAGACGAAAAAAAATCAAGCTGCGCCCTGCAAAAATTGTACAGACAATATCCCCATATGGTCATACCAGGCTTTTACGGCATTTCCCCAAACGGTAAAATAAAAACCTTTCCGAGGGGAGGCTCTGATATAACCGGCTCCTTTGTTTCAGCCTTTCTTCATGCCGAAAAATATGAGAATATGACAGATGTATCAGGGCTTTTCATGGCCCCTCCCTGCATATATCCCAACAGCAGCAAAATAGATGTCCTAAAGCTGGAAAATCTTAAAATACTCTCCCATTTTTCCAACGGGGTGTTCAATGAGGGAGCGGTGGATATACTTATAAAGCACGATATCCCCTTGGAAATAAAAAATACCTTTTCAGGTGAAAAGGGCACCATTTCATTAAGATGTCCAAAAAATCCGGAGCTTATAGCCGGCATGGGTGCAAAAAAAGGCATAGGGGAAACCATGCTTATTCTTTTGGCAGGAAAAGTGACAGGAGATGGGCTTTTTGCAGCCTTTTTGCTCAACTGCCTCTGCAATGAAAAGATAGCTGTTTTGGGCATAAGCAAATCAAAATTCGGTGAGGGGCTTATATTTAATATATCAAAGTATGATTTTGAAGCCTCCTTCTGCATACTTTATAAAGTAGCAGAACAATTTAAGGAGGGAAAAACATGAAGCAGCTTAAAATAACCGTATTGGGGGCATCCGGAATTGTGGGGAGAGAGCTTATAAGGCTTATGGAAAGGGATAATTTCCCCGTAGGCTCCCTGACGCTTTTGGGAGGTGAAAAAAGCTCGGGCAGCTTTATTTGCTTTAAAGGTGAGGATATAAAGATCAAAAAAGCCGATAAAAAAAGCTTTGAAGGCTCCGACATAATTTTTGGCTGCACCAAAGCCTCTATAACAAAGGAATTTCTTCCGTTTATAAAGGCTTCCAAAGGATATTTTATAGACAATTCCTCTCTTTTGCGGCTTGATGAAAATGTGCCGCTGATAGTTCCGAATATAAATTGCCACTGTATTAAAAAGGAAAATAAGCTTATAGCAAATCCCAACTGTTCAACTATAATAACCCTTCTTGCCGTCTATCCTATCTTTGAGCTTTACGGCATTTCAGCTATGGAGGTGACCGGCTTTCAGGCAGTAAGCGGAGCAGGTCAGGGGGCATTGGAGCAATTTAAAAAGGAGATAAGATACATTCCCAACAGGGAAAATGTGCCGCTTTCGTTTTTCCCGGAAACTATTTTCGGAAATGTGATACCCATGATAGGCGCATCTTCAGAGAATGGCTTTACCGACGAGGAGCTTAAAATGCAAAATGAGGGCAGGAAAATTTTAGATGACAGCAGCATAAAAATAAACTGCACCTGTGTAAGAGTTCCCGTAGAAAGATGTCATTCCTTTTCTGTGACGGCGGTATTAAAAAAGAGCTTTACCGTTGAGGGAATAAAAAAAGCTTTAGGCAATGCACCCTATCTGAGAGAATATTCAGAGCCTTATTTTCCGTCCCCTTTAAAAAGCGAAAAAAGCATGAGCGTGTGCGTAGGCAGAATAAGGAAAAATATGGCGTTTGAAAATGCCGTATCCCTTTTTTGCTGCTCCGACCAGCTTGTAAGGGGAGCCGGGGGAAACGCTCTTGAAACAGCCAAGTACATAGCGGAGACATTTTTGTAAAAAATGAAAAAAGTTATGCCGCTTCTATTGTAAAAAGCGGCATAATTATGTTATCCTATTAGGGGGAATCCGAAATTGCTTAAATTTTTAAAAAATCTGCCTGCTTTGTGATTTATTATAAAAAAGCGAGGAAAAATAAATGGAAAACTTGGAAAATATAAGACAGGAAATTCTTCAATGTAACGCCTGTTCCCTGTCTCAAAGCCGAACCAACATTGTTTTCGGTGAGGGAAATCCCAATGCAAAAATAATGCTTATAGGCGAAGCCCCCGGTGAAAAGGAGGATCTTGCCGGCAGACCCTTTGTTGGAAGAAGCGGTCAGCTTTTAAGAAAAATGCTCAAGGATAACGGCATAGATCCGGAAAATGACGTTTACATAACAAATATTTTAAAGTGCCGTCCGCCGCAAAACAGGGATCCTCTCCCCCAGGAGCAGGAGCTTTGCAAGGATTTTTTAAAAAGGCAGATAAGGACTGTACACCCAAAGCTTTTGGTGTGTGTCGGCAGGATATCCGCCTGCAAGATAATAGATAAGAATTTTAAGATCATGCGCCAGCACGGACAGCTTTTCAAGGTTGGTGACTATATGGCGACAGCGACGCTGCATCCGGCTGTCATATTGCGAAACAGCAGCAATCTTCCCATAGCTATGGAGGATTGGGCAGCCATAAAAAAAATGGCGGACGAGCTTTAAATTAAAGGCAGTAAAAAGGATATATGCCGACACTTATATTCTATATTACAATCAGAGCAGGTTTTGCTTTATAGGAGGTATGTTTATGGTAGTAGGTACTATGGATGCCGGCATGGGAGGCATGGGCATGGGAGGTATGGAAGGAGCAGCTGACAAAATGATGATGGAGCAAGAGGGCTTTATAATGTCCTTTTTCCACAAGCTGCCCATATGGGGGCAGGGTATTCTGGCAGCCGGCCTTGTGATAGCTCTGGCATGGATTGCAGGGATAATAATAGGCAGGCTTTACGCCTCTGTCAAATATCCCGATCCGGAAAAGCCTGCTCTTATAAATCCCATTTTAAAGATAGGTCTGAGCGCAGCTGTTGTCGTGTGCGGCTTTTGGATATTTTTCTCATTTACAAAGCCTTCTGCACCCGATATGCCTGTTGATAATCCGAGTGGAATAGCTGATGAAAGCATGCCTGAGGGAGAAGTTCCCGAGGGTGAGTCTCCTGAGGGTGAGGCTCCTGAGGGGGAGGTTCCCGAGGGTGAGTCTCCTGAGGGTGAGGCTTCCGAGGGAGAGGCTTCTGAGGGAGAGGCTTCCGAGGGTGAAAATTCTTCAGATGCAAAAGAATCAGCAGCAAACAGCAGCAGCAAGGAGGAAACAAAGCCTGAGCAATCTTCTTCTAAAGCCCAGGCTTAGCAAAAGACAAATCCCACAGATTAAGGAGACAGCCGTTTGATGAGCAAAAACCAAAAAGCCTTTTTGCTGGTTCTCTTTATTTTAATACTCAGCTTCAGTTCAATTTTGCTTGTGCCTGACAAAGAGGGCATATCGGCACAGATTTCCGTTGACGGACAGATTGTTATGACTCTTGACCTTTCAGAGGATAGGATTGTAAAGCTTGATTCTTTTGGAAGGAATATAATTTTGGAGGTTAAAGACCAAAAAATCAGATTTCTTTCCTCTGATTGCTCAAATAAAATATGTGTAAACACAGGCTTCATAGGCAGCGAGGGTGAGACTGCGGTTTGTCTGCCAAATAAGACCGCAGTGACAATTTTAGGAAAGGAAGGTTAGGCAAATGAATGATCCGTCTGCTCCCATAGGAGTTTTGGATTCAGGCATCGGCGGCTTTTCAGTTGTTGCAAGATTGAAAGAGCGCCTGCCCCACGAGGACATAATCTATTTTGGAGATGATTCCCACTGTCCCTACGGTTCAAAAACCAAAGAGGAAGTGTGCACGATGACACAGCAGATTGTGGATTTCCTTGTCAGGAAGAATGTGAAGGCAATAGTCATCGCCTGCAACACCATTTCCACACAGGCTTTGAATTTAGATGGGCACAATGTTCCTATCCTGGAAATAATAGGCCCTGTGTGCAGAAGCTTTTCCATAGCCACACCCAGATGTGTAGGCATAATAGGAACGCCGCTCACCATCAAAACAAAGGTCTATGAAAAAAAGCTGATAGAGGAAAACCCCTATCTTACGGCAATGGGAGTGCCTTCGCCCAACCTTGCAAATCTCATTGAGCACGGAAACTTTGAATCCAAAGAAATTGACAGGGAGCTTCTTTCGGTTATGAAGCCCATTTTGGACAAAAATATAAAGCACGTTATCCTAGGATGTACACATTATCCGCTGGTGGCAAAAAAATTCCGGGATATCTTCCCGGATATAACCTTTTATGATCCGGCTGTATTTCAGGCAGATGAGCTTACCAAGCTTTTGACAAGCTATCATATAGCCAACCTTCAGGAAAGTGAGGGAAGCTTTTCTCTTTACACCTCCGGCTCGTCAGATTGCGCCATAGAAGCTATGGAGCGTCTCAAGCTCAGATATCCTGACAGCATAACGGAGAATGTGCTTCTTAAAAAATAATATTCAGGGGCCATAATAAACTTAAAGGGTTTGTTATGGCTCTGCTTTTAAAGAAAGTGAACTTTTACATGAAAAAATTCCTTTTGCTTCTTTTATCACTCTGTTTTATACTGACAGCCTGCCAATCTTCAGGCGGCGGAAAAGCTCCTAAGGAGATAAAGGATCCAAAAATTCTTTCACAATTCTGGGAGGATTATATAGATGACTGCCCCTTTACCATCTCCTCCTCATTTTCTTCATGGGATGACCCGTCTGAGATTGAGCCTTTGGCGCTCTGCAACTATCTTTTTCTTAAAATGCAGAGAAATTCTGACATGAAGGACACCAATTTCGATGAGCTTGTAAACAACAATGCTGATGTGATATGGATAAAGGCCGACAAGCTTTCAAAATATCATCGTATGTATTTTACAAAGGATTTCAATTATCGCACAATAAATTCAGCAGGCTGCTATTATGATGAAAAAAGCGACAGCGTGGTGCTTTCCACAGCCTATCTCATCGCGCAGCTTCCTGCGGTGACATATGACAGCTTTGACGAATATCCCAATTTTTCGCTGGAAAAGCTGGAGATACTGCCGGATAATATATTGAAGGCAACTGTTGCCTCGGTGGATTTCAGGCTCTCCTCACAAAAGGAAAAGGGCAAAATCTATCAGTATATGTATTTTGAGCTTTCAGAGGATGAAACCTGCCGCCACATTTCGGCACAGGTTGATATAAAGCCCCTAAAGGGCAGCTTTATAAAGGGAAATTTTAAAAAGCTCCCATTTATAAAGGATCTTGACAAATACACATCCATAGGCCCCATAGGCAGCATTGTGCCCCTCTTTGGCTATAACAATGACGGCCTGACAGTTTTGAAGGCGGATATTGAAAAGGGAACCATTGAACAGCTGTCCACCATTCCCCTCAGATCTGAACATTCTGAAAGCAATATTATTTTAAGAAGCGGCAGGGTGCTTCTTATTGAAACAACCTATGAGCTTGCAGATGACAAAACAATAAACACGCAAAAGCCAAATGTGTATCTGAGCGAAATTCTTTTAAACGACGGCAGCGTAAGAGAGATTGAAATTCCCAAGGACTGCTCTTATATAGCAGATATCTCCGGCGATTTTGGGAAAATGCTCTACAAGGAAAGAATGGATGGGGATTTCTGCATATATGATTTCAACGAAAAAAAGACGACTGTTATAGAGGATACCGCCCCCATACTCCCAAAGGAGGATGATCCCAACGGGCTGTTTGCCATCGAAACCTTTGGGCATGGACAGTTCACAGCTGACAAGGAAAAGCTGGTGCTTTATAAGTTCGGCTATGAATGGGGTGCAGGCTATACCATTTATGACATTTTGTCAAAATCCTCCGTCTATTATCCTGTGAAAACCATTTGGGGCGGATTTCCCATAATGACACCCTATGGGCTTTATATAGGAGAGATTGACGATGGCGACGAAAATTCCTATAAGCACGGCTTTTTAAGCTTTAAGGAGGGCAGTCTTAAGGAGCTGCCCACTGTGAATTTCCCCGAAAATTTCAGATATTCCTATGTGCCCAACGGTGAAAGCCGATATATACCCATGCTTATGCCCATAAATCAGGAGGACTATCTCAGCAAAAACCCCTCCGGTCTTTCTGAAATGGCTCTTGCGGTCTTTGATTCTCAAAGCTTAAGCATCAAGGACACAGGTGTAAGGCTCAACCGCCCGCCCTTTTATCCCTGCATAATATACACTCTGCCCGACGGAAATGTGTATATTTCTGACAGCGAGATTTCAACAGAAAATGCTTTTTTGGTTGAAAATCCTTTCATTAAATAAAAAAATTCAGCCCTCAAGGTCAAAAACCACACTGAGGGCTGATTTTTTATTGTCTCTGATTTCTGGCTGAATCCCTTACAGCCTGTCTTGTTTCACGCAGATCTCCCAAAAGCCTTGTGAGGCTCTCCTCGCTTCTTCTTAAAACATCATCTGCAAATTCTGTGGAGGCTATCCTCATCTCCTTGGATTTGTTCTGTGCCTGTGTGAGGATTTCATTTGCCTTTGCCTGTGCCTGCTTTACAATGGTTTCCTGTGAAATAAGCGCTCTTGCTCTGTCCTCTGCTCTTCTTATGAGAGAATCCGCCTCTCTTTTGGCGCTGGAAAGTATCTCTGCCCTGTCGGCAACAATGTCCCTTGCCTGCTTTATTTCTCCCGGGAGATTCTGTCTTATATCATTTAAAAGCTCTCTTATCTTATCGTCATCCACAAGACTTCTTCCGCCGGATAAAGGCAGGCTGAGGCTTTTATCCAAAAGATCATCCACCATGTCCAAAATTTCTTCTATATTCATAAACCTTTTTCCTCCCTAATCCCTTTTAAATCTCTCTTTTATTATTCCGTGCAGCTTTTTAGGCACAAGCCCAGATATATCTCCGCCAAAGCTCGCCACCTGCCTGACCACACTGGAGGAAAGATACATATTGTACATACTTGTATTAAAGAAAATCGTCTCTATGGAATCGCAGAGCTTTTTGTTGGTGAGAGCCATCTGGAACTCATATTCAAAATCGGAGATTCCCCTCAGCCCCTTTACAATGGCACAGGCTCCCACAGCCTTGGCATAATCCACCAAAAGACCGTCGTAGCAATCCGACACCACAGTGGGCATATCATCTGTGGCTATATTTATCATTTCCAGCCTTTCCTTTACGGTGAAAGTCGGCCTTTTGGCAGGATTTATGACCACAAGCACGATTACCCTGTCAAAAATTTTTGCAGCCTTTTTTATTATGTCCAGATGTCCGTATGTGATGGGGTCAAAGCTTCCGGGACAAACACAGATTTTCATTTTTAAATATCCCCTCTGCGGTAGGCACTTATCTTCGCCTTGCCGTATTTATATTCCTTTACCTTTTCAAAAGAGCCTGCCTTTAAGGGGGTTTCCTCTCTCTTTTCTGTCTCGCAGAGAATAACGCCTTTGGGGCTCACCCTATTGCCCATGAGCTTCAAAAGCTCCTCAATCAGCTGAGAGTTGTAGGGAGGGTCCAAAAACACTATGTCAAATACAGCAGATGTGGTTTTTATAAACGTGAAAACATCCCCGGAATATATCTCGCTTTTATCCTCCAATTCCAGCGATTTCACATTTGCCCTTATGCAGGAAAGTGCTTCGGAGGAATTTTCTGCAAAATAGGCTCTCCTTGCACCTCTTGAGAGAGCTTCAATTCCCATCTGGCCGCTGCCTGCAAAAAGGTCGCAGAAATTTGCTCCCTCTATCTCAAACTGTATGGCAGAAAAAACAGCTTCCTTTGTCATTTCGCTGGTGGGCCTTGTGGAAAGCCCCATAGGGGCAGCAAGCCTTCTACCCTTTTTTTCTCCTGTAATTACTCTCATATCTTAATTACCTTTTCCTTTTCCTTAAAAAACAAAACAAAAGCCCCAGTGCCGACACAGCAGCAAAGACCAAAATCCAAAGGGCGGGCTTTGTTGAAACAAAAACTGCGGTGGGCCCGTCAGAGCCGCCTATAATTCCCACACTGTTTACTGCAAAGGCTTTTTTCATAACTATCTTCATATCTTAACACCTTTTCCTTAAAAACCAAAACAAAAGCCCCAGTGCTGACACAGCAGCAAAGACCAAAATCCAAAGGGCAGACTTTGGCTTCATTGTAACAAAAACCGCAGTCGGCCCGTCAGAGCCGCCTATAATTCCCACCGGAAAATCTGCAAATTTTTTTACCGCCATTATTATTTTCATATAAGCACTTCCCCATACACAAAAACAAAGCCTTTGCTCTATTGGTTAATTATCTCTTTTTTAGCCTGATTTGTCAACTTATTTTGCCGGATAAAAAAGCTTCATAAAGACTTTTTGCAGCCCTTTTGTCCATTCCCGGAACGCTTTCAAAATCCTTTGGTGACGCCTCTGACATTGCCTTTTTTGTTTTAAAGTGCATAAAGAGAGCTGCCGCCCTTTTTTCCCCTATATAGGGAACCTTTTGCAGCTGGCTTTCAAAGGCGGATTTGCTGTGGCTCTTTCTTGCAAAGCTTATGGCATATCTGTGTACCTCATCCTGCACATTGGTTATAAATGAAAAGACATTTTTCACAGGGCTTATGGCTATTTCTCCGTCTAAAGATTCTATCGCCCTTGTTCTGTGGCGGCTGTCCTTCACCATTCCGAAGGTGGGGATATCAAGTCCCAGGGAGGTCAAAACCTCACAGGCAGCAAAAAGGTGTCCCCTTCCTCCGTCTATCAATATAAGGTCAGGCAGGGTTTTAAAGCCTCTGTCCTCCTCCTTTGGGTCAAGATAGTGGAAAAATCTTCTCTTTAAAACCTCCTTCATGGAGGTGTAATCGTCAGGGGAGGTCAAATCCTTTATGCTGAATTTTTTATAGTTTGCCTTTAAGGGCTTTGTTGCGGCAAAGACCACCATTGCGCCCACTATTGTGTCAGAGCCTATGTTTGAAATGTCATATGCCTCGATATAATTGGGGGTTTTAGGAAGCTTTAGCAGGCTTTTGATATCATTGAGAAGTGTTACCTCCCTGTCGGTTCTGCCCTGTCCCCAAGAGAGCCTTTGGGAGGCATTGAGCTTTGCCATCTCCAAAAGACGCACATTATCCCCTCTTTGCGGAACCAGAAGGCTCACCTTTCTTTGGGAATTTTCATTGAGAAGCCTTTCAAGCAGCTCTCTGTCATCTATTTGCTCATCAATTATTATAAGCGGAGGGATCTCCTCGCCTCCCATAATATAATAGCTTTTTAAAAATTCATTGCGTATTTCGGAAATATTTCCTGAATCATTCCAAAAAAATTCCCTTTTATCAACCAAAGTTTCATCCCTGAACTTCATGATGGCGGCAGACACCTTTCTGTCCAGCTCCACAAAGGCTATCACATCCTGATTTTTTGCCCCTGCATACACCACCCTCTGCTTTTGGAAAAATTTATCTATGGCTTTGATTCTGTCTCTGATTCTTGCAGCCTTTTCAAATTCCAGATTGTCAGCTGCCATCAGCATATCCTTTTCAAGCGTTCTTCTTGCCTTTTCCGTCTTTCCTGAAAGCATCTCCTCTGCGCGGTTTATATATTCTGCATATTCTTCCTTTGATATGTTTCCTCTGCACACGCCTATGCACTGTTTTATCTGATAATTCAAGCAGGGGCGCTCCTTTTTGAAATCCTCCGGGAATTTTCTTCTGCATGTGGGAAGTCCCAAAGTTTTATTTACACTTTCTGCCATCTGTGCAACCACGCTGTATGACATGAAGGGGCCGAAATATTTGCAGCCATCCTCCTCCTTTTTCCTGCACGGATAGATTTTGGGAAAGTCTCCCGAATCCATTTTGAGATAGCAATAGCCCTTGTCATCCTTTAAAAGAATGTTGTATCTTGGCATATGAAGCTTTATCAAATGGCACTCCAAAACAAGGGCTTCAAATTCTCCCGTTGTGACCATTATGTCAAAGTCATACACCTGCTGCACCATAGCATAAACCTTGGGCGTGTGCTTATCAAGACTTCTGAAATAGCTTGAAACCCTGTTTTTTAAATTTTTTGCCTTGCCCACATAAATTATGGTGCTGCTCTTGTTTTTCATAAGATAAACACCGCTTTCATGTGTAAGCGCAAGAGATTTTTCTCTTAAAAAGGAAAGACGCTCATTCATATTTAAAAATTATTCTCCGTAGCCGTAGAATTTTGCCAGACCGCCCTGAGAGGTTTCTCTGTATGCGGGATTCAAGTGCATACCCGTCTCATACATAGTCTTGACAACCGTATCAAAGGACACCTGCTGCAGCTCTGCCAAAAAGTTGGAAAGATTGAGGGAGTTTATGCTTCTCATGGCAGCAACTGCGTTTCTTTCTATGCAGGGGATTTGCACAAGACCTGCAACAGGATCACAGGTAAGCCCCAGATGATGCTCCATAGAAACCTCGGCTGCATATTCTATCTGATTCAATCCCAGATAGAAAAGCTCTGCCAAGGCTGCTGCCGACATGGAGCAGGCTGTTCCCACCTCTGCCTGACATCCGCAGGCAGCGCCTGAAATTGAGGCATTTGTCTTTATCAAATTGCCTATTATTCCGCCTGATGCCAGGGCGTGGACTATCTTTTCATCTGAAAAGCCCTTTTTATCCTGCATATATTTAAGCGTGGCAGGCACAACCCCGGATGCTCCGCAGGTGGGTGCTGTCACTATTTTTCCGCCGGAGGCGTTCTCCTCACATACTGCAAAGGCATAGGCGCACACTATCCTGTTTTCCATTGTTCTTTCCGATTCGTCAATATGTCTTTTATTGTAAAGATAGTTTGCCTTTCTGGGTGTTCCCAAGCCGCCCTGAAGCACTCCTGTTGTGGAAATGCCCCTCTCTATGCTCTCCTTCATAGTGTTCCACACAAGGAAAAGATAATCCCAGATTTCCTTTCCCTCACATTCCTCAACATACTGCCATATTCTCATGTTGTTTCTTCTGCAATATTCCCTTATTGCCGTAAAGCTTTCCAGCTCATAGACATGCTGCGGAGCCTTAACCTCCTCACCCTTTATCCTGAAGCTTCCTCCGCCCACAGAATAAATTCTCTCTCTGCCTACCTCCATGCCCTTTCGCAGGGCGATAAGCTCCATTGTGTTAGGATGCTCACCCTCGGGAAAATAATCCTTGAATATCACCTCGGTGGGATATGGCTCAAATGCCTCCACTATTACAACATCTGTCATGTGGCCCTTGCCGGTGAGAGAGAGCGAGCCGTAAAGCTCACATTTGAAGCTGTCTGCCTCAGGGTGCTTTTTCTTAAACTCACAGCTTGCCTTATAAGGCGCCATTGTGTGAGAGCTTGACGGTCCTCTGCCTATTTTATAAAGTTCCTTTAAAGATTCCATTTTTGTTCCCCTTCCGCCGAATTGGTTTTCAGCTTATCACGTCCGCTATATTTTAGCACAAAAAATAGGAACAGAAAAGCAAATTTCAATCCTGTTCCCCTAAAAATATTAGAATTTGCAAGGCCTATTCGTTGAAGCCTGTTTCAACAAGCTTTACAAGAGAATCCACCGCATTTTGCTCCTCCGCTCCGTCAGCGATGATCCTGATGGTGGCTCCTCCTACTATTCCCAAGGAAAGAACACCCAAAAGGCTCTTTGCGTTTACCCTTCTCTCATCCTTTTCAACCCAGATGGAGGACTTGAACTCATTTGCCTTCTGAATGAAGAAGGTTGCAGGACGGGCATGCAGGCCTATCTGATTCTTGATTGTAACTTCTTTCATATACATAGCGATTTCTCCTGTCTTTATAAACTGATGCCCATCGAGGACACACATTAAATAACCCTTTATGTTGTTACTCAATATTATAATTTGAAAAGAGAGAAAGGTCAATCTTTAATTAGTCGATTGTAGCATTTACACTAAAATTCTACACTTTAGTGTTGAATTTATTTATTAAATGCTAATCCTTTGTTTAATATAACCATAATCTTACTGCAAATATGACCAATTTACTTTTCGGATTTTTCCCACAGATAACCAACGGATTTTAAATCGCTTTTGTCGGGGATTATTTTGCTGAACATATCCGGCCGCCTTTTTTTGGTTATTATAAGGGCTTGGTCACGCCTCCACCTGTCTACCCTTTCATGGTGTCCGCTCATGAGAACGTCCGGAACCTTCATCCCCTCCCAAACAGAGGGCTTGGAATATTGGGGATATTCCAAAAGTCCACAATAGTGGCTCTCATCCTGAAAACATTCATCTGAGGAAAGCACACCGGGGCAAAGCCTTGCAACAGCATCGGCAACAGCCACAGCCGCAATTTCTCCCCCTGTCAGCACATAGTCCCCTATGGATATTTCCTCATCTACATATTTATCCAGAAATCTCTGGTCCACACCCTCATAATGTCCGCAGACAAAAAGCAGATTTTCATGGGTATCTTTCAACTCCCCGGCGATCCTTTGGCTGAAAACTCTGCCCTTGGGAGAAAAGTAAATTATATGGGGCTTTTTTGGAAAAAGGCTTATAACATGGTCACAGCATCTTGCCAATGGCTCTGCCCTTATGACAAGCCCCATTCCGCCGCCATAGGGGGTATCATCCACTCTGCCCCACTTGTTGTCGGAAAACTCCCTCAGCTGGTGGCAGTTTATCTCTATTTTGTTGTCCTTTCTTGCCCTTCCTATTATGCTGCTGCCCAAAAAGGCCTCACACATTTCGGGAAACAGCGTGATTATATCAATCCTCATCATCAAAAAGCCCCGCCATAGGTTTTATCTTCATTACACCGCTGTCAATATCCGTCTCTATCACTACCTGTGGAATTGCCGGGATAAGCTTCTGTTTGCCATCTGAGAATTTTATATGATAAACATCGTTTGCGCCTGTAAAGGACACATCGCACAGTGTGCCGTATTCCTCGTCTGTTTCGGCATCTATCACCTTAAGCCCTATTATATCGGCTATAAAATATTCTCTCTCGCCTAAGGAAAGGTCGTTCCTGTCTATATAAAGCACCCTGCCCCTTAAATTTTGGGCTTCGTCGGGATTGTTTACGCCCTCTAATTTTACAATAAGCTGATTTTTATTCACACGCAGCTTTTCTACCTTTATTTTTTCCTTTCCCTCATCAAAATAAAAATATTTCAAGGAGGTAAGCTCATAGGGATCATCGCACCAATAATTCACCTTGACCTCACCCCTGATGCCGTGGGTGGAGACTATCTTTCCGCCTTCAAGAAATTTTTTCTTCAAAAGGACTCCTCCTTTAAATTGAAAAAAGGGCGTCAGAGACACCCTTCACATCCGCCCCCATAAGGGGCAGGCTCATCAGTCAATTTCTACCTGAACCTTTTCGCCGGACTTAACTGCCGCAGAGCGAACAATAGTTCTTATTGCCTTGGCTATTCTGCCCTGTTTGCCGATAACTCTGCCCATATCCTCGGGGGCAACATGGAGATGATAACACACCACGCCGTCCTCATCTATTGGGTCAACAGTTACGCTAACACTGTCCTTCTGCTCAACAAGACCTTTTGCGATTTCACAAATAAGCTCCTGCATAATCATTGCCTCCGATTAGAGAACATTGTTCTTCTTGAGGATAGCTCTTACTGTATCTGTGGGCTGAGCGCCGTTGGATATCCACTTCTTAGCCTTCTCAACATCAATATTGATAACTGAGGGTTCCTTTGTAGGATCATAGTTACCCAATTCCTCAATGAATCTTCCGTCTCTGGGATATCTGGAATCTGCTACCACAATTCTGTAATAGGGAGCCTTCTTAGCACCCATTCTGCGAAGTCTTATTTTAACAGCCATTACTGTCACCTCCTGTAAATTTTTTAAAAATATATTTTCACCGTCTTGCGGGGTAAAAATCCTTGCTTACATTCCCATCCTGCCTAAGAGGCCCCTGCCCTTTTTGCTTGAGCTAAGCTGCTTCATCATCTTCTGCATCTGCTCAAACTGGCGAAGCACACGGTTTACATCCTGAACCTCGGTTCCGCTTCCCTTGGCTATTCTCCTCTTTCTTTTTGGATCTATTATAGAGGGCTTTTCCCTCTCCTTGGGAGTCATGGAGTTTATGATGGCCTCCATCCTTTTAAGCTCCTTCTCTCCCCTTTGGGCGTCCTCGTCATTTACCTTAACACCCGGTATCATGCCCAAAACCTGCCCTAAGGGCCCCATTCCCTGAATCTGCTTCATCTGAACCAGAAGATCGGCCAGGGTAAAGCTGTTTTTTCTCAGCTTCTTTGCCATTTCCAGCGCATTTTTTTCATCCACCGTCTCCTGGGCCTTTTCAACCAATGTGAGAACATCGCCCATGCCCAGAATTCTTGATGCCATTCTGTCAGGATAAAATGGCTCCAGCTGCGAAAGCTTTTCGCCCACACCTATAAACTTGATGGGCTTTCCGGTGACAGCCCTTACAGAAAGAGCAGCACCGCCTCTTGTGTCGCCGTCCAGCTTGGTGAGAACAACGCCTGTCAAATCAAGCCTCTCATCAAAGCTTTTTGCAACATTAACCGCATCCTGTCCCAGCATGGAGTCTATAACCAGCAATATCTCATGGGGCTGAACCTCATTTTTAATGCTGTCAAGCTCATCCATCAGTGCCTCATCTATGTGCAGCCGTCCGGCTGTATCCAGTATAACTATGTCATCGCCGTAATCTCTTGCGCGCATTATGGATCTTCCGGCTATTTTTACAGGATCGCCCTGTCCCATTTCAAAGACAGGAACCCCCACCTCCTGACCTACCACCTGAAGCTGCTTTATTGCAGCAGGTCTGTAAACGTCGCAGGCGACCAGAAGCGGCCTTTTGCCCAAATCCTTAAAATATTTGGCTATTTTTGCCGCATGCGTGGTTTTTCCCGAGCCCTGAAGTCCGCAGAGCATTATGATGGTCGGAAGCTTTGATGAAAAGCGTATCTTCTCATTTTCAGAGCCCATGAGGACGGTCATTTCATCCTTTACGATTTTAATGACCTGCTGTGCCGGAGTAAGGCTTTCCAAAACGGCAGCGCCCATGCACTTTTCAGAGCAGGAGGAAATAAAATCCTTCGCCACCTTAAAGTTTACATCCGCCTCCAAAAGAGCCAGACGCACCTCGCGCATAACTTCCTTGATGTCGGACTCTTTAAGCTTTCCCTTTGATTTTAACTTTTTAAAAACTCCGTTGAGCTTTTCTGAGAGACCTTCAAAAGCCATCTTGCTACCTCTTCACAAATTACTGATCTTCTATTTTAAGGCACAGATTTTTTATCTCCATGCACTTGCTGTCGATTTCCATGGAATTGTTGAGCCTGTCGTTTATCTCCTTGATAGCCAAGGCGCATTTTTCTATTTTCGCAAGATTTTCCTTAACCTGGCAGAATTTTGCAAGAAGCCCCAATCTTTCTTCAAATTCAAGAAGCTGTGCCTCCGCCCTTTTTATGGAATCCCGCACACCCTGTCGGGTTATGGCATCAAACTGAGCTATCTCAGCTAAAGACAAATCCTCATTGTAATAAAGCTCGATTGCCTCCTGCTGCTTTTCTGTCAGGAGCTGACCGTAAAAGTCATACAGCAGAGAAATTCTTAAATCCTTAGCCATGACGCACTCCTTTCTTCCATCGGACTTATTGATTATATACTAATTTTTCGTAAGTGTCAAGTGTTTTCTCTTTACATTTCTAAGTTTTTTGCCACTTTCTTTTATGCATTAAAAGGTAAAATTTCTTGACATATACCTTAAAATTATGTAAACTTATATAAGGTATATGAGTTGTAATCTATTTTGATTTGTAAATTTCTTATATTTTTATAAATTTTTTACATTTGTTAAAGGGAATGTCTTAAAATGAGGACATATGCCTTTTGAAAGCAAAGCGGCATTTTTTTAGTTTAAGCCTTATTTTGCGCCGTTTTGCCGGCTTGCCTACGCCCTTATTTTTATTATTGCCCTATATATGACAATTTGATATCAAAGAGGATTATTATAAAATACCTTCTCTAATTTTGGATTTTTGTATTAAAAGAAAGGAGGAAAATTTTAATGGATTTAGTAATTTGCAGTGTTATTTCAATTGTAATCAGTGCAGCAATTGCCTTTCCCTCAGGCATTAATTATAGAAAGAAAAAAGCAGAACAGGAACTGGGAACAGCAGAAGATGAAGCAAAAAGGATTGTCGGTGAGGCTTTAAAGACAGCTGAAAGCAAGAAGAAAGAAGCTATTATTGAAGCCAAGGATGAAATTTTCAAGCTAAAGACAGAAACTGACAGGGAATTGAAGGAGAGGCGCAACGAGGTCACACGTCTTGAAAGGCGTGTTCAGCACAAGGAGGAAACCATCGACAAAAAGATGGATTCTCTGGACAAGAAAGAGGAGCTTATAAATTCCAAGCTTAAAACCGCCGAGCAGAAGCTGAATGAGGCAGAGGTTGTAAAGCACAGCCAATTTGAAATGCTGGAGAAGATTTCGGGCTTTACCATGGATCAGGCAAAGGAATATCTGCTTGACAGCCTCGATGGGGAGCTGACAAGAGAAAAGGCCCTCAGGATAACAGCTATGGAGACAAGGCTCAAGGAGGAAGCTGACCAGAAGGCGAGAAATATCATCTCTCTTGCCATTCAAAGATGTGCTGTTGAACAGGTTGTTGAAACCACTGTGTCGGTGGTTCCTTTGCCGTCAGATGAAATGAAGGGCAGAATCATAGGCAGAGAGGGCAGAAATATAAGAGCATTGGAAACACTTACAGGTGTTGACCTTATTATTGACGACACACCCGAGGCAATAACCCTTTCTTCCCATGACCCGGTGAGGCGCGAGGTTGCAAGAATAGCGCTGGAAAGGCTTATAAATGACGGAAGAATCCATCCTGCAAGAATTGAAGAGATGGTTGAAAAAGCCCAGAGAGAGGTAGAATCCAAGATAAAATTTGACGGCGAGAGAATCGTTCTGGAAACAGGTGTGGGAAATGTTCACCCCGAGCTTGTAAAGCTCTTAGGAAGAATGAGATACCGCTCCAGCTACGGACAGAATGTTTTGCAGCACTCTGCCGAGGTGGCTTACATATCCGGTATGCTTGCCTCTGAAATCGGTGCGGACATAACCTTGGCAAAGAGAGCCGGACTTTTCCATGACATAGGAAAATCCATGACACATGAAATAGAAGGCTCCCATGTGGATATCGGTGTGGAAATTGCCAAGAAATTTAAGGAATCCCCCGATGTTATCCATGCGATAGAATCCCACCACAATGACGTGGAGCCCAGAACTGTAATCGCCTGCATAGTTCAGGCGGCAGACGCCATCTCCGCTGCCCGTCCCGGCGCCAGAAGAGAAAATCTTGAAAACTATGTAAAGAGACTTGAAAAGCTGGAGGAAATTGCAAATTCCTTTGACGGAGTTGAAAAATGTTACGCTGTTCAGGCAGGCCGTGAAATAAGAGTAATGCTGAAGCCTGAGGTTGTAAATGATGACCAGATGGTCATTGTTGCAAGAGAAATAAAGAACAGAATAGAAAACGAGCTGGATTACCCCGGTCAGATAAAGATCCATGTGGTAAGAGAGACAAGGGCAATAGAATACGCAAAGTAGGCTTAAAACGAATTTCTAAGAGAGCAGTATCATTAAAATGGTGCTGCTCTCTTTTTTAGCTTGATTGATAAGATACAAAAAGTATGATATACTTGTGAAAAATGCAGAAAGAAGGCTGAAGTGCAGTTGCTTATAGGTGATCCTGCAAAACTGGCTTTTCTTATTGAACCGGTTTTGCAATGGAGCTCAAACGGCTTTGTGAATGGACTTTTATATGTTTATGTAAACGGAAATATGTTTCCAAAAGACCTGCGTACCACCACATTAAGTGATGAGCTGCTATTTCTTTTGAGCAATTCCCCATTTGTAGATCCTAAGTCAGACAATGAGCTGTATGCTTTGGACTCAAAGGATTTGCTGGAGAAGCTTTCCGTTATGACATTTCCTGATGACATCAACATCCATAACGATTACTCATATCTCATACCTTTGGTTGAGCTTCAAAATGCAAAATACTATTTTTTCATAATTGCCGATGAAAAAAATATAAAAATTTTGGTTTCTAAAGCAAACGGATGCAATGGCAAAGAAGCTTTGGCACTTAAGGATGAAGTGGTATTGAAAAGGGATGAATTTGAGAACATAAAACAGCAATTATGCAGCTATTATAATAATTATATTATGTAACCTATAAGCTTTTTTAGCTTTGACTTAAATTTAAGCTTTACAGCAATACTTAACTGACAACAGGTGATTTTTATGAAAAAGAAAACTGCTTACCTCATAACCTCAATATTAAATTTTATAGGCGGATTCAGTTTTTTGCTGTCGGCTGTTTTTCAGGAATATTCAGCGGCTAAATGGGGATTTTTCGTTGCCGCAGTATGCCTTATTATAAGCGCAGCCGGTTTTCTGCATATGTATTTTAAAAATAAAAAGGAATAAGCTTTTAATTATGAGACTATAAAAATACACCTTAAAGACAGATGAAAAATTGTTGCATCACTTTTTGACTTAATCATTTTTTGCTTTATTGCTATTTAAAAGAAAACAGCCCCCTTTCTTGCGGATTGGGGGCTTTTGGCAATTTTTAATTTTTAAACATACACAGAAAGAAAGCAGCGCAGGAAGAAAGGTTGTGCTGAAAGCTTTCTTTCCTGTGCGAAATAAAGCTTTTTGCTAAGCTTTTTCTCGAAAAAGCTTGGGCTTTTATATGCAGGATATCAATTTTCCTTAAATAGCCCCTCTTGCTGTCAGATAAATTTTTGCGCACGGCTAAAGCAATGCTTAAAATTTAAAGAAAGCTTTTGCTTTGCAAATTCTCATTTTTTTAAATTTCGCAGGCACAAAAGTCATGCAAAAATCTTTTTTCCCTGTGCGAATTAAAATTCCTTGCCCCGCTTTCTTTTAAGAAAGCGGAGGCTGCGCCAAAAGATTTTAAGATTTCTCTATGCAGGATATCAATTATACTTAAATAGCGCCTCTTGCTGTCAGATAAATTTTTGCGCACAGCTAAAGCAATACTTAAAATTTAAAGAAAGCTCTTGCTTTGCAAATTCTCATTTTTTTAAATTTCGCAGGCACAAAAGTCATGCAAAA
>JAHHUC010000025.1 GCA_020024215.1 Oscillospiraceae bacterium | reverse complement strand
GATAAGGCCTGCATCACTTGTAATGCTACGAATTAAAAATACTTAAAGCAATTTTAGAGGTTGTTTTTACTCTTGGTTAAATTTAAAGGGGCAAGCGAAGCTTTTATCAAGTGTAGGGCGGGGCTTAAAATGGCAGATGAGCCGATTAGATTTTTCTCAAGCTAAAAAGATAAGGGGGCATCGCAGCTTATAAAAACAAGCTGCAATGCTCCCTTTTTGCTTTAAGCATAAGATATTTCTATTTCTCTACCTGTGCCTCATTAAGCCTTACAACATTTAAAAAGCCGGTTCCGTCGGAAACTATGTCGCATACACCTGTGATGGTTATTTCCTCCCACTCCTCAAAGGAAGCCTCCCTGAAGGCTTCTTCATCCTTTGGGATAAATTCCACACCCACTGCACAGCAGGCTGCCTCGTCGCTGACAACGCATATCAGAACCTCTTTATCGGATATGATGTTCCCATTTTCATCAAATTCTTTTGCATATATAAGGCTGCCCTTCAGCTTTACGGTTTTGCCCGTATATTCCTCTGGGGACATTATCATGCTGTATATCTGGGCAAACACCATGTTCTGATTAAGCATCGTCAAATCAAAGTCAATTCCCTCTTGCCCCTTTGACCTGGGAATCAAGGCTCTGAACTCCCCCTCCTGATTCAAGGAGGAAAGCAGTGCGGCTTGGGATTCCTTTTTATTTTGCTCTGCTTCCTTAAAAGTCGACTCTTTTGGGTCAGGCTCCTCCTTCACAGAGGAACAGCCCCAAAGCAAAAGGCTTAAAAGCACGGAAAAAAGTATGCCCCTGTAAATTTTTTTCATATTTTACCTCCTATGGCACAGCATATGAGAAAAGCAATAATATTTGCTGCTGTAATTGTTGAGCCCACAGGTGTGCCGGCAATAATGGCTGTGATCATGCCCAGCAAAGAGCACAAAACAGAAATAAACACAGAGCAGATGACAACCCCTCTGTAATTTTTAAAAAGCCTCATTGCAGACAGGGCGGGAAATATGATGAGCGCTGAAATCAAAAGCGAGCCCACCAGCTTCATGGCAAGCACAATTATGACGGCGATGATAACAGCAATTATCAGTCTGTATCTTTTGACGCAAAGCCCGGTTGACTGTGCAAAGGCCTCATCAAATGTGACTGCAAAAATGCAGTTGTAGAATATGGTGTAAACTGCAATTACAAAAACAGAGAGAAAAAGGCTGAGATAGACCTGAGGCTGTGTCAATGTCAGAATGGATACCGAGCCGAAAAGGCTTGTGCAGACATCTCCTGAAACATTGGCCGAGGCAGAAAATATATTTATGAGAAGATAGCCTACGGCAAGCGAGCTCACGGACATGAGGGCAACAGCAGCATCGCCCTTAAGCTTCATTCTCTCCTGACCTGCAAGCAGGAAAACGGCGCTTAATATGGTTATCGGCAGCACCAGCAGCATATCATTTGAAAGGTGCATAACCCCTGCAACGCACATCACTCCAAAGGCCATGTGGGATAAGCCGTCTCCTATAAAGGAAAGCCGCTTGAGAACAAGCGTCACGCCCATTAAAGCTGCACATATGGAAATCAGCACACCTACTATTAGCGCACGCCTTACAAACGGATATTGAAAATACATTAAAAAGGTATCTAATAAAGCCACTATCTGCACACCTCCCTGCTTAAAGGGAAAATGCCGGATTTAAGCTCCTTCAGATATTCTTCCCTTGTGCCGAAGAAAAAGAAGCCCTTTCCCATATAAAGTATGTGGGAAGAATGTTCCGAAACGGCGGAAATATCATGGGATATCATGACGATGGCTGTCTTTTTTTCATTAAGCCGGTGCAGTATATCATACATTTTAGCAGCTGCCACAGCATCCAGACCTGCTGCCGGCTCATCTAAAAACAGCAGCTTTTCTGCTGCACAAAGCGCCCTAGAGAGCAAAACCCTCTGCTTCATACCCCCGGAAAGCTGACCATAGCAGCATTTGCTAAGATGGCTTATGCCCAGATTTTCCATGTTTTGGAAAGCCAAGCGGATATCGCTTTTTTTATAAAACGGAAAAAAGCCGCACCTGTTAAGGCAGCCTGACAGGACTATCTCCTGACAGGAGGCAGGAAAATCCTTCTGAATGGAGGACTGCTGCGGAAGATAGCCTATTTTTGACCTTTTAAGACCATCTGAAAAAACTATGCTGCCCTCAAGGGGCTTTACAAGCTTAAGACAGGTTTTCATAAGTGTGCTTTTTCCGGAACCGTTTTCTCCTATGATGCACAGATAATCCCCCTCATTTACATTGAATGAGATGTGCTCTGCAATTTTTACAGAGCCATAGCCCAAAGCAACATTTTCGCAGGTAAGCAATGCCATAAATTTTCTCCTTTGCTTACTCAAGGGCTGCTTTGAGCACATCCAGATTGGCTTTCATTACATCAAGATAGGTCATGCCCTCATCAAGCTGCTTTTGCGTGACAGACTGCATTGAGTTCATTACAAGCACATTCTGATTTTTATTCCTTGTGCTTTCAATCACTGTCTCGGCTATTTTGTGTGAACGATTTTCAATGGTGAGCACATTTTCAAGTGAAAGCTCGTCTATCTTTTGGGCAAGTATGGCAGCTGTTTCAAAGCTTGCCTCAGATTCTCCGGAGCAGCCGGTAAATGCTGCATAGTATCCCAAATTGTAATCATCTGCCAGATAGAAAAACGGGAATCGGTCTGCAAACAAGACGGTGTTTTTTTTTCCAAGTGCAGCTGCGCTCTCATATTCCTTATCCAGCTTGTCCAATTCCTCTATATATTTTTTGGCATTTGAAATGTAGATGTCGGCATTGGCCTCATCTTTTTTTGCAAGCTGCTCTGCAATGGCATTTACAGCTGTTTTGGACCTTTTTAAGGAGAGCCATATGTGCTCGTCGTTATATTCGTGCTCATGATGGTGCTCGTCATGCTCATGCTCGTCATGCTCGTGCTCGTCATGTTCGTGTTCGTCATGCTTATGTTCGTCATGCTCATGCTCATCATGCTCATGTTCGTCATGCTCGTGCTCATCATGCTCATGCTCGTCATGCTCGTGCTCGTCATGTTCGTGTTCGTCATGCTTATGCTCATGTTCGTCATGCTCGTGCATATGCTTATCCTCCATGCCCTCTGTCATTTTTAGAGGCTTCAGCGTTTCACTTAGCAGCTCAAACAAATTTATTACAACTCTATCGGGATTTTCGGAATTTTTTAGTGCAGCCTCAACCCATTCATCAGAATGTCCGCCCACATATATAAACACATCCGCCTCAGATATGCTCACCATGTCCTCGGCAGACATCTGATAGCTGTGCAGGTCAACTCCGTTTTTTATAAGCAGCTTAAGGTCCGTGCTTTGGGCATTTTCTCCTGTTATCTGACGAACCCAATCGTATATGGGAAATATTGTGGCAACAACCTTTATGGGCTCACCCTTTGATTTATTGCTGCCATCAGACTGATTTATGCCGCAGCCAAACAAGCATAACAGCATAAGCTGAAATGCCAAAATTAAGGAAATAAATTTTTTCATAATAAGCCTCCATATCAAAACTGTACAGCCTTTAAGGCAATTTTAAAAGCAAGAATACAGCTCTTTGTTAACATGAAAGCTTTATTTTCATTGTTATCAATGTATGTGCAGGCTTTATATTTTGTAAATTAAAAATCAAAGCCGTACAGAGACTGAAAGAAAAAAGGGCATAGTTTAAATTCCATGCCGAAAAAAGCTTTTCCATATTCTGACAGCAGGAATATATGTGACAGCAAATCTCACAATTTTCTCCTGTGCAGCTGTGAAAAGCCAGGGATATTATAAACAGGGCAGAAAGCAGGATAAAGACAGCAGCAGCTGCCGAGCATAAAGCAAAAATTTTATGTGTGCGCTTTTTCATGCCTTTGCCCTCCATATTCTAAGCCGTGAAACAAAAGCCGGTGTTTAATCGGCAATTTAAGCATAAAACAGCAAATCACAGATAGGTGCAGATTGCCGATGTGCAGTCTTTTAAGTATTTTTCCGTGATAAGCTTTAAATTTGCAAATAACTTGCAAATTATAGTATCACAATAAGAGAGACAAGTCAAGATGGGAAAGGTCTATAAAAAGGCGCTGTTTGATTAAAATATTAACCTTATTGCAAAATTATCTTTCTGCTGCACAATTTAAAATTAAGTGGGGAAAAGAGTAATATGTATTATGTTAAATACAAATAGTATAAAAAATGAGCAAAAAAGCTGTAAAGACAGCTGCTTGCAAAATGGGAAAATCCGGGGGAAATGTGCAGATAATATGCTGTTGGTCAGCTTCATTTTTCTATCTTTTTAATTCTATCACTTCATCAAAAAGCTTAAGATGCTCCGGTGAAATGTTGTGCGTGACAAATAGAATTGTTTTATCAAGCGAGAGCAGCTTGTCACAAAGCTCATTTGTATTTTTTGCATCAACAGCAGAAAAAGGCTCGTCCAAAAGTATGATTGGCTTATCTGCCGTAATTGCCCGCAGAAGCTGCATCATCTGATTTTCTCCGCCGCTTAATTTTTGGGCGTTTTTCTCAGATGTGAGGCTTTTCAGCTTTTCGTTATCCAGATAACTTAAAACCCGGTTCATCCTTGAGAGGGGATAGCTATAAAACAATGTGGCATTTTCCTCAAAGGAGGCCTTGAATATATGCTCAAACTGTTTTACAAAGGCGATAATTTTGCCGGTATCCTTCCCTGATATGCTGCTGTTATCAATGCATATTGTTCCTTCATCGGGCAAAATATGCTGCATAAGCAAATTTAAAATTGTGGATTTCCCTGTGCCGCTATGCCCGATTATTGCATATTTTTTGCCCTTTTGGAATGTGTGTGAAAAATTGGAAAAGCGGAAATCTCCCAGCTGCACCGATACATTTTTAAATTGTATATCCTTATCAAAGCTTTCAATGCACTCACCTTGCGCCTTTTGCTCATCCTTTGCAAGCAGCTTTAAAATCTTGTCTTTGCCTGCACGAGAGGCATTCACATTGTTTATGTCCTTGAGAATATATGAAACGGGATAGCAGAAGTCCTGAATATATCCCAGCGCAGCGCCGGCAGTTCCAACTGTAATCTGCCTTTGAAGCAGCAGATATCCCAGCATGGCAAAAACAGCCCATTGGATAAAATACATGCTGCCGCCTGTAACTACATTGGTGAGCGTCCGGCATTTTCCGAACTGATACTCTGCTTTTTCAGTTTGCTCAATGCTTTCTTTATGCCTTTTGGAGATTGCCTCTTGTGTTTCTCTGCTTACAAGGGAAAAGCCCGACAGCAGATCCTGTATGGTGTCGGTATAGCCTGCCATAGCACAAAGGTGCTCTGATTTGCGCAAAGAAAGCTGCTTACCGGTAAGCTTTGGCACAATAAGGCTTAAAAAGGAGCTTAAAATGATAATTATTGCCAGAGAGTAATCCAGCTTAAACAGAAAAAAGCCATACACAAACAGCTGAAGAGTTGTTTGAAAGATGGCTATGCAGGATTCCAGATATTGACGGAAAACATCAATATCATTTTGAAAAAAGGAGATATAGTCTGCGGTATCGTGCTTTTTAAAATCCACATACTTCTTTTGCAGCAGTGCATCAAACAAATCCTGCTTTACAAGACAATTGAAGCTCTGACGGAATTTCCATACGCTCCTTTGGCTGCAATATTCAAAGAACATACCCACAGAAATTGCGGCAAAATAGAGGGCTACAATCAATGCTGCCCCTTTCCATCCTTTTGAAAAATCATAATCAAAGAGCATTTTGGTAATATACGGCATAGCGGCAATTCCGATGATTGATAAAAGTGCGGTGAAAACTTGAAATACAATGATGTATTTTAGCTTTAAAAGATATTTTGTCATACTTATCTCCATTTCCGCAGCATAAACAGACAGCAGAAAGGGTGCTGTCTATGCTGCTTATTGTTTTTTAAAATTCTGCATTGCCGAAATTATAAAAATCGCATCATTATGCCGGCTTTAAGCCCATGATACAGAGCTTAAAAAATTCATGCTTAAAGCACCTGACATCATAGCCTTATCACTTCATCAAAATTTTAAATTTTCTTTTGATACATTGTGGGTAATATATAAAAAAGGTCAGAGGGCAAAAAAGCCTTTTATCTTTTTATGATTTCTTCTGGTAGTTCTCGAATCATCTTTTTTCTCCTTTCTCTGTATTTTATGTAAACCTATAAGGATTCACAGCCCTTTTTAAGATAAAACTATTCTTTTATTACAAATATTATCTGCAATATTATCGTGTGAAATTATAAAAATAATTTTATCTTTATGGAAATCACATATAGCCTGATAAATTTCTTTTGCTGTTTCTGCATCAATATTGCTGGTAATCTCATCAAAGATAAAAACATCCGAATCAGAAAAAAATTCTCTTGTAAAGGCAATTTTTTGTTTTTCACCGCCGGATAGATTATTTCCGTTTTCCATAATAAAGCTATCCATATTTTTAGAACGAAAAACAGATTCTAAAATCGGGAAGCATGACATCTGATCTTCAAGCTTTTTGGAATATGGTTTTCCTAAAAACAGATTTTCTCTCAAAGTCCCTTTTATTATCGGAGATTGCTGCGGAACATAGTTAATCAGCCTTCTGCAATCCTGATTATCAATCGTATAAATTGCCTTATCATTAAGCTTAATATATTCGGTTTTCCAAAATTTAAGCAAAAATTTCATAAGAGTGGATTTTCCGCATCCGCTTTTGCCCTTAACCCGAATAATATCTCCTTTGACAAATTCCTGCTTGATGGGAGAAAAAGAAATAAATTCATTTTTCCATTGCGGAAAGTCAAAACTGATTTTAACTATTTCTTTTATCCTTTCTTTGCCGCTGTTTTCCTGATTTTGATTCATGTCATTTATGAAATCTTTTGATACACACAAATTTCTTTTATCCAAATTCACATTGACTATCTCACTTAAATGTGAGGAGAACAGCGGCATAATAATTGTATAAATTATAAGCAAATATACATTTGAGCTGTCATTAAAAAAGTTAAAGACCAAAAACATCATAATAAATGTTTGGCATAAATTATTGAATACAACTATGGCATGAGAAACAGTCTGTGCAAATAAATTGATATCCCTCATAGAAGTATATATTTTTTGAAATGAAGGCTCCATTTGCTTAAAAAGATATTCATGTGTATCAAGCTGCTTGACATAATCAGTGTTAGCTGCAATCTGATTTATTTCCTGCCATCCACTGGATGTATCTTCCTGCAATTTTTTTGATCTTTTTAACAGTTCTTTGTTGAGCATTTTATAACCTGATATATTGATAAACACCAAAAATGCCATTATTGCAAAAATCAATATATTATAAAAGAATGTAAAAATCAAAATACAGCTGAGTATTATCACACTTACAATAAGATTGATTTTTCCATTTACATAATACAAATAAAAATCATTGACAGCCTGTCTTATTTTTGCAGTGACAGACAATGTTCCCAATTCATTGATTTTGTCATATGTCATACCGAAAAAGGCTTTAAAAAAAGATTTGCAGTTGCTGATATTAAAATTTTTGGCAAAATACTCTCGAATCCAAAAACATACTATTTCCAACAGACCGGAAATTAACATTACTATACATATTGCTGCAATTCTTCCCTTTGTTATGCCATTCTCACTGGCAGACCACATCTGTATCATGATTGGTGAAACCAATGCAGATAAAGTTGATAATAATACAATTAAAGCGGTGATAAATATAAAAAATCCGTATTTTTTCATACAAATTGTCCTCTTGATATAACTTCTTTTCATATCTTATGTTTCAATTATATTGCCAAAAGTGAAAAAAAAACATGTCATATCATGTAATTTTTAAGTTACATAACACGACATGTTTTGTGGTTTTATGGTTTTGTATATTGAACTTACAAATCAAAATTTCAGGAGGTATTTTTATGAAAAAGTTTTTATCAATTTTGTTATCAGCCATAGTTTGCGTATCTGCTGCTTCTTTTTCTGATGTTGGAAAATGTTATGCAGATAACAATAATCTATCTGATACAGAGGTTCCGCTCCCAAAACCATATGTTGATGAAGGCAGTGATGACACTTTTTAAAAAGAAAAATTATCGCCAAAGTATTTTTTTGTTTCTGATATGATCACTTCAACGCTCCTTTCATTTCCGATGGCTTTGTGGATGTGATACGCCTGACGATAATATTCCATACTTTTCTTGTCATCATTTAAAAAATGATAACATTCTGCCATAAGTGCTATTGTAGCAGGTAAATCTTTGTATTGCCCGTATTGAACACACGCCTGCCAGCCCAGCTGTGCAATTTCCAGTGCGTCCTCATAGCGCCTGACTAAAACCAGCTCTCTTGCATAGTTATAGCAGACCAAGGGAAGCAGGCCGCCTGACTGCAAAATATTCTGAAAATGTTTTTTTATGTATCTGAGCAATTGATAGTAGATGTCAATTGCTTTTTTATGTTCATCATTTCTGGAATAAGTTAGGGATATCTGATTTATCACCTTAACTTCATCCAAGCTATACAAGCCCTTTTCAATTTCTTCAATATCAAATTTAGGAGAAGTCAAATGAATAGCCCGCAAAAGCATATCCATCTTTTCCTCAAATGAGTAGGGCTTTATCTCCCCATTCTCCCATTTTCCAAATATCACACTGGAGCGAAGGATAAACTGCTGTATAACCATGTCATCTCGGTCGCAGATCTCCTCCAGCTCCTTAAGCAGGCCCAGCCCTTTTTCCTTCTTTCCCAGCACATTGCAGGATACTATTTCCTTTTGCAGGTTGGAGATCTTTATTTCATTGTCGCTTAAAAGCGCATAATAACGGTCATCAGGCAGCCCCAATCGCTGAAGCAGAAAATTTAACTTTGTTCTTGAGGGCGTCTGCCTGCCTGTTTCTATTCTTGACATTGTGGGCGGTTCATAAATTCCCTCACAAAGCTCCTCCTGTGTCAGTGAAAGCTCTATCCTTCTTTTCCTGATAACTTCCCCAATAGTGAATTCCTTCATTTAAAACTTCCTCCCTCAGCCTTCTGGGAAAATTCTATCATATTGAGCATATATTTTCTACATATGGCATTGGAAATTGCCACTGCCTTAAAAAAGCAGGGGAAATTGTCAATTTTGTATAAAATTTTTGTTATTTTTCTATATCATAATGGTGAAATAATTAAATAATCACGTTTACTATATTCTCTTCTTGTGTTAAAATAAGTATAGGAAAGAAAAAAGTTGAAATGAAAGGGGACATTCTATCGAAAGAAAGTGTTTGAGAAATAAGGAGCATTACTATGAAAAATACTAAGTCGGCGAAAATTGTATTTGGAATTTCCATGGCGCTTATCACAATCATGGCACTGTGGTCCGTAGTGTTTAACGAAAGCTTTACCAAGCTGTCAAATATGGTGTTTTCATTTCTGACAAATGATTTGGGCTGGCTTTATCTCATTGCTATGATTGTATTTTTGGCATTTGTCATCTATGTGGCATTTGGAAAATACGGAAATATTCGCTTAGGCAGCGACGATTCAAAGCCGGAATACAGCAACATGACATGGTTCGGACTGCTTTTTGGCTGCGGCATGGGCGTGGGGCTTGTTTTCTGGGGCGTTGCAGAGCCGCTGACACACTATCTTCACCCTCTTAATATGGAGGGCGCAACACAGCAGGCAGCCGATTTTGCCATGAAGTCCTTCTTTATGCACTGGGGCATACTTCCTTGGGCAAACTATGCGGTCATAGGCCTTGCGCTTGCATACTTTATGTTCCGCAAAAACAAAAAGGGACTTATAAGCAGTCTGCTCACTCCGCTTATAGGGGAAAAATTATCCCAAGGATATCTTGGAAAGCTGGTGGATATACTGGCGGTATTTGCTACCGTAGCCGGTGTTGTCACATCGCTTGGCCTCGGAACCTTGCAGATAAATGCAGGCTTTAACAAAATGTTCAATGTTCCGACCACGCTTATTGTTCAGGTGATCATTATTGCCGTTGTGTCAATAATATACATTTCCTCGGCGGTGTCAGGAATTGACAAGGGAATAAAGGTGATCTCGGATGTCAATTTGTATGTTGCAATAGGCCTTATGATAGTGGCTTTTATCGTAGGACCTAAAATTGAGATACTCAACAGCTTTGTAAACGGAATAGGACAGTATATAAATGATTTTTTGAAGGATTCCTTATCCCTCAATTCCTATGATGACAACAGCTGGTTCGGCTCATGGAGAATTTTCTATTGGGCGTGGTTCATCGCATGGGCGCCTTTTGTGGGAGTGTTCATTGCGCGCATATCTAAGGGCAGAACCATCAGGGAATTTATACTCGGCGTTGTTTTGGTTCCCGCTGTTGCCTCCTGCTTGTGGGGAACAGTTTTCGGAAGCCTGGGAATCCATCTGGGACAAGAGGGGATAATGTCTGCTGAAGCGCTTGAGTCTGTGGTGGCCTCACCTGAAACCGGATTGTTTGTCATTCTGGATAAATATCCGCTGGGGGCAATACTGTCTGTTGTGGCGATAATTTCACTGTGTGCATTCTTTGTCACATCTGCCAATTCCGGAGTTTATGTGCTTGCAATGCTCACATCCGACGGAGATCAAAATCCGCCCAACAACAAAAAGATAATCTGGGGAATTGTTCAGTCTGTCATGGCGGTGGGACTTCTTATGGCAGGCGGCCTTAAGCCCTTGCAGACAATTTCTCTTGCGGCTGCCTTCCCGTTTATATTCATCATGTTTGCAACCTGCGTCTCCTTTATAAAATCAATAAAGCAGGAAAAGCTGCCAAATAACAAATAAGCTGCAAAATGTCTCCGGCAAAACGGAGACATTTTTTTGCCCCCATGAGGGAATTATTCACAGCTTTTAAACCCTTTGTCTGCAAAAAAAGCAGGGCGGAATTTCCGCCCTGACAAACAGGTATAAATTATGTTAAGAATCGGTTTGTTTATTTTACGGCGATGCAGTCTATTTCAACCAGTCCGTTTTTGGGCAGGCAGGCAACCTCATAGGCGCATCTTGCAGGGCAGTTTTCCTTGAAAAATTCAGCATACTTTGCATTTACAACAGCAAAATCCCCCATGCTGCTAAGAAGGACGGTGGTCTTTACCACATTGGTGTAATCCATTCCTGCCTCCTTCAATATTGCCCCCAGATTCTTTAAGGCAGCCTCTGTTTGGGAAACAACGTCGTCGCCTGCAAATTCTCCTGTGGCAGCATCAAGCCCCAGCTGTCCTGAGCAGTAAAGAGTGTCTCCTGCCAAAATTGCCTGTGAATAGGGGCCTAATGCGCCGGGAGCATTTTTTGTAGAAATTACCTTGTTCATATCATTTCCTCCTAAAGAATTAAAGTCTTTCAACAAGCCTTTATGGAATTATAGCACAAAAAAGGCAGGATTGATATACAGAGAAAAAAATTTCCGGTACAAAAATTTGGAAAAGCCTGCTGCTTTTTGTTGGTTTTTTATAACTTTTTTGGCTTTATTTCGTTGTAATTGAAAATTTCTTGTGCTATAATAAAAAATAACCTAAATTGGGTAATAGCAGTTAATGAGGGAAGGTTTAAATGAGCCGTTGTATTTCAATAATAAATCAAAAGGGCGGAGTGGGCAAAACCACCACCGCAGTCAACCTTGCAGCCTGCATGGGCGATTTGGGCAGGAAGGTGCTTCTTGTGGATACCGATCCCCAGGGAAATTCCACCAGCGGCTTCGGCATAGAGAAAAAGGGCCTTGCAGTCAGCTGCTATGACCTTATCATAGGGGACAAAAAGGCATCTGATGCGGTTATAAACACAAAATATAAAAATGTTTCCGTCATAGCAGCAGGCATAAATCTGGCAGGCGCAGAAATAGAGCTTGTGGATATGAAGGACAGGTGCTTCAGGCTGAGAAATGCGCTTTTGCCCATAAAGCAGGATTATGATTATATATTTATCGACTGCCCTCCGTCGCTTGGGCTTATAACGCTCAATGTGCTTTCTTTAAGCGACACCGTGCTGATACCCATTCAGTGCGAGTTTTACGCCCTTGAGGGTTTAAGCCAGCTCATGGCAACCATACGCCAGGTGAAAAGGCTTTACAATCCAAGGATAGATTTGGACGGGGTTCTGCTCACCATGTATGACGGCAGGCTCAACCTCACCATGCAGGTGGTGGAGGAGGTAAAGAAGTATTTCCCCCAAAAGGTTTATAAGACGGTCATACCGAGAAATGTAAGGCTTTCCGAGGCTCCCGGCTTCGGTCAGCCATGCCTTTATTATGACAGGGTGTCAAAGGGGACCTCGGCTTATATGAGCCTTGCGGAGGAAATTTTGGAAAAAGACAAAGACTAAGGGGAGATGAAGATTATTGCCTAAGCCAAAGAGAGGACTGGGAAAGGGCTTGGAGGCCCTTTTTCAGGATAACGAGACAGAGGAATTGTCTGTGAGAACTCTTTCAATCGGCGAAATAGAGCCCAACAGGGGACAGCCGAGACAGGAATTTGACGAAGAAAAAATAGCAGAGCTTTGTGAATCCATAAAGGAGCACGGAGTTTTAAGCCCCCTTCTGGTCCGCCCCATGAGCACGGGAAGATATGAGATAGTGGCAGGAGAAAGGCGCTGGAGAGCCTCCAGGATGGCAGGGCTTACAGAGGTCCCTGTGGTCATAAGGGAATTGACGGATGAAAACGCCTACGAGCTTTCATTGGTGGAAAACCTTATAAGGGAGGATTTAAACCCGGTGGAAGAGGCGCTCGGCTATAAAAATCTGGCAGATACATTCAGCATGACACAAGATACAATAGCCAAAAGGGTGGGCAGGTCACGCTCGGCTGTTGCCAATTCCATGAGGCTTTTATCTCTTCCTGATGATGTTTTGGAATTTCTGAAGTCGGGAAAAATATCCCAAGGACACGCAAGGGCTCTTTTGACGCTTCCGATGGATGTGTCGTCAAGTCTTGCTGTCAGAATAATTGAAGAGGGCCTCTCTGTCCGCGAGACTGAAAAGCTTGCCAAGGAGGCTCAAAAAAGCGAAAAGGAAAAAAAGCCGCCTTTAAAGCCCCCCACATTCTATAAGGAGATGGAAATTGCACTTAAAGACAAGCTTCAAAGAGGTGTAAAGGTATCCTACAAGGGGGACGGAAAGGGCGAAATAAAGATAGAGTTTTATTCCGAGGATGAGCTAAAGGCGCTTGGCAGCAGGCTCTGTCAGGAATAAATAAGGTGCAAGGGGCTATGATAAAAGGAAGATATCCCTATTTTAAGGAAAAAACAGTGGAGGAGAGAGACTGCTTCCCCAATTTGAAAATGACACCATCGGCGCTTTTGATGCTGGTGCAGGAGGTGTCGGTGGGCCATCTTGAATCGCTGGGATATGATTATCTCAGGCTTTTGGATGAGGGAATAGTTTTCATGCTTTCCTCTGTGGCGATAAAATTTTTGAAAAATCCCCTGCTGGGGGAAAAAATAAAGGCGGCAACCAGTCCGGCAAAGGCTGTGTCTGCACACATGATGCGAGAGACTGTAATATTTGATGAAAATGATGAGCTGACAGCTGAAATTCAGGCCTCGTGGATAATGCTCGGCACAAAGGATAAAAGGATATTAAGGCCTAAGGAATTTCCCATAGAGCTGCCCTTGCCGGAAAAATATGAGCCGTTTGCAGAGGTCTGGAAGCTTAAGCTTCCCCAAAAGGGAGATTTTAAGGAGAAAAGAAAAGTGCTCCTTTCGGATCTTGACAGAAACAACCATATGAACAACACCGTTTATGCCAGCGTTATCACCGATCTTTTCCCGACGGAAATAATGGACAGGGGAATAAGGGAGCTTTATATAAAGTATAAAAAGCAGGCCAGGCTGGGGAATGTCCTTTCTCTTTACACATATGCAGAAGATGATACATTTTATGTAAATGCAAAAGAGGCTGACGATCTGTATTTTCAGGGTAGCATTACCCTTGGATAAAAAGTCTAAAATAAATTAGTCTTTGAAGGCTAAAGGGAGGTTTTTATGAACAATTCTATGGATAATAAGATTATTGGCGAGGGCTATACCTTTGACGATGTGCTGCTTGTTCCTGCATATTCCGAGATAGTCCCCGCTGACATCAGGCTCAAGACAAAGCTCACAGAGGGGATAACACTCAACACTCCCCTTATAACCGCCGCAATGGACACAGTTACAACAGCCCCTATGGCGATCGCTATGGCAAGAGAGGGCGGAATAGGCGTTGTTCACAAAAATATGTCTGTGGAGGATCAGGCAGGAGAGGTTGACAAGGTTAAAAGAAGCGAAAACGGAGTTATTGTAAACCCCTTCTATCTTTCACCCGATCACCTTGTTTCTGATGCTGACAGGCTCATGGGAAAATATAAAATCTCCGGAGTGCCCATCTGCGATGACAGCCTTCACCTTGTTGGCATCATCACCAACAGAGACTTAAGATTTATGAAGGACTTTAACGTGAAGATCAAGGAGGTTATGACCAAGGAAAAGCTGGTTACAGCCCCTGTGGGAACCACCTTGGAGCAGGCTCAGGCCATCTTGTGCAAATATAAGATAGAAAAACTTCCCATTGTTGATGAAGAAAACAAATTAAGAGGTCTTATCACCATAAAGGATATAGAAAAGGCAGAGCGCTATCCCAATTCCGCAAGGGATTCCTCAGGACGACTTCTCTGTGCCGCCGCACTGGGCGTTACAGCCAATGTGCTTGAAAGATGTGAGGCGCTTTATGCAAATCAGGTGGATGTGGTTGTTCTGGATTCTGCCCACGGACACTCCAAAAACATACTCACCTGCCTAAAGAGGATAAAGGATGCCTTCCCGCACCTTCCTGTAATAGCCGGAAACATAGCTACTGCCGAGGCAGCAGAGGCGCTTATTGATGCAGGTGCAGACTGTGTTAAAATAGGCATAGGCCCCGGCTCCATATGCACAACACGCGTGGTTGCAGGCATAGGAGTTCCCCAGATAACCGCTGTTCTCAACGCTTCAAAAGCCGCAGCAGCAAAGGGAATACCCACAATAGCTGACGGCGGAATAAAGTATTCCGGAGATATAGTAAAGGCTCTTGCCGCAGGCGCTAATGTGGTTATGCTCGGCTCGCTTATTGCAGGCTGTGCCGAATCCCCCGGAGATACAGAAATCTATCAGGGCAGAAACTTCAAGGTTTACAGGGGCATGGGCTCTCTTGCTGCAATGGAGAAGGGCTCCTCCGACCGCTATTTCCAGGAGAATGCCAAAAAGCTGGTTCCCGAGGGCGTGGAAGGAAGGGTTCCCTACAAGGGACCTCTCTCTGACACAGTGTTCCAGCTGGTCGGCGGCATAAAGGCAGGAATGGGCTACTGCGGCTGCGAAACAATAGAAGAGCTGCACGAAAGAGCAAGGTTTATGAAGATAACAGGCGCAGGCTTGAAGGAAAGCCATCCCCACGATATTTATATCACAAAGGAAGCCCCCAACTATTCCGCCGGTCTTTAATCACGATTTTACGGCAGAACCGGAAAGAGGATCTGTTTGCAGAGATTACCCCAAAAAAGGGAAATACCCCTGCCGGACATACTTTTTCAATCTATCAGTTAAAAATCATGAAGGTGCCCGGCAGATTTTGCCGGGCATAGTTTATCTTGCAAGAGATATTAAAGCAATCAAGTTTGAGTGAAAAATAACTGCCCATTATGCAGATAGATCCGGCTTTGAAAATCTTATGTAGCTTGCACAGAAAATTGAAAAAAGCAGCAGAAACGGGAAATAATCATGTTTGCCGTTTATGGATTAAGCATTGTCAAAATGTATTGCGGTTTTTCTAAAAACGGTGATAGGGCTACGGCAGCCTGCCCTTAATTGAGGAACAAGAAATCAAAAAAATTTGAAGCAACAATCAAAAAAGCCTAAGCTGCAACACAAGAAGCCTTTGCCGCCTCAGACTTGACATAAACTCTAAATTCATAATTTTTTAGTGCTTTAATATTGATTTTATGTTCTTTTTGTGCTGTAAAATTATAAAGAAAGAAGTTGTTGCTATGAAAGTTGAAATGACCTTTAATGAAGCTGCGATTATTGCCAACGGCTACCAAAAATCGGACATTTACCAAACAATAAAATCTGCTTTTGCAAAACGCGGTCTGATTTGCTCTTCTGACAATGAGGTTTTATCTTTTGAATCTTCCAAAAATGAAAATGACTATGCTTATATGTGGAAAGTAATTATCAGCCTGCTTAAATCCGATTGGTTTGTTGCCTGTGCCACATCCTGCACCTTTTTTGATGATGATGAAAGTGAAGAGGATGTGCTTTCACAGGCGTGGAAAGTACAACGGGGCATGGAATAAGCAGACACAGAACAGAACAAAAGCAAATAACCTTTGATTTAAGTCAAAAAGCATCGGCGACACAATAAAAGCTCCCCAAAGACTGCTGCTTTGGAGAGCTTTTACCTTTTTTTGATATTTTTTGCTGTAAATGTTTAATAAATTGTTGAAGTGAAGGGCTTTTGAATGTATAATTAAAAGACATAAAGGTCTTTTGGATTTCTTTTTTGCGAAAATTGTCTTTTAGGTAAAAAGATGAAATACTTGTTTTAATTGGGAACATAAGGCTTTTTGCGATTTTAACTTTTCTAAGAAAGGAAAGAAAAACACTATGAAAGAAAAACCCAAAAATATAAATCTGATAATTATTATAATTTTTGTAATTCTTTTCCTGTTTCCGTTTTTGATTCCGCCGGTGGTGCTGGGTGGATTTGTATATGTGTTTTATAAAATCGGCAAATCAAAAAACAACAATGCCAAAGCTCAGACAGGCAATTATAATGCCCACGGCGATGAGAGATTTGACCACCATGAGGATGAGTGCATAAGCTGTGACAGAGCTTTTGATGATGAAGATGAGGACAATGACTGCGTTTTCTGCCAAAATGACAGATATTCTGACAATGCATATGAGGAAGATGAGCAAAAAGAGCAGGAGCAAAAGGATTTTGACCTCAACGAAACCTTAGAGGAGCTTGGCAAAAGCATTACCGATTTTGCCAAGAGCGTGAAGGATGAATACAATTCCTCAAGCATCAAGCCCAATGTGGAAAAGGCGTCACAGTGGCTGAAGGAGGAAATTACCATAAACGAAAAGGACGACGAGGAGGAGGCAAGCGCATATTTCGGAACCTATGACGATGTTAAGGAGGAGGAAGCAGGCCTCAGGTCGCTTTTGAAGGCGGGAGTTATAGAAAAGGATGAGTATGAGGAAAGGCTGAGGGAGCTTAAAAAAAGAAGCTGAAATGCCCCATATTTGAAAAACATGATAAAATAAGCCTTTTTTGAAGAAAAAAGCCCTTGACGCGGGGGCTTTGAGTGTGGTATTATAACTATACCTCAAAGAGGGTTTATTTTTTTGTGCGGAAATTTCAAAAGAAAGAAATTGCCCCCAAAGGCTTGTTTTGAGGCAGGGAGGAAAGAAAACCGGTTCCCTTCCCGACTTTTTAAGCCATAGCCCTTAGAGAGAGGGAGGCAAACAAAAATCCGTTTTTACAGGAGGTGCCGAAGTGCGAGTAAAAGTAACATTGGCTTGTTCTGAATGCAAGCAGCGCAACTACAACACAATGAAAAACAAGAAGAATGATCCGGATCGCTTAGAGATGAACAAGTATTGCAGATTCTGCAAGAAACACACAGTTCACAAGGAAACCAAGTAAGAGAAAGGCAGGAAAGAAGAATGGCAGAAAAAACCCGTTCAAAGTGGCATCCAGCCTCTGTCTTCGCCAGAATCAAGAAATTTTTCCTTGACCAGAAAAGCGAAACCAAAAAAATCGTATGGCCTTCCAAGAAGCAGGTTATCAACAACACCGGAGTTGTGCTTGCAGTAGTTTTGGTTTTCGCAGTAGTGTTAGGCGGCTTCGACTGGGCTCTTGCAGAGGTTGTGAAGCTGCTGTTCGGTTAATTTTCAGAAACAGGAGGGATAAAACTTGTCTCAGGATGCAAGGTGGTATGTGGTTCACACATACAACGGCTATGAAAACAAGGTTGCAGGCAGCATAATGAATGCCCGTGACAACAGGCAGATGGATGAGCTTATCTGCGAAGTGAAGGTCCCTTTCGAAACTGTTACCGAAGTGACCGAAAACAGAACCAGAGAGGTCGAAAGAAAGCTTTTCCCCGGCTATGTTCTAGTCAAGATGGTCATGAATGATGAAACATGGTATGTTGTCAGAAACATAAGGGGAGTTACCGGATTTGTAGGACCGGGCTCAAAGCCTGTGCCCCTTACAGAGGAAGAGGTTGAAAGATTGGGAGTTGAAATATCCTCCACACATCTCACCTTTGCAGAGGGGGACAATGTGTCTATCAATAACGGCAGCTTTGCCGGCTATATCGGCGTTGTCAAAAAGATTGACAAGGAAAAGGGAGTTGTCACGGTGACAATTTCCATGATGGGCAAGGATGTGCCTGTTGAGCTTAGTCTCAACGAGGTTTCAAGCCTTGGCTAAAAGAACTATGGTTGAAATGACTTCAACCTGTGGGAGGGAAATTTTTCCCGAACTTAACCACTAATTTTGGAGGTGCAAAGAAATGGCACAGAAAGTAATTGGACTTATCAAGCTGCAGATTCCTGCCGGAAAGGCAACACCTGCCCCCCCCGTAGGACCTGCTTTAGGTCAGCATGGTGTTAACATCATGGCCTTCACCAAGGAGTTTAACGAGAGAACAAAGAACGATATCGGAATGATCATACCTGTTGTTATCACAGTTTTTGCCGATCACTCCTTCACATTTGTTACAAAAACTCCCCCTGCCGCTGTTTTGATCAAAAAGGAGCTCAACCTCTCTAAGGCAAGCGGCGTGCCCAACAAGCAGAAGGTAGGAAAGCTCACCCGTGAGCAGGCAAAGAAGATTGCCGAAATAAAGATGCCCGATCTCAATGCTGCTGATCTTGATGCAGCAATCAGAATGGTTGCCGGAACAGCTCGTTCTATGGGCGTTACAGTTGAGGACTAAATTTATTCGTTAAATACGTTTACTGCCTCATCGAATTTCAATTTATTCGATAGTGGGAGGAAATATTTCCGTATTTACCACATCAAGGAGGAAAATATCAAATGAAGCGTGGAAAGAACTATCAGGAGAGCTCCAAGCTTATCGAAAAGCTCAGGCTCTATGATTCCAACGAAGCACTTGACCTTTGCTGCAAGGCTTCCAAGGCTAAATTCGACGAAACCGTAGAGGCTCACATCCGTTTGGGCGTTGACTCCCGTCATGCTGACCAGCAGGTAAGAGGCGCAGTTGTTCTGCCTAACGGAACAGGTAAGGATGTAAGAGTTGTTGTATTCTGCAAGGACGAGAGCGTCAAGAGCGCATTGGAGGCAGGAGCTGATTATGCAGGCTCTGCCGAGCTGGTTCAGAAGATTCAGGGCGGCTGGCTGGATTTTGACGTAGTTATTGCTACACCTGACATGATGGGTCAGATAGGCCGTTTAGGTAAGGTTTTAGGACCCAGAGGTCTTATGCCCTCTCCTAAGGCCGGAACAGTTACACCCGATGTTGTAAAGGCTGTAACAGAGGCTAAGGCAGGTAAGATAGAATATCGTCTTGACAAGACCAACATCATCCACTGCCCCATCGGCAAGGTGTCCTTCGGCAAGGAAAAGCTTCTTGAAAACTTTGAGACACTTATGACTGCCATCGTAAAGGCTAAGCCTGCTGCTGCAAAGGGTCAGTATATCAAGAGCTGTGTAGTTGCTTCTACAATGGGCCCCGGAGTTAAGATCACAACAGCCAAGTATCAGGCTGCTCCTCAGGAAGCCAAGTAGTTTTAAGCTTTTAAAATTTAAGCATGGACTTTTTGTCCATGCTTTTTTTATGCCTGTCATATTGATTTTGCTGTGCAGAGGAAAAAATATTTTCATATAAACAGAATTTAAGATAAGGGCCTCTTTTTTTGTGAAATATATAGAAAATGCTGTTTTTTTATGCTAATATTAAGCCATATTCTAAAATTTTAAAGATTCTTGAATTGGAGGCAGATCCCTATGGCAATAAGGTATGATATGACAGCTTTGGAGGCTTTAAAATTACTGGGCTATGAAGAGACAGCAGGAAAAGAATTTATAAGCGAGCTTAGGGAGAAAGGAAAAATAGCCCCGCCTAAAGTTTACTGTGACTTTATGGAAAGCACTTATAACTGCCCGCTTTTTGAAACCTCGGATATAAAGGTAAATGATATAGATATAGAAAAAAGCTTTTATTACAGCCATGTGAGAAGGTATATAGAAGATGAAAGGGAAAAATGGGAGAAGGAGCCGGAAACAAAAAGCGGAAAGCTCTATAAGCTTTCCAATTTAGATGAGGAGCTTTGGGCATCAAAGGGTAAGGTAAAAGACTTTTTTATAATCGGCAGAGATTATGCAAGCGGTTCAGTTATGCTGGGGCTTGCCGTTGATGAATTAGAGCAGGAGGACCCGCCTGTTTACTGGACATTTGATGAGCCGTTCTATGGAAAGTGGAAGGTGCTTTATCCCAAGCTTTCAGAATTTTTGGAAAGCCAGTTTGCTCTGGCATTAAGTGACATGGACTACGGCACAGGTGAGGAAGCCTTGGAGGATAAGGGCTGGAAATATGAAGAGATATATGAGTATGACGATAAAAGCGGCGAGCTGGGAGTGCCAAAGTCGGTATTAAAGAAGCTGGGCATATCCACCGGAAAGATGAAAAAGCATAAGACTATATCGGGAAACAAGGTCTTCTACTGCTATGATGATGAGAAGAATATCTTTTTTGCAGGCTATACAGAGGAGGGAGAGCTTTCCCTTTCAGCTATACACAGTGCAGATGAAGATGACCTTTTCCCTGATGATTAGGAATTAAAGAATAAGCACCCGCTGTTTTTACAGCAGGTGCTTGCTTTTTTATATTTGTGCAGTATTACAAATATGAAGTGATCAGTGAATCTATTTCTTCAAAATGTTTGATATTTGAAGAAGCGAAGCCCACCTGAGCTCCTTCATTGTCTGATAACACAGCCGGTATATCATCGTCGTTAATGCTGTAAAAGTCGATGTTGGGGAGATTAGTTAATGAAAAGTCCTTTTTGGTAAAGCTTTTCTCTATCTCTGCAAGCATTTTTTCGTCGGCATCATAAAAGCCTTCGCTGTTAAAGGGCAGCCCCTCGTTGATAGCCTGCATAAAGGATATACCGTTTAAAAACTTAAAAAGGCTGTCACAAACCGGAAAAAGTGCAGAAGAACCGCCCTTTTTTAAAAATACCGGAGGGTCATCCTTTTGGATGTCACTCATTTTTATTAAGAATGTAACAGCTCCCTGCATTCCCTCATAAAAATGCAGACAATCATCTTTTTCATAAAGCTCATGGGGCTTTGACAGCTGATGGCAGATACAGCACACTTTTCCCTCTGCCCTTGGGCACCTGTAAAAGTCGGTGAGCACAGACAAAAAATGCTCCCGCTTATTTACTGCCTGCAATATTTCTTCTTCGGGAATACCGTGGGGCTGCTGCAAGTTGAATAGTTTTATTATATTTTGAAAATCATAGATTATAAGCTTCCTTTTATGTGATTATTACATCCTTGCCTATAAATCTTAATGTCTGATCTAATTATAGCTGTCCGTCATTTTCTTCACATCCATAATTCCAAAACTAAAATTGAGCCTGTATCATGACCTTAAATAAGTGTATCGGTTAATTGCAAAATTGATATGTTTAAAGTCCTAAATTCATCTTTATGCTTCTCTTTCTCTATTTTCTTCATTTGCAGTCTGCTCATTGCCCTCTTCATTTAAAGTTGTGTCTGAAGCTTCTTTTTCTTCTGCTTCTTCTGCTTCTTCTGCAATATTTTCTTTTTTGTGCCTTTTCTTCCTTTGCTCTGCTCCCTTTTTGGCATCCTCATCCTGCTTATTTTTGTTTACGCACCTTTCATTTATAAATGAAAGAAACTCGTCAAAGCTCTTTTCACCGAATCCGTCCTTTTTAAGCACAATTCCGTTGGATTTTGAAACCATAAGCACACAGATAACATTGTAAACCATTATTTTCTCAACCTGCTCATAGGAGAAGGAAACCGAGGCAGGCTCTTCAATCACAGTGATTTTGTCATCAAATCTTACGATTGTTTGCTCTGCCTTGCCGTTGAAAAATGCCTTGTCGGATTTTTTGAAGTTTGCCATAATTTTTTTCGGAGCATAAAAAACTGCAAACAGTGAAACAAAAGCTGCCAATATGTAAACACCGGTTAAAAGGCTGTTGTTCCCTCTTGTGGAAAGCACCATGAATACAACGGCGATGATAAGCATGAAAACACCCTGACTTATAAGCTTTCGGGCAAGAACCCTGTTGACAAATTCCTTTATGACAAAGTCATCCGATTTATATCTGCACTCAAACATATTATCTCTCCTTTTTGAAAATACTATAAAATTATAGCATTGCGGCTGTGTTTTTTCAAGTGAAGCAGCTTTTTTTGCAGATGGGGCATAAAGTTGACAAAGCCGCCTTGTAAGGGTATAATGTGGCTGATATAAATTTTAAAATCCTTGGAGAAAGCTTCTTTACAGGCTGGGCAAAAGCAGCTTTACAATGTTGCCTTCTCCTTTTGTTTTTTGCACGGAGGAACCTATGAAAAAGGCTTTTTGGCTTTTGTTGCTTTTAGCTGTCGCTTTCGGCATTTTTCACGCATTTGAAAAAGAGGGCTTTGCAGTAAAAGGTGAGGTTGTGCATTTGGAAATTTCAGATGACGGCAAGGCACAATTTTCAAAGGATGACTGGGAGCTGATATTGGTAAATTCCAAAAATCCTCTGCCGGAGAATTTTAAGGTGGAGCTTGACAGTGTGCAGGGCTATAAGGTGGATAAAAGGATAAAGGGAGCTTTGTCGGATATGATAGAAGCTGCCAAAAAGGATAATGTGGAGCTTACCATCTGCTATGGATACAGAACATATGAACAGTCTGCCCTGCTTTTTAAAAAGCAGATAAACTATCAGCTTTCAAAGGGAATGAGCTATGAATCGGCAGTTGAGCAGGCTGCCAAATGGGTGGCTCCCCCAGGAAGCAGCGAGCACCACACAGGTCTGGCAGTGGATATTGTGACGCCTTCATATCAGCTTTTGGAGCATGAATTTCAAAATACCGAGGCCGGGCATTGGCTCAAAAAAAATGCCTATAAATATGGGTTTATATTGAGGTATCCCATAGATAAGCAGAGCATAACCGGCATAACCTTTGAGCCTTGGCATTACAGATTTGTGGGCAAGGATGCGGCAAAATATATGCATCAGAAAAACCTTTGCCTTGAGGAATTTTTAGAGGGGGAAAATGTAGAATGAATATTCTTATAGCAGGCTGCGGCACAGTGGGCTCAACTCTTGCCATGAAAATGTCAAGATTGGGGCATACTGTGTGTGTTGTGGACAGAAACTCGGAAACCTTCAACAACCTGGATGACGATTTTGACGGGATGACAGTGGTTGGAAATCCCATAGATCAGGATGTGCTGAGAAGATGCGGCATAGAAGGCTGTGATGCGGTTGCGGCAGTTACAGCCTATGACAATGTAAATGTGGTGCTTTCTCAGGTTGCCAAGGAGGTATTTAAAATTGAGAAGGTGCTCACAAGAATATACGATCCCCAAAGACAGACTGTTTTTTCTGACATGGGACTGCAAATAATATGCCCAACAGCCCTCACGGTTGATTCTGCCATAGAGATGCTCACCGGCAATCAGGTGGTGCAGTATGCCGATTATGCCGGAAGATCCATAAGCCTTTCTTTAGAGGGCGAGACACATATGAGGGATATATATAAAAGCGAGGACAGGGTTCCTGTGGCGATAGTCCATTCCGATCAGACAATTTCTCTTGTGAGATGGGGCAAGAGCACCAGAATGAGAAAGGGCGACAGAATCATCACCGCCCACATTGTCAAGGGGGAGGCGTAGGTCTTGAGAGCAATAGTTGTAGGCGGCGGAAAGGTGGGATATTACCTTTCCAGAACTCTTTTGGAGCATGGGCATGACCCTATAATAATAGAAAAGCAGAAGGAAAAGTGCAGAAGGATATCCGATGATTTGGATATAGCTGTCATAAACGGAGACGGCTCCTCTCTGGAAGCTTTGAGGATGGCAGGGGCAGATGATGCCGATGCGCTTATAAGCGTAACAGGAACAGATGAGGACAATCTGGTGGTGTGCGAAATTGCAAAGCAGGTATTTAAAATACCAAAGACCATAGCAAGAGTAAACAACCCAAAAAACACAGGAATAATGAAGATGCTGGGTGTGGATATTACAGTTTCCTCCACAGCCTCTTTGGCATACCTTCTTGAGAGGGAGGCAGAGACTGCCGCACTTCAGAATATAATGAGCCTCAACGGTGGAAACACCTCTCTTGTGGAGATGCGCCTGCCTAAAAATTATCCGCTGCACGGACAAAGGGTAATGGACATACCCATGCCCAGAGAGAGCATTATCGTTTCTATAACAAGGGAGGGCAGCATGATAATTCCAAAGGGCGACACGCTGCTTTTATCCGGGGATAAGGTGCTTGTGGTGTGCAATGATGATAAAATGCATTCTCTTATAACCTCCTTGAGGATGGAGGATAAAGGCATCAAGTTTTAAAATGTCGGTGTCTGCAATAAATTTAAGAATTTTTAAAAGATAAAAAATAAATTGCAATCGGGCATTGCCCTTTTGTATAAAAAATCCTAAGCCTTTGGTTCCCCTTTCACAAAGAGGGGTAGCTTTGGATGTGCAAAAAACAAAAACAAAACCCCAAAAGAGACTGCTTCGGCAATTTCCTTTGGGGTTCTTTTATGAGACTATTGTGTGGTGGCCTCTTACCTTTGCATCAATGCCTGCGCAGCCGTCCTTGCAGCAGATTTTTGCAGTCTTCTGTGGTTGATTGCTCCCTTAATGTTCTTTTCGTGTACCGGGATCTTTAGGATGAACAATCTCAGCAGCTTTGGGGGACAGCTTCTAAACGGTTTTCTCATGCTGCGGATAAAAGGCAAATATTACCATGCCCACCAAGCCATGCACCACAGAGGGAATATGCCGTAAAAGGACACCCAATTTTAAACTTCGCTCCGCCTTAAGCTTGGCGCTTATCTTGCGGAAAAGATTTTTTTACAAGATGAAGCCTCCTGTGCGGATATTCTGCACAGGAGGCTGACGGATTAAGATTCAATTTGCCGGGGAAGGCTGTCGGACTTCTCCCGGAGAAGGAGCATGGACATCGGCTATTAGTCCTTCCTCATGGTGCCGGTGTCTCTGGCGCGGATATGCCAATCACTTACTTCCTCCAGGATAACAGGTGTGTGGGCGTTGCCGGGGCCGCAGAATTCCACAGCGCGATCATAATACTCCTGCAGCATGGGACGATAGTCGGGATGGGCAA
>JAHHUC010000024.1 GCA_020024215.1 Oscillospiraceae bacterium | reverse complement strand
CCCCACAATTTTTCTAGAAAAATTGATTAAAGCTTAACCTAAATGTGCTTAACATTACAAAATATTATTCTGTAACACACGCAGGAAGAAAAGTTATGCTAAAAGCTTTCTTACCTGTGCGGATTAAAGCTTTTTGCTAAGCTTTTTCTCGAAAAAGCGGGAGATTTTCCTATGCAGGATATCAATTACACTTAAATAGCCCCTCTTGCTGTCAGCCAAATTTTTTCGATGCTGTTCGCTTATCTCAAAATTTGGGACAGCTGCGCCAAAAGCTTTGACCTTAGTCCGCCACCGGCGGCGGTCAAAGCTTTTGCCCGAAAAAGCGTGCTTTCTTTTAAGAAAGCGGAAAGCGTGCTTTCTTGCATATGCGAATTTAAAAATTTATTTTACTATTTTGGAAAGAAGTGCAATGGAGAGCCAGATGAGTATGATTACACCGAAAACTCCTGCCATACCGTTTAAAATAATCGGAAGCACCACTGACATGGTTGTAGAAAACATGATAAAATCCTCCTTATCTTGCAACCAGTGAAAGGATCATGCCGCCGGCTATTACAGAGGCAATCTGTCCTGACACATTGGCTCCTACTGCGTGCATCAGAAGGAAGTTCTGGTTGTCCTCCTGAAGTCCCATTTTGTGTATTACGCGGGCGCTCATGGGAAAGGCGCTTATGCCTGCTGCGCCTATCATGGGGTTTATCTTGTCCTTTAAGAAGATATTCAGCAGCTTTGCAAACAGCACTCCGCCCACGGTATCAAATATAAAGGCAACAAGTCCCAGACCTAAAATCATAAGTGTTTCCTTTGTTACAAAAAGGTCGGCTCTCATTCTTGAAGCAACTGTTATTCCAAGGAACAAGGTTATAAGGTTTGCCAAAACATCCTGAGCTGTCACAGATAGGCTGCCCAAAACTCCACATTCTCTTATGAGGTTGCCGAACATCAAAAAGCCGATGAGAGCAACAGAACGGGGGGAGGCTATGCCGGCTATGACTGTTACCACAATGGGGAACAAAATCTTTACCTTTTGGGAGACTTCCTTTCCCTTGTATGTCATTCTGATAAGTCTTTCCTTTTTTGTGGTGACCATTTTGATGACAGGGGGCTGAACTATGGGAACAAGTGCCATGTATGAATAAGCGGCAACCATTATTGCGCCCATGTAGTTGCTCTTGAAAAAGTTTGATACAAAGATGGCTGTGGGGCCGTCTGCTGCGCCTATTATGGCTATTGAGGCTGCATCTTTAAGCTCGAAGCCCATGAGATGAGCCATGAAAAGTGTGAAGAATATGCCAAACTGGGCGGCTGCTCCGAAAAGCAGCATTTTTGGATTGGAAAGCAGGGGGCCAAAGTCTATCATGGCGCCTATTCCTATAAACAAAAGAAGGGGGAAAAGCTCGTTTGCTATGCCCGCTTTGAACAGCACATCTATAACCCCGGGTTCATATTCTGCTGCGCCCTGTGCAATCTGCTCTGCGGTTGCAGGAATATTTCCCACCATATATTGGTCTATTGCTCCTGACAGGGGCAGGTTTACCAATATGGCTCCAAAGCCCATAGGCAGAAGAAGTGTAGGCTCCATATCCTTCTTTATGGCAAGATAGATAAGGACAGCTCCTATAAGCCACATAAGAAGCTGCTGCCATGTGATGGAAAAGAGGTTTTGCAAAATTGACATGAACATCACCTTTCAAAAAATTTTTGATAATAAAAAAAGACCTTCTGCGGATACAAAAAGTATCAGCAAAAGTCTTGCCTTTTAATGCTGCTGCGGGGAAGTTAACCCGTATTGACGCATCAGCAACGCAGAATTTGCGTTAGCTACTCCCTTTTACGAGACTATTATAAGGAAAGCGGTATTTCTTGTCAAGAAGTATGACACCGCCGGGAAAAATTTTTTTGATAATTATATAGCGTGCATATGTTTTTTATATATTTCCGGCTCAATATGGCAGATGCCAAAGGGAATATGACCCTTTGGCACCTGACACATTATATACTTTGAGGAGAAGCTTTCTTTACTTTGCGTCGTTAACGCTCCACTCTTTCCAAACATTGCCAACCAATGCGGGAGAGGGCTTGAGTGTCTTTTTGCCGGGCTCCCAGCCGGAGGGTGTAACCTCTGCGCCGCCTGCTGCTCTTACAAGCTGGAATGCCTTGATCTGGCGAAGAGCCTCGTTGAGGTTTCTGCCCACAGGAGGTGTCAGAACCTCATATGCCTGCACATTTCCATCGGGATCGATGAGGAAGCGGCCTCTTGTCTCTGTCTTGCCGTCAGCATCATAAACTCCATAGAGCTTGCCGATGGCGCCGTCGGGGTCAGAGAGCATGGGGAAGGGGATATCCTTGCCGATCATCTTTGAAAGCTCGTTGTCATTCCACATCTTGTGTGTGAACACGCTGTCAATGGAGACGGAGAGAACCTGAACGCCCAGCTTCTGGAACTCTTCATATGAAGCAGCAACTGCTGCAACCTCTGTCGCTCAGACGAATGTGAAATCTCCGGGATAGAAGCAGAGAACTCTCCACTGTCCCTCATATTCTGAAAGTGATACGTCAACAAACTCGCCCTTATAAAAGGCCTTTGCTGTAAAATCAGGTGCTTTCTTGCCTACTGTTATCATTTGCATTTCCTCCTTGATAATTTCTTTATTGTTTTCTGCGTTTAAAGCCGGCGCAGCTTCTTTAATTTCAGGTGCAGCTGCTCTCACAGCGCATCCTACCTTTGCTGGTGTTGGCATGTAAGTCCTCCTTTTTTTGAAAAAAGTGATAATCTTTCTTACTTTTAGAGTATATACCATACACTTGGAAAAATCAAGAGCTTTTTTTAAAAAAAACCAAATTTTTTTGCCGCAGCTATTGACAACTGCTGCCTATAAGGTTAAGATGAATGTATAAAATTGATTTAGGGAAAGGCGAAAAACCACAAAAAACCTTATAATCAAGCTAAAAACAGTGCTGTATAAAATCGGAAAGATTTATACATCCAAAAAAAGACAGGAGGAACAGGAAATGCCCATAAATGTTAAAAGCGAGATAGGTACACTTAAAAAAGTGCTTCTGCACCGTCCCGGAGAAGAATTGGAGCACCTTATTCCCAATTCTCTGGAAAGGCTTTTGTTTGATGACATCCCCTTTTTGAGGAAGGCGCAGGCAGAGCATGACGAATTTGCCTCCATTTTAAGAGATAACGGCTGTGAGGTATGCTATTTAGAGGACCTGACTGCACAGGTGCTCAAGGAAAGCCCTGAACTAAAGGATGATTTTATTGAGGATGTAATAAACAATTCCGGAGATGCTGCCATACATTATAAAAAAGAGGTAAGGGAATTTTTAGAAGCCATTTCCGACGAAAAGGAGCTGGTTCTGAAAACTATGGCAGGAGTCGGCTTCAATGAGATTGATGTCAGCGGAAGAAGCCCCCTCACAAAATATCTCTCCCATGAGCACCGCTTTGTAATGGAGCCTATCCCAAACCTCTATTTCACAAGGGACCCCTTTGCTACAATTGGCAACGGCGTTTCCTTAAATAAGATGTATTCTGTTACAAGATGCAGAGAGACAATATACGGGAAGTACATCTTAAAATATCACAGAGATTTTAAGGATTCCACAAAGTTCTATTATGACAGGGATATGAGCTTTCACATAGAGGGCGGAGATATACTCAATTTAAGCTCAAGCGTTATAGCCTGCGGAATTTCTCAGAGAACACAGCCTGAGGCAATAGAGCAGCTGGCAAGAAATATTTTCAGCGACGAGCAATCCACAATAGATACAGTCCTTGCCTTTGTTATCCCCCCGACAAGAGCATTTATGCATCTTGACACGGTGTTCACACAGGTGGATTATGATAAGTTCACAGTGCATCCCGGAATTATGGGAACATTGAGGACATTTGAAATCAAAAAGGGCGACAGAAAGGATGAGCTTAAGGTCCGTGAGCTTAATGCCAGCTTGGAGGAGACATTGGCATATTATCTGGGCACAGCTAAGGTGGAGCTTATAAGATGCGGCGGCGACAATTATATAGCAGCTGAGAGAGAGCAGTGGAATGACGGCTCCAACACACTTTGCATCTCCCCCGGAAAGGTTATAGTTTATGACAGAAACTATGTCACAAATGACCTTTTGGAGCAAAAGGGCATAAAGGTTTTGAAGATGACCTCATCGGAGCTTTCCCGCGGACGCGGCGGCCCAAGATGCATGAGCATGCCCATTTTAAGAGAAGACATTTAATAGCTGAAAGAGACTTTGGATACATTCCAAAGTCTCTCTTTTTTTAATAGCCCCTGCTTCTTACAACCACATTCTTTAGATCCTCGCCCTTTAAATAGCTTTCCATGTTTTCGGTGAATATATTTATTATGTTGTCCCGTGTGAGGGGAAGATTTGTGTTTCCTGAAATGTGGGGTGTTATTATTAGGTTGGGTGCATCCCAGATGGCATCGCCGCTTTCTAAGGGCTCATGGGAAAATACGTCCAGAGCAGCACCCTTAAGCTGACCGGATTTTAATGCATCCACAAGCGCATCCTGGTCAACGGCGCTTCCTCTGCCCACATTTATAAAATAGGCGCCCTTTTTCATCATGGCAAGCCGCTCTCTTGTGATGGTATGCTCCGTGTCTTTTGTAGAGGGCATGGAGAGGGCAACGATGTCAGCATCCTTTAATGCCCTTTCAATTTCATCAGGGGCATATATTTCGTCTGCATAGGGCGAGGGCTTGTTTTTGTCATTTCGCACAGCCTTTACATAAGCCCCCATAGCCTTAAGGCGCATGGCATAGTTAGAGCCTATGTCCCCTAAGCCTATAACGGCGGCGGTTGAGCCTGTTATGGAGTCGATATCCCCAAGAGCTTTCCATATTTTCCTGTTCTGATTGTCCATATAGGGCTTAAAGCGACGCATCATCATCAGCGTGACACATATCATATGCTCTGCAATGGTTGTGCCGTATGCCCCCCTGGAATTTGTGAGAATTACGTCATGGGAGTGGTAGAGGCTTTCATCTGAAAATTTGTCAACACCTGCATAGGAGCATTGGAACCATCTCAGCTTTTCTGCCTGCCTGAGCACCTTTCTTGGGAAAAAGCCGAAGAGCACCTCGCAATCTTTTATAAAGTCGGTATCAATGGTTTTTAAGGTCATGAACTTTGGCACAAAGCCCTTTTCCTCACAGAAATTCTTTATTTTTGCAAGCCTTTCCTCATCGTCAAAGTTAAGGCAGATGCCGATTTTTCTCTCCATAAAAAAATACCTCCCTGAAAATTATTATAAGCTAAGTTTAAGCAAAGTGAGGGCGGTTGTCAATAAGCCTCAGGCATTGTTGAACAATTCTTTGAAATGTGTTAATATAGTATAACATCATAGAAAAGGATGAGGAGACATGATTAAAAAAATTTGGGGTGTTTACTTTTCAGGTACAGACACCACGAAAAAGACAGTGTGCCGTATTTCAAAGGGAATAAGTGAGGAGCTGGGGCTTGAATATGAGGAATATGACTTCACTCTTCCTAAAAACAGACAGCAGCCCCTTGTTTTTACAGCTGAGGATATGGTTGTTCTGGGGCTTCCGGTAATAGCCGGAAGAGTTCCCAACCTTATGCTCAAATTTCTGGACACTATGGAGGGAAACAACGCCATAGCTGTTCCGGTTGTGCTTTTCGGCAACAGAAATTTTGATGATGCACTGATTGAATTGAAGCTCATAATGAAGAAAACCGGATTTTCCCCCATTGCCGCCGGCGCCTTTGTAGGAGAACATTCCTTTTCAAAAACCTTGGGAAAGGGCAGGCCCGATGAGCAGGATTTAAAGGAAATGGACGAATTCAAGGATGCAATAATCAAAAAGCTGCCCGATTTTAAAGGTGAGGACTTTTTCTGTGAGGGATGCGACCCCATAAGGCCTTATTACACACCCAGAGACAGAAACGGCAACGGAATTGACATAAGAAAGGTAAAGCCCAAGACAGATGCCGAAAAATGTATAAAATGCGGACTTTGCGCCTCCTTATGTCCTATGGGCTCTATCAGCACAGAGGATTTTTCCACCATCAACGGAATCTGCATGAAGTGCTGTGCCTGCATAAAGAAATGTCCTGAGGGTGCAAAGTATTTTGATGACGAAGGCTATCTCTACCACAAGAGCGAGCTGGAGGCAATGTACGAAAACGAAAGACATCCCAATGCCCTGTTTGTTTAAAGAAGGCATTTATATAATTTATAACAGTAAAACAGCAGCAGACTGATATATTTGACTGCTGCTGTTATTTTATCCTTATGTCAGTTAATGAAAAAGCCTTGCAGATTTTATGCTGCAAGGCTTTTTGCCGTCATATCTGTTTTTAGCTTTCCTTATTAAGCCGGAAGTGACCTACCAGCTCCTTTAAAATCTGTGCCTGAGAGGAAAGCTCCTCGCTGGCAGCGGCAGATTCCTCACTTGTAGCCGAGTTGGTCTGAACAACCGAGGCTATCTGGTCTATTCCCTCTGCAACCTGAGATATGATGCCTGTCTCCTTTAAGATTGCAGCCGTGATGGATTCTATATCCGCCTCTGCCTGATTTGAGGCCTCAATGGTGGAATCCAAGGCATCTGTCACAAGTGAAACTATGGATTCTCCGTTCTTAACTGCGTTTATGGAGCTGCTGATAAGATCCTTTGTGGCTTTGGCAGCCTCATCGGATTTGGATGCCAAATTTCTCACCTCATCTGCAACAACTGCAAAGCCCTTTCCGGCAGCTCCGGCTCTTGCAGCCTCCACAGCTGCGTTAAGCGCCAGTATATTTGTCTGGAAGGCTATGTTTTCAATGGTTGCAATTATCTTGCTTATCTCGTTGGAGGATTTTGAAATTTCGTTCATGGCAGAAACCATTTCCCTTATGTTCTGTGCGCTGTTGGAAACAAATTCTGCTGCCTTTCTGGAATGTTCCAATGCCAAAGCGGTGCTTTCAGAATTGCTCTTTGCGTTTTCGGATATGTCATTGATGGTTGCAGAAAGCTCCTGAACGGCGCTCGCCTGCTCGGTTGCGCCCTGAGCCAGCGACTGTGCGCCCACAGAAACCTGATCTGCGCCCACAGCAACCTGCTCGGATGCCATGTCAATTTTTAAAAGTGTGTCATTCTGCTCATCCTTAAGTGTTCTCATGGACACCAGTATAGGCTCGTAAAAGCCGGTGTAATGGTCAGTGATATCGAGCTTCACTGTGAAGTTGCCCTTTGCCATTTCACCCAGAACATAATTTATATCCTGTATTATGTTGTAAATGCGCCTCTTTGTATAGTTTATGGAAATTGCAAGCTGTCCTAGCTCTGTTTCATCCTCATCAATGCCCAGCTTTGCATTGAGCTGACCGTCTGCAAGCATGCGCATATTTTCCTCGACGTTGACAAGCGGGCGCAATATGCTTTTAAGCACATAGGATATGATGATGCACTGTAACACCACAACAATAATAAGGCTGGCAAATGTGAAATAGAAGGTGGTGTCAATCAGGCTGCCCAGCCTGCTCTGTGTTTCTTCCAGTCTCTGCCACACAGAGGACATCAGCTTTTCCTCCAAGCCGTGAATTTTAGAGACAATGCTCTCATACTGAACACCGTAAACAAGGTCTACGGCCTCCTGGTCAAGCTGCTGCTCCTTGAGGGCTATCGCCTTTTCCTCAATGGGGACAAGGCTGTCAGAAAGGGATTTTATCTCATGGACAATCTTGCTTTCCACATCTGTCATGCCCAGCTTTTCCATTGCCTCAATGGACTTCTCGCGGTTTTTATCCTGCCTGATTTCGCGGAAATAGTTGTCATAGCGGCTTTTGTCTCCGCTTGAGGCATATGCCCTGACCTCGTTTGTAAGATATTCCGATGTATTTACAAATTTCTGGGCGTTGTCGGCAAGAAGGTCGCCCTGATCTGTAAGAACGTCAAATTTATTGCTGGCTCTCATGTTGAAAATCAGCATAACGAAAACAAACAGCAGGGCAGCCGCTGAAAAGCTGCTCAGCAGCTTTATTACAGAGGATTGTTTAAGCTTCCTTTTGCCCTTTGCTGTTTTAGGTTTTTTCTCCACAATATTTTTTACTTTTTTCATCGACCCGACTCCTTTAGCTGCCGTCTCAGAAAGAGGAGAGCTGTTGTAAAACAACTGTAAATTTTCGGATTTTTACGGCAGAAAATTACAAAAAACATCCAAATAATCCACTTTCTGGCCTATATACAAGCATACTATTTTATTAAACTCAAGTCAACTTAAAAAGTATATTTTCAGCAAAAGAGAAAAAATTTTACTTAAATTCTGTTATTTTAACATTATCAGCTCATATTCCTGAGTGCCAAGACCGATTTTTTCGGCATGGTTCAGGCAGTCGGTCCAATCGGTGTTGGGGGATACTGCGGAAAAAATATCACGGCAGCCTCTGTCCTTTTGATATCTGAGCTTTTCACCTAAAAGGCTGTTGTCAAAATGGGGCATTTTGTTGCACATATCGGCGCAGGCCCTGTCCAAAGCAACCGGGTCCTTTGATACAAACATTCCCACATCAGGTATTATGGGGGCATCGTTTTCGCTGTGGCAGTCGCAGTAGGGGGATACATCCATAACCATATTTATATGTATCTGAGGTCTGTCCTGACAGACTGCCTGAGCATATTCTGCCATCTTGAAGTTTAAAAGCTGATCGGCGCAGTAATTTTTATTTGAGATTGCGTTTATGGGGCAAAAGCCTATGCACTTTCCGCAGCCCACACATTTTTTATCGTCAATAACTGCCTTTCCTCTCTCTGTGTAGGAGATGGCGTCCTGTCCGCAGGAATTTTTGCAGATGTGACAGCCTATGCACCTGTCCTCATTAACCTCCGGCTGCCCCTCACAGTGCTGCTCCATCTTGCCTGCCCTTGAGCCGCAGCCCATGCCCAGATTTTTGATAGCTCCGCCGAAGCCGGTGGATTCATGCCCCTTGAAGTGGTTTAACGAGACAATGATATCCGCATCCATAACAGCCCTTCCGATTTTTGCATTTTTGATGTAGCAGCCGTTTTTTACCGGAACCTCCACATCGTCAGTGCCCTTTAAGCCGTCGGCTATGATCACCTGACATCCTGTGGAAAAGGGGGAAAAGCCGTTTTCATAGGCGGCTTCTATATGCTCTAAAGCGTGCTTTCTCCTGCCGGCATAAAGCGTGTTGCAGTCTGTGAGAAAGGGCATTCCGCCTCTTTCCTTTATAAGCTCTGCCACGGCTTTTGCATAATTAGGGCGAAGATAGGCAAGATTTCCCGGCTCGCCGAAGTGAATTTTGATGGCGGCAAAGCGATTTTTAAAATCAATGTCATCAATCCCTGCTTTGATGATAAGCTTTTTCAGCTTCTGTGTAAGATCAAGTCCGTTGTGCGCTCTGAAATCGCACCAGTAAACCTTTGAACTGTTCATATCTGCTCCTCACTTTTTATTTTTTTATTGCATTATATATTAGAAAAGGAAAAAAAGCAATTTATATGTCCTTTTAACTTAAAGGAATATTTCCCGTCTGCAAAAAATAATATTTTTTTAAAAGGAGGTTTTATTTTGGACAAAAACAGCACAGGCATTGGACTTTTGAAGGTTCAGGTCTTTTCAGGAAACGATGCCTTTCCGGTTGAGGGGGCAAAGGTGATAATAAGCAGAAACGGTCAGATAGAGGTTTTTTTGATAACCGATTCCAAGGGGGCAACTCCTTATGTAAAGCTCAGATCGCCCAGCAAGGAAAACAGCCTTAAGCCCTATTCAGATGACAGGGAGGAAAATTACAGGGCAGACATATATGCACAGGGCTTTGAGCCGCTTAAAAATCTTTATGTGGATTTGGTGGGGGGAACCTCCTCGCTTTTGAGCGTCAACCTGATACCCTCTTACAAGGAGGACATATAAGATGGCGGATTCGGTTTTTATACCAAAGGAGATGGTGGTTCATCTGGGAAAACCGGATGAACAGGCAGAAAATCTCAGAGTGCCCTTTCTTTATTACATAAAGAATGTAGCTTCCTCGGAAATATATTCCACATGGCCGAGAGAGGCTATAAAGGCAAATATATATGCACAGGTTTCCTTTGCTCTCAACAGGATATACACAGAATGGTACCCCTCAAAGGGCTATAATTTTGATATAACAAGCTCCACGCAGTTTGACCAGAAGTTTATAAAGAACAGGAATATATTTTCCTCAATATCTCAGATTGCAGATGAGGTGTTCAACGATTATTTGAGAAAGGAAGGTCAGGTAAATCCCTTTTTTGCCCAATATTGCAACGGAACCACAGTCACCTGTGACGGCCTTTCCCAATGGGGCACAGTGCCCTTGGCAAAGGACGGGCTGAACGCACTTGAAATTGTCAGGAGCTATTACGGAAATGACATAAACCTTGTTGAAAACGCACCCTTTAAGGAAAATGTGCCCTCCTATCCGGGAAAAAGCCTTAAAATAGGGGATTTCAGCCAGGATGTGAGGCGTATGCAGGTTTACCTCAACAGAATATCCCGAAATTTCCCCTCGATTCCTAAAATTCCCCAGACGCTGGGAAAATTTGACGAGGCCACAAAAGATGCAGCAGAAAGCTTTCAGAGCCAGTTCAATCTCACAGTTGACGGAATAATCGGAAAAGCCACATGGTATAAGATAATTTACATCCATACATCTGTCAAAAAGCTTTCGGAGCTTATAAGCGAGGGAATAACAATGTCAGAGCTGCCAAAGCAGTATGAAAAGCCCCTTAGGAAGGGAATGAGGGGCGGCGAGGTGCTGACTCTTCAATATTTCCTCTCATTTATAGGCGATTTTGATTTTTCCATACCCACTCTTTCACAGGACGGTATATTCGGAGAGGACACCGAAAGGGCTGTCAGGGCTTTTCAGGCAGAAAACAACCTCTTGCAGGACGGCATAGTGGGCAAAAAAACCTGGGACAGCATATATGAGGTGTATCGCGGAATAATAGATTACATTTCGGTGAACGAGCCTGACGATGTGCTTCCCTTTCCCGGCGTAACGCTTAAAAGGGGCATGAACGGCCCGTCTGTGCTGACAGTTCAAAGCGAGCTGGATTATCTTTCAAAATTTTTCTATCAAATCCCTCCGCTTAACATAGACGGCTATTTCGGAAATAAAACCGAGGAGGCGGTGGGCTATTTTCAAAGGAGCTTTGACATAATGCCCAACGGCAGGGTGGACAAAGAAACCTGGGATAAGCTCAATGAGGTTTACAGGGAGATAAAAAAGGGCAGCGAGCGGCAAAAGGGGCAGTATCCGGGCTATACTTTGAAGGAGGAATAGGTTTGGAGGAAAAAAGATGTATTTTTGAAATTCAGCAGGCGCTCAGAGTGATAAGCATAGCCTACAACAGGCTGCCTCTTATAAATCCGGACGGCATATACGGCAGAAAAACCGCCGAGGCTGTAAAGCTTTTTCAAAACGAGCAGAGCCTTCTTCCAACCGGCGAGGTGGATTTTAAAACCTGGAAAAGGCTTATGCAGAATGCACAGGAGGCAGAGCAGGCCATTCTTCCGCCAAAGAACATAGTGCCCATAGCCGATTTTGATCTTCCGCTTAAATTTGGGGATGAAAACGGATATGTAGAGGTTCTGCAAAAGCTGCTTAACCTTGCACTAAAGAGCATAAAAGGCTTTGAAGCCTTGGCAGAGGACGGCTCCTTTAAAAGCAAAACGCAGGAGGCAGCAAGGTGCTGGCAGAGGATATGCCGGTTTGAAGAAACCGGTATAGTGGATAAAAAAACCTGGAATTCTCTGGTAGAATATCAAAGGGCAGCAGGCACAAGGTAAAAAAAATAAAGCCCTTCATCTTAAACGGCGCAAAAGGTTTAAGATGAAGGGACTTTTTTGTTCAAAAGGAAGAAAATATGCCCGAGTCACGCATGGATACACAATCGTTCTGCGCCACAATATAGTGGTCATAAACAGACACGGAAAGAGGTCTTAACGCCTTCACCACCGCCTCGGTGGCTATTATGTCCGCATTTGAGGGAAGGGCAAGCCCATAGGTGTGGTTGTGCGCTAAAATTATGTTTGATGCCTGAACCTCCAGAGCATATTTTGCAATTTCACGGATGTTGACATTCACCCTGTCGATGCTGCCCTCTGAAAGAAATTTTGAGGACAGCAGCTTTCCCTTCTGATCAAGGCAGATGACCAAAATGCTCTCGTTGTTCCTGCCTATGAATTTTGGGATGATGTATTGGGCTATTGTTTCGGATTCTGTCAGTATAAGCCCAATGGAATTTTTGCTTTCCTCATAAAGCCTTGCCATATGGGGGATAAGCTTTAAAAGGCAGGCGGCGCTGTCGCCTATTCCGTCAACCTCCTTCAAGGAGGGCACAGAGGCGTCAAATACACCTGCAATGCTGCCGAATTTATCCAAAAGCATATGGGCGGCAGGGTTTGTGTCCTGTCTCGGTATGGCATAAAAAAGCAGCAGCTCCAGCGCCTCGTGGGGAGAAAAGCCCATAAGACCGGTTTCTGAAAATCTTGCTTTAAGCCTTTCCCTGTGACCTGAATGAACCAAATAAAAGCCTCCCCTCAGAAATTTTTATCAAATTTGATTATAGCATGAAAAAAAGCTGTTCTCAATCAGACAGGCGGCAAAATGTCGAAAATTTGAATAAACGGCAGCAAAAAAAGTCAGTATGTAAAAAATAATGCTTGACTTTTATTGCAATTGGATATATAGTAAGCACATACTTTAGAGAGCAAACGCTTTAAAATGCTAAAGCGAATATGATATCGGGAGAATAAAAAAATGAGTGAAGAAAGAAAGTTTAAAAGCCGCTGGGGCTTTATATTGGCATCTGTCGGCTCGGCGGTGGGCATGGCAAATGTGTGGGGATTTCCGAATAAGCTGGGTGCTAACGGCGGAGGCGCCTTCCTGCTCATCTATATATTTTTTATATTCATTTTCAGCTATGCAGGCCTTCCCGGGGAATTTGCAATAGGAAGAAGGGCGAGAACAGGAACGCTCGGCTCCTATGCCAACGCCTGGAAAACCAGAAGCGAGGGACTTGAAAAGGCAGGAGGGCTTTTGGCGTGGCTGCCTCTGGCAGGCTCTATGTGCATTGCAATCGGCTATGCCGTAATAGTTTCCTATGTGCTGAAGGCGCTTTTAAGCTCCCTCACAGGAAGTCTCATGAAGGCGGATGTTACAGCTTGGTTTGAAGGCTTTTCCATGAGCGGCTATTCTGTGATACCTCTTCATGTGATAGTGGTGGTTGTCACGCTTCTCACGCTTTTTGTGGGCGCAAAGGGAATTGAAAGGACAAACAAAATAATGATGCCCGCCTTTTTTATAATATTCATCATATTGGCAGTTAGGGTTGCCTTTCTTCCCAATGTGATGGAGGGCTATAAATTTATGCTGATACCCAGATGGGAGGCTCTTAAAAATCCTATGGTCTGGATTTCTGCCATGGGACAGGCTTTCTTCTCCCTCTCCATAACAGGAAGCGGCATGATAGTTTACGGTGCATATCTGCCGGATGATGAGGATGTGGTCTATGTTTCCCAGAGGACGGCTCTTTTTGACACCATAGCCTCCTTGGTTGCGGCATTGGTGATAATTCCTGCCTGCTTCTCCTACAATTTGGATGTGGCAGCCGGACCCGGACAGCTTTTTGTAACACTGCCCACAATTTTGCAGGATATACCTATGGGACAGCTCTTTGCCGTTATACTTTATGTGGCTATGATTTTTGCAGGGGTAAGCTCATTGCAGAATATGTTTGAAGCGGTGGGAGAATCGCTTCTGCACAAATTTCCCAAGCTGAACAGAAAGCTGGTGCTGTTTTTGATGTGCGCCGTCTGCCTGGGCTTTGGAATAAATATGGAGGCAATATACAGCTGGGGGCCCTGGATGGATTTTGTGTCCATCTATATAATCCCCATAGGGGCTATGCTGGGAGCTGTGTCCTGGTTCTGGATAATGAAAAAGGATGTTATCTTAGAGGAAATAAACAAGGGAGCAGGCAAAAAAAGAGGAGAGCTTTGGTATTTCACAGGCAGATATATATATGTTCCCATTGCTGTCACGCTTTGCTCTGTGGCTCTGTTTATGAAAATTTCCTTCTGATAGGCTGATTTTTAAGGTGGATCCCCCACCTTTTCCACCTTAAATATATAGAAGAAAGGGATGGCTCTGCCATCCCTTTAAAACTGCTGTTGATTTAAGCATATGAATACTGTATAATGACATTATTTAAAAAATATGAGGTGATTTTTTTGAATTTCCTTAATCAATACAGAGGCCTCAGAAAGGAAATGTACATAATTTTCTGGGGCAGGGTAGTGACAGCTATGGGAGGTCTTATAGGCCCCATGCTCACATTGATATTAAAAAGCAAGCTGGGCTTTTCCGCCTCAGAGGCTGCCAATCTTATGATAATAATAGGCTTTATACAGCTTCCCTGTGTGCTTATAGGCGGAAAGCTAGCAGATAGATTCAACAAGAAAAATATAATAGTCATATGCGATATGGTGACGGTGATAGGCTATCTTCTGTGCGCCTTTTTGCCTATGCAGAGATTTCTGGTGGTCATTTTCTGCATCTCCGGAATATTTGCACAGATAGAGTGGCCCAGCTATGATGCGCTGATAGCCAATCTATCCACACAGGAGGAGAGATCAAGGGCATACAGCCTCAACTATATGGGCGTGAATCTGGGCTTTATACTGGCCCCCACATTAGGCGGAATACTGTTTGAAAATAACCTTAATCTGGCTTTTTTAATAAGCAGCATAGCCACCTTTTCCTCAACGGTGCTGATATTCTTTTTTATAAAGGATATATCCCCCTCAGCTGATGATTCCAAAGCAGGGATGTATGAGCAGGGAAGGGATGCCTCCTTAAAAGAGATTTTTTCATGCACACCCATACTTATGATATTTGTCATCTCAATAGGTGTCACAGGCGCACTTTATCATGTGGGAAACGGCTTTATGATGCCTCTTAGCCTTGATGCATTGTTTAATGGCAAGGGAGCGCTGATTTTTGGCACGCTGTGCAGCTTCAACGGCATAATTGTAATATTGGGCACACCCTTATGCACAGCCCTTTTTGCCCAAATGGACGACACAAAAAAGCTTATTGCAGGCGAGGCCTTCCAGATGGCAGGCTATCTTTTATTCATGCTGTCAGGTACAAGAATATTCATGTATTATATCTCCATGCTGGTGTTCACCATAGGTGAAATATTAAATACCATAGGCGAAAAGCCCTATATAACAAGCCGCATACCCTCCAGCCACAGAGGAAGGGTAAGCTCTGTCATAACTGTATTTTCAGGCATGGTAAACGGAATCTGCCTTTATTTGGCAGGGCTTCTGGCAGATATGTTTTCCATTATGTATATATGGATAGGAATTTTACTTTTAGGAATTGTAAATTTGATGATTCTTACATATTTGAAGCGAAAGGACAGGCAGCAGTTTCCTCTGCTGTATGAAGGCAGCGGCACTGCACTTTAAATTTGCAGGCTGTACACGGCAAATTTTTTTGCCTGTTCCTTTTTAACAATAGCCTTCATATATATGCCATCCGGCTGATATTCCTCTTGGATAACCCTTCCGTCCTCATAAAGGCAGGCAGCAAGCGCCGCCTTATCATAGGGCAGCAGCACCTCCACAAATGTCATTCGCATAGAAAGCTGCTCCTGAATCCTTTTTAGAAGTGTATCCAGCCCCTTTCCTGTTTTGGCAGATACATAAACTGCATCCTTTTCAAATAAGAGGCTGCCCTTTATGTCGCATTTGTTGCAGACTGTTATCTGGGGAATAGCCTCACAGCCAAGATTTCTCAAAACCTGATCGGTTACCTCAAGCTGCATGAATGCCTCCATGTCTCCTGCATCGCAGACCTTCAAAATGAGGTCTGCAAATTTTGCCTCCTCCAAGGTGCTTTTAAATGCCTCCACCAGATTGTGAGGAAGCCGGCTTACAAAGCCCACGGTATCTACAAATATCACATCCAGGCCGTTAGGCAGACAGCAGGCTCTGGCTGTTGGGTCCAGCGTGGCAAAAAGCATATCCTTTACAGCTGCATCACTTTGTGTCAGCCGGTTTAAAAGGCTTGATTTTCCAACATTTGTATATCCCACCAGCGCCACCACGGGAACATGGTTCTTTTGGCGGCTTTTTCTCATGATATTGCGCTGCTTTTCCAGCTGCCGAAGCTTTATTTTAAGATGGCTTATGCGCTTTCTGAGATAGCGCCGGTCATATTCCAGCTTGCTTTCTCCGGAGCCTCGCCTTGCGCCGCCTCCTCCTGCGCCGCCTCCTCCTTGACGGGAAAGAGCATCGTTCGAGCCTGTAAGCCTGGGGAGCTTATATTGCAGCCTTGCCAGCTCTGTCTGATATTTGCCCTCCTTTGTGACGGCTCTTTTTTCAAATATCTCCAATATCAGCATGGTGCGGTCTATGACAGGTATTCCGATGGCATTTTCGGCATTTTTAAGCTGCATGCCGGTCAGCTCATCATTAAAAATGCACAGTGAGCAGCCAAGATTTTCTGATGTAATGCGAGCCTCGGCAAGCCGTCCCTGACCAAGGTATGAGGAATTGTCAGGCGCATCTCTTTTTTGGCAGATTGAGCCAACCGGCTCATATCCTGCACTCTCTGCAAGGCTCCTAAGCTCCAAAAGACTTTTTTCCAAGTCAAAATTTCCGCAGTCGGCAGCTAAAAGCAGCACCCTTACAGGGGAAAAATCCATTTGTTCCATAAAAACTCCTTGTGTGAATGTGTTTTATTGCTTGCTTTAATATGCTTACTATTATGTTACAGAAATATCAAATTGTCAAACAACAGCCGGCATAAGCCCGGATTGAAATAAAAATTGTTTTTAGGTTTGACAATTTAAGGAGAAAGCAATATAATCTTCAAAAAACTTATTTTGTTAAGGAGTTGTATGTATGAAAGATTTTCCCGAATATGAGGCTGCGCTGGCTTTGGTATGTAAGTATAACAAGGAGCCTTTTCACATCCGCCATGCTCTGACAGTAGGCTGTGTTATGGGATATTTTGCCCGCATGCTGGGCTATGGTGAGGACGAGCAGTTTTGGCAGGCGGCAGGGCTTTTGCATGACGTTGATTTTGAAATGTGGCCGGATGAGCATTGCATCAAGGCGCCTGAGCTTCTTAAGGAGATAGGCTGCAGCGATGAGCTTATCCATGCTGTGTGCAGCCACGGATATGGCACAAACTGTGATGTAGAGCCTGTGCATGAAATGGAGAAGGTGCTTTTTGCCTGCGACGAGCTGACAGGCCTTATAGGAGCTGCCGCACTTATGCGCCCCGGTAAAAGCTGTAAGGATATGGAGCTAAAATCTCTCAGGAAAAAATTCAAGGACAAGAAATTTGCCGCAGGCTGCTCAAGAGACATAATACAAAACGGAGCCGACCGCCTTGGCTGGACACTGGACGAGCTTTTGGAAAAGACACTTTCTGCCATGTCCGCATGCGAGGATTTGATTGAGAAAGAAATGGAAAGGTATGAAAAATAGGGGAAAGGTTTTTCGTAAAAAGCAACAGATTTTATAAAAAACTATGTTTTATGAGGTAGATACTGTGGTTAATAGAAATATTCCTTATCCCTGTATTAAAGAGGTGGAAAAGTACATAAGATACTGGGATTCATTAGATAACTATGTACTTCAAGAGAAAAGTTTGGATAAGCTTTTTTGCAAGCTTGTTCCACAAAATAAGGAAATAGAGGATATTCTGATTAAAGCAAGCACTCTAAACGATTTTTACAGCACAAATATATTTTCAATATTTCCGGTAGCCAAACACATACTTGAATTAAATATCGACGAAAGACTGGGTGCAGGTGATACTTCGCTTGTAGAGGATATAGCTTGTGTTGAAATATCAGGCAAGGAAAAACATTTTTATTCTTTTGCAAGTAAATATTGTTCGCATCACAAGCCGTTTCTTTTTCCTATTTATGATAACTATGTGGAAAATGTACTTTTATATTTTTCAAAACAGGATAGCTTTGCAAATTTTAAGCGGTCAGATCTTAGAAATTATAAGACTTTTAAAGATGTTATAATCGAATTTTCAAAGTTTTATAAAGTAGATACATACAATTTGAAAGATTTGGATAGATATTTGTGGCAGCTTGGGAAAGAGTATTTTCCAAAGAAATATTAGGAAATAAAAATATTTTAAATTGCTGAGGTAACATAGAATTAAAGAAAATTCCTCGGTGGGATGCAGAAATCAAACAGTTTCCACTTTATATCAATATCTCTATTCAATTTATCAAAAACGGATGTACAGATGAAAAAGTTTGGTGGCTTAGTGAGGTCTTTGATGATTTTATGGAGATTACTAGAAGAATGGCACTTTTGAATTGTACTTATGGGCAAGCACATCGCATAAATAAATCAGAAAGGAAAAAGATATTTTATAAGACATATAAACCACAGCTGGATATATTAAGGAATAGTAAAATTTAAACATCAAAAAGCTCTACCATTCAATTGAGCTTTTCCTTTTCCACTTTTCTTCACAAAACAAAAAGCTCAAACGCTTTTGCGCTTGAGCTTTACTGGTCTGAGTGAGGTGACTTGAACACCCGGCCTCTACCACCCCAAGGTAGCGCGCTACCAACTGCGCCACACCCAGATATCGGAATTGTTTTTACCGAACAATCAGTATTATATCACCGAAATTTCAAAAAAGCAAGTCTTTTTTTGAAAAAAGTTGAAAAACATAAAAAGGGAACCCGCCTTTGCAGGTCCCCTAGGGTTTGAATTTTTATTCCTGCTTTATGGCTGTCAGGGCTGAGATTTTAACCGCCCTGTTGGCAGGGTAAAAGCCGGAGGCAACGCCTATAAAGGTCGAAAATGCCAAGGCCCCCATCACAAGCCACAGGGGAATTATGGAAACTGCCGCCGCAGGGGACTCCCCTGCGAAAAAGCCGCCCATACCGCCGCCCATTCCTGTGGAAAAGCCAAAATAATTCATCAGAAAGCTTATGATATAGCTGAGTATTATTCCGATTATTCCGCCCATAAAGCCTATGCAGCCTGCCTCCATAAGAAATATGGTGCGTATATCCTCAACATAGCAGCCCACAACCTTCATTATTCCTATTTCCCTTGTTCTTTCATATATGCTCATGAGCATGGTGTTGGCTATGCCCAAGGCTGCTACAAAGAGGGAAACCCCTGCAATAACTCCTAAAAAGGTCTGCTGCTTTTTAATGTTTTCCTCCATGGGCTTTCTTATGGAATCCATGGAGTTGGTGGAAAAGCCCATGTCCTGTATGGCTTTTTCCACGCTCTCTATATATTTTATGTCTGTTACCTTTACCATTGCCTCCTCATAGCCCTTTTTTGCATCTCTGTCAGGCTTTATCTTGTTGAGCTTTTTATATTCCTCCTCAAGGCGCTTTACATCCTGTATGTTCATTATTATTCCACGGGAGGTTACATAGCCAAGATTGAAATTTTCCTTTACTCTGCCTGTTACAGTGAGTGTTCTTTCATTCTTTTTGCCCGAGGCGCTGTCATCTGTCTGGTTGTTTCTCAAAACAAGCTTTATTTTTTCCTTCTCCAGATTCAAAAAGGGAGGCTTTATATTTCCCTGTGCATCCGGCCACGGCTCAACTCTGTTCTGACCTCTTGCCTTTCTGGTGTCCCTGAGGTTATAGTCTGCCATTTCTCCCAGCACAATGGAATTTTCTGCCGGGAATGGATTTTTGGGGTCACCGGACAGAAATTCATATCCAAAGTGCTCCATAGCATCCGGATAAACTCCGGTCACATTGTAAAAGCCGGTTTCATATCGGTCGTTTTTTCCGGCATATAAGGTCGCCTGAAGCTCTACGGGCTGGTAAAGCGGCGTAGCTGTCAGCACGCCCTCCATGCTCATGATCTCGTGCATTACCTCATCTGTCAAAACCGCATCCTTGGCGTTGTCCCAGTTGTAGATTTCAATGACGGACAAATCGCCCATCTGGGATAAAAGCTGCTTCTGGCTTTCCTTCATGCCCAAGCCTATGGAGATCATTACAACTATGGCGCTGGTTCCCACCACTACACCGACTATGGTGAGCAGTGTCCTCACCTTTCTTCTGGTGAGGTTTTTAAGGCACATTGAAATAAGATCAAATTTCCTCATCGTCGAAAATGCTCCTCTTTGCCTTTGCCTTCAAAACAGTGATATAAGCACTTATGCCGCAGACGATTATTCCTGTCACCACAATGGGCGCTTTAGGAAGCTTATCCTGCTTTGGATTGTCCACCTGCATATCTGGGTCCAACATTCCGTCGGGGGGCATCATTTCATCAGGGTCAGGCATCATCATCTCCTGAACCTCAACCTGAAAGGGGACGGAAAGCTCCTTTGGATTCATGTTTGTATCCTCGTATGTGACTACGATTTTGCCCTCCTTTGTTCCCGGGGAATCAAAGCTCATGGAAAAATCAATGCCGCTTTCGGTTCCTGCCTGAAGATTTCCAATATACTGTCTCTGGCTGTTGGATACATCATCGCTTTCGATGTATGCCATTATGTTGTTTATGCTGTTCTTGCCCTTGTTTATCATGGGTATGTAAATTCCCCATTCCTCGCCTACAAACACTGTTGCACCGCCCGATTCAGGTGGGGAAAGCTCAAATCTGTCGGGGAAGGTGACCGGAATTGTTATGTTTTCCGAGGATGTTCCGGCCTTTCTCTCCTTTTCGTGCAGGTATTGATATTCAAACTTTATACCTATGGAGTTGGCATCCTTGTCATCTGTGACCTTGTTGAGCCCTGCGTTTATGGTGAGAGTCTTTTTTAGCGTGGAGCCTGCATGAAGATCCTGAATGTAGAATGTGTTGGAGGAGCTTCCCATAGAGAAAACACCCTGAGTTGCAACGCTCATGACTATGTTCTGCAAGGAGTAGTATTCGCTTGTGTTCTTCAATGTAAGCTCCAGATTAAAGTCGCCGCCTGCAATTACGCTGTCCCCGCCGTAGGTATAGCTTTCCACAATTATATAGGGGATGACAGGATCGGGAACCTTCTCCTTTTCCTCCTCCTTATCAGGCTCCTCCACATATTCCTCTGCTATGGGAACGGTGCCTGTGCATACCAAGGTCATTTTCTGGGCTATTCTCAGATGGAATTTAAGATTTTTGCCCTTTCCTGAATATCTTGCAGGAATCTTGATTGTGTATGTGGTGTAGTTATAGTCCTTGCCGTCCTTGCTGGCTGAATGTGTCTCGGTTTTTACAACAGTTGGCTGCTCATTGCTTCTTAGAGCAAAGGAGCCCATTCCGTCATACTGTGACACAATAACCTCGCCTTCGGTTCCTGTGTAGTTATAATAGTTGACGGTCATGTAAATATCGGCTTCGCCGTTTTTCTTTATGCGTGACACGCTGTTTTCCTGTCCCTTGAATGTGGCCTTTTGCAAAACAGCCTCAAGTGCTATTTCGGTCTGAACATCGTTCTCCTTTTCCCCCTCTGCTGCCGATGCCATCATGTACACAAGCGGAGACAAGGCCCCCAGACCTAAAAGAACTGCTAAAATCAAAGCGAGAATTTTTTTTGCGCTCATTACCTTTTTTCCTTTCTGTGGGAATCTATAAATGCCATTGCCTTTTGTTTTTTCTGCTGAAAATCCTTTTTTATAAGTGAAAGGGTGTCAGATTTGCTTACACTTACATCCACCTTCACCTTTTCCAAATCCACATCCGCCAAGGTTTCCTGCTTGGAAAGCTCATCGGCAGTAAGAGCTTCCTTTGATGGACAAACCGCGTCATCTGAGGGCTTTTCCTCCTCCTTTAAGCTGATGCTCACAGCTCTTTCGCTTTTTGGCGAGCAATAGGTGGGGTGTTCATTTACAGCATCGCTTAAAACCACGCCGTCTTTTATGGTTATGATTCTGTCGGCATAGTTGGCAAGCTCGTTGTCATGAGTTACCAAAACAAATGTGATGCCGTTTTTGTGTGCCATATCCACCAAAAGCTCCATAACCTCAATGGTGGTGCGGGAGTCGAGGTTTCCTGTGGGCTCGTCGGCAAAAACTATTTTCGGCTTTGCAACAAATGCCCTTGCTATTCCCACCCTCTGCTGCTGACCGCCGCTCATCTGTGAGGGCTTGTGGTGCATTCTGGAGCCTAAGCCCACCTTTATAAGCATATCCACAGCCAGCTTTTCTCTTTTTGCCTTTGAAATTCCCCTGAAGGTCATGGGCATAGCCACATTTTCCAGTGCGGTCATGGAGGGAAGAAGATTGTAGGATTGGAAAACAAAGCCTATGTTTTTCTGCCTGAAGCCTGCAAGCTGATTTTCCGAAAGCCTTGATATGTTGGTTTTGCCTATATACACAGCTCCCTTGGTAGGCTTTTCAAGCCCTGCCAGCTGGTTTAAAAGCGTGGATTTTCCGCTTCCTGAGGTTCCCAATATACAGCAGATTTCACCCTTTTCTATCTGCAGATTTATATCCTTAAGGGCTTTTACCGTTTCATTTCCCAAGCTGTAAAACTTGCTTATTCCTTTTACATTTATAATTGTACTCAATAATCCGCCCCCCTAGAGATGATATATAACATATAAGTGTCAAAAAAACAAAAAATATTTCCCATGTAAAAAAATAATACAGATAAAATTATACATCTTTTTATTAAAAAAATAAACCTTTGGAATAATTAAATTTTTGTGTATAATGGGTTTATAAATAAAAGGGGAGCAAGGCTATGCTTTTTATATGCAGGATAGATGAAATTGTCAAATCAGACACCATAAACGCTCTTTACAGGCTTTCATCCGATAAGAGAAGGCGAAAGGCTGATATGCTTTCAGACAACAGAAAAAAAGCCGCCTCCCTTTCGGCCGGACTTTTAAAAAGACTTTTGGAGGAAAAGTATAATTTTAAATATACCAGTATTTCACATTCGGGAAAATTTTCCGCCTGTTTGGGCAGCAATGTGCCCTGCGGACTGGATATTGAAAAAATTTCACACAAGAAACGAAAGCTTGTTGAAAGAGTGTGTACCAAAGAGGAATTATCAGCAATAGATAAGTCATCAAGCCCCGATGTTGAATTTATAAAGCTTTGGACTGTCAAGGAAGCCTCCTTCAAGGCGGGAATAGGTGAAAGCTTGTTTGACTTTTTTTCTCAAAACCAAGAAATAGAAGAAAAGAAAAAGGAATATGCCTTTGAGACGGAAATTTTTGAAGATTATGCAATAACTGTATGCAAAAAGATTTTAAAGTGATTGCAGCAAGCCTTAAGAGAGGTATTTTCTTTAGGTTTGATAGGCTTGAAAGCTATGGTGAAATAAACAGAAAAGCCAAAAGAAGAATAAGTGAAGGCCCTGATTTTAATACAAATAAGAGGCACTGCATTCAAAAATTTATGACTTGTATGACAAAAGACTGCTTGACATGGATGCTATGAGCAGGATTAAAAAATTTACACATTCAGGAGTTGATTTGCTAAGGAAAATTCTCCATTTCAATACAGCTTTTAAAAAGTGAAGAGGGTGAAGCTTCTTAGCTGTATGGTACTACCCGCCGAAGAAGTCAGACATTTTCCCTAATGGAGCGCACTTAGACGGATTATAATTGACTATCCTTTTGAGACTGATATAATGTAAGTGTTTACTGTATCAGAATATTCTTAAGAGTTTAGGAGGGGATAACAATGAAATATTTCATGACTGAACTGCAAAGGAAAAAAACACACTCAACTTGTTATCACGAGTTCTTTCAAGGAAGCTGGGACATGGACCAAGATGGACATTGGAACAGCAATTCGCTTATGATCCATGACGATATCTTTTGCAAAATTGGGTTGGACAGCCTGCTTGCAGAGGTGAATGACAGATATGATTATTTTGGTGTAACAACACTGACAAAAGATCAATGGGGACATATCATTGACTATGCAAGGAATATCAAAGGAGAATTATGGGAAGCAATTCTTGAAATAAATCCTTGGGCCGAAAATTGCTACAAGGACCACAGCGTTATTACGGTACTTGGTATTTAAAAAAGAATGTATAGGGAGAAAGCTGTTCATTTAATCCGGTAAGAATCAATAATATACCCGAATCGGTCGTTGTCACATTGTCCTGTTCATAATAAAGATATGAGTGTTAAACCTATTTGGGTTATTCTAACAGATTTGCTCGGCACAAGGAACTCTGCATGAGGATAGATACATAGGTATAACAATTTACAAAGGGGCAGCTTTTTAATACTCTGCGCTGTGAGTCCATTAAGAAAATATTGTGTTATATTGCTTTATCACCGCCTTTTTACCGGGCTTTATTCATTACAAATGAGCCTGAAGCCGATGTGTATTAAATGGCAGAAGCACCCTTTACAAGAAGATTATATCCCATAGCTTGACTGTATTCATTTAAGATAAGCTCCAATCCTGTGGAGGCTGCGAAATTGTGCAGGATAAAGGGATTAAAGTCGCTTTATGCCGAAGCCTTTTGACTTAAAGGATTACAGCTTTGTACAGAATTTTGAGAAAGGCATTGAAAATCTGTCAATTACAGCAGATACAATGAAAGGAACAGCTTTATTTGACTGTAACGGCTTTTGAAATTTCAAAAAATACATAGGCTTTATTTTGGGCAAAACAAGTGAAAATCTTATAATAATCCGAAAATTATGCAGCTTAAATGAAAAGATGTGCTTTTAATTATTCAACCCGTCAAAATACTGTTTGATTAAAGAAAGGATGAAAAATTATGGAGCGTAAAAAATATTCTGTTGTATTCATTGCAAAAATCATGGCGGCTGTTATTATTTCTTTTTGGTTCATAAAGGGCTCGTTTCCCACAGGCTGGATATATGACATAGGAGCAGGAAGAGGAACACAGCAGGGGCAGATGCCAAGCGAGTCTGTCAGGCTGATAAATAGTCAGCAGGAGGTTAAGGACTTCTGCTTTGAAAAGATACCTGCTACTGTGACAAAGGAGAATCTGGTACAGTGTCCCTTGCTGCACCTGCGTGATGAGCGGTATAAGGGTGAACATAAGCACAAGGTAAACGGCGGCAAACGCTCGGTAAATATTTCCGAATATGTACACACAGCCTATCCGGTTAACCTTTACACAAAATTTTACTGCACCTTCTTTGGCTCCGGCAGCTATAACAAATACTATCTGGCACCATTAAAGGACGGTTCTTATGTTTGCGTCTATTTTGACGATTACCTCATGATGAAGCCGGGCAAAAGCCTGCCCACCGGCTATATTCGATATGCCGACTCAGATGAAAAGAAAATGCTGGGCATGATGAAGGAAGATTACACTGTAAATACCGATTATGTCCTTGATATGTACCGCCATGGAAAGGTGCATTGGCTGATAGATTCACCTTTAAGGGCAGCCTTGGTTATATTGCTGTTCTGCTCTTATTCTGCAATCAGAAAGAAAATTCTGAAAATAAGGGGCAAAAAAGGGATAGAAGAAGCCTAGGCACTTTGGCGCAGGAGATTTTGCCGGATGCAGATTTTCTTTGCAGGAGGGTGAAGAAATAATCGGCAGAGTATGGGTTTATCAGCTTTAAGAGCGCATGAACGGCTTTATATGTGACAAACAAAAGGATATGCCTTAGGGTTAATATGGCAGATTATGTTTATGCAGAGCTTTTTATACCGAAAATTGCAGTCTGCGCTGTCAAAAGATTTTTACTTTGCAATAAAAGCATGTCATTTATATAGATTTACAAATCTGACCTTAAAAAGCTGTGCAGATATCCGGGGCAGGCGGGAATAAACAAGCTGACATGATTTTAAATTGAAGGAGACTTTGCTTATGGAAAGAGAAATTTTAAAATATGAGGAGCATGAGGATGGCTCATATACAAAAATTGAAAAGCTGACGCAGACTCCAAAGGACGGCTTTGTATTAAAAAATGAGCCAAGTATGGGGCACAAAGGAAAAGAATATGTGAAGGGCTATTCCAAGCGCATAGTTTATGAAACCAGCAATCCTAAAAAGATTTATAAATTTTTGTGGATTATGCTTCCTTTGGTGCTGCTGTTATACTTCATATTTTTTGCCCTGATGCTTTTTCTCACAGAGGGGAATCCCTATTTAAGAAAAAGGTATGTTCTCATATTTTCAGCTTCAATTATCACTGTATTGTTTATATTTATAAAGCAGCTTGCAGTAAATTATAAAAAATCAAAGCAATGAGAAGAAAAGCCTGTCTGTAAAAATTACTTATAGGGCAACATTGAAAATGCTTTGAGCTGACAGAAATTGCATTTACCTTAATTTGATGCATTGTCCGACCATTAGGCAGAATAGAAAAAGGATTTAAGCAGGAGGCCTCGGCTTCCTGCTTTTTGCTGCGCTTATTTTTAAAATTTGGGACAATTCGGTTAAAAAATGGCTTGATTATGCCAAAGTGAGAGCAAGCTTCAATATACAGACATATAAAGAAATGTGCTTTTAAAAAGATCTGAAAAAAGCTCTGCAAGATAAGTCTGCAAAGGAGGGCATACCTAGTAAAATTTTAGTTATTCGCTAAAATTTATTTGACAGTCAGCACATGCCGCAAAATGATTTATTATAAGGAATTTATGAAATAATATACTGAATTGGCAATTTTTGATTTTAAAGCTCATCTGTCGGCTCACCTGCTGCATTGACGGCAAGGAGACTTTTTCAAGCAGAAATTACCGCTTAAAAAAAGCGAAACTGTATTGATGCTGCCTTAAAGCTTTTGCTTTTTGACAATTCCGATGCAAAATATTGGTATGTGTTTTTATTCATAATGTATTCTCCTGAAAAATCTTTAGGATTTAAGTGAACAAGTATAGCTTAAAAGCCGGCAACTAAAAATACAGGACTTTTTTACTTAAATACATATATGG
>JAHHUC010000023.1 GCA_020024215.1 Oscillospiraceae bacterium | reverse complement strand
TTTTTAGGGAAACTTACTCGCTTTTTTCGTGGCCTATTTTGCAACAGGCCCTTTTTTTATCTTAAATAAATTATATGCGGGCTTTCAATTTATAAAAAATACACATTCAAAAACACCTATGGGAATTTTATTATAAATATTTGGATAAGCAGTGCAGAATAATTGATAGAACTGTCAAAAAATGATAATATAAATCTGTGCTGAGTACAATTTCTGTCACACGCAATAAACCTATTTTATCATATCCCAATTTGCTTATTTGTTTTATGCCAGTATGGATATTTTGTATTTTAAAAGGCCGGAATTTATTGTCGGGAAAGGAGCTTTGATATGAAATTAGCACAGGTGTTTGAGATAAATGATGATTTGAAGAAATGTACCCTGCTTACAGCAAAAGGAGCGCTTTCAAACGAGGTTTCAGGTGTAGAGGTTATGGAGGTACCTGACGGAGCATTTTGGGTGAAGGAAAATCAGATAATTGTAACTATGGGATATTCTTTAAAAAAGAATGATATCACAATGGCAAGCCTTATACAGATGCTTATTGATAAAAAAGCCTGTGCGCTGGGGATAAAGCTGGGCAGGTTTATAAGTGAAATATCACAGAAGGATTTGGATTATGCTCAAAAGCATAGCTTTCCCATATTTCAGATACCGCTTAATTTAGAATACAGGCAGATAGTAGAGCCTATAAACAGAATGCTTTTAAATTCTGAATATTATGATCTCATGTATCTTAAAGCCATGCGCCGAGAGCTTTCTGATCTGCTTCAGGAAAAGTGCAGCTTTAATGTACTCACAGACTTTTTAGAAAAATATGTAGGTAAAAAGGTATATATTGTCAGCTATATCGGCTTTACACCGACAGTTTATGAAAATTATAATTCCGGTGTGCAGGATATAATAAGAGAATTGGAACTGCACACAAAAAATATTTTTAACAGTGATGGGCCGCTTTATATAGAAGGAAGAGATTTTGATATATATTTAGAAAAGATAAAGCTGCATGGAAAAATAGCGGCTCTGCTATGTGTGAAGATACCCAACAGCAATACCTTAAGCGCAACAGATAAAGAGCTTATATGTGAAGTACTTCCAATATTTTCAGCAATTATGTGTTCAAATACAGAGCCGATTTTCAAAGCCCCCAAAACGCCTGAAAAATTTTTATCGGATATAATGAAAGGAAAATATACAAATCAAACCCTTAAAATAGTGGATGAAGCAGCCTTTTTAAATATAGAGGAATTGAGAAGCAGAGTCTGTATTGCAATATCAGCTGACAGCCCGGACAAATGCAGCTGTATTGTGCAGCAGCTTAAAAATTCAGTTTCTGAAAATAAAACCAAAGCATATTATGTTCGTTTAGATGACAAGTTGGCAATAATATTGGAAACGGAATTCAAATATTCAAATGTGCAGCCTTTAATGGATAATATTGAACGCATATATAACACTGTGACAAACATATCAGCTGAGCAAAATGTAAAAATAGCTGTCAGCAATATCTGCAATAATCTTAAATATTTGAATTATGCCTATGATGAAGCGTGCTTTGCTCTGGGTATGGGCCAGAGAGTTGATGCTGATGGTCATATATTCCTTTACGAGGATTATATGGTATACAGGCTGCTGAGCGAAATGTCAAATAATGCAGCGATAGTCAGAATGTACAATAATACCTTCGGCGTGCTGCAAAGCTTGGATAAAGACAGCTCACAGGATTATATAAACACAATAACAGTTCTTTGTGAAAATGGTTTTAATGTGAGAGATGCTGCAAATGAGCTTTTTATACATAGGAATACCATGTATAAAAGGATAGAAAGGATAAATGATATTTTGGGCTTTGATATAAATAAAGCCAACAACCGACTTTTGCTGTCACTTCTTGCAAAGCTTCATAAAATGCTTTAAAGCAAAAAAATAAAATTTGATTAAAATATGTGCAAATGCAATGATATTAAATATATATTTTTGCATTTGCACATATTGTTTATGAGTGAATTTAGGTTTTGCAAGGAAGTATATGCTGACCTTGCATTTTTTGTGTATGTCTGCACAAAAGTATAGTATATATAATTGATATATGTACGATGACATTGTTTGAATATTTTGTTATATTTAAACAAAATAAAGGGGGAATCAAAATGGAGTATCCAATAGGTATTGAGATGAGCAGGGATTATCTTTCCTTTGAAACTGCAAGAGCAGCCATGAAGCTTGTCAAAGATTTTATGCTTGTAAAGCCGGGAGAGTCAGTTGTAATAACAGCAGATACATCTTCTGACAGAAGAGTTGCAGATGCAATAGCAAATGCAGCCTTTACATTGGGCGCAAACCCCGTAATACTGTATAGCCCCACAACAGGAAAAGCCTTTGAGGAACCTAGTCGTCCTATTGCAGAAGCAGTGGCAAAATCGGATGTTTGGATTGAAATGGCGTATTATTGTGTTATGCACACGCCATGTTTCCAAAGGGCTATGGAAAATGGTGCCAGATATACATGTCTTACAGGTTTGGATGTGACTATGATAACAAACTGTATAGGAAAAGTGGATTATGATGTACTTATGGAGTTTGGAGAATACCTTACAAAAAAGGTGGAGAGCAGCAATGAGGTGATTGTAAAGTCTGCATCAGGTACCTGTCTTACAGCTTATAACAAAGGAAGAAGGGTAAAGCACTCAGGTCAGCGAGCCACAAAGAAGGGATATCCTGTAATGATGGGCGGTCAGGTAAGCTGGTGTCCTGTTGAAGAAACCATCAATGGAAGACTGGTGTTTGATGCAGCACTTTTCCCGCCTGCTGAAATAGGAATTATCAGTGACCCGGTTATATTGGATATACAAGAGGGCAGAATTGTAAAGATAAGCGGCGGAAATGAGGCTGAAATATTCAAGAAGTGGCTTGCACATTTCAATGATCCCAATATGTACAGGCTTGCCCACTATTCTATTGGATTTAACCCCGGGGTATTGAGGGCAACAGGAAGAATTGTTGAGGATGAGAGAATTTTCGGCTGCATTGAAATGGGATTCGGAAGTCAGGGAGCAAGTCTGATGGGTGCTTTTTGGGATGCTGCTTCACATACAGACGGAGTTTGCTCAAAGCCGACAATAATTTTGGATGGGGAGCTTTTTGAAATTGATGGAAAATATGTGGATGCCGTATCCTGTGAGTATTGTAAAAAATTAGGAGTTTCAGGATATTAGTGAGATATTTTAATATTTGGAAAGGAGACCTGTTATGGAAGACAATAGAGCAAATACACCCGATAAGGCAACAGCTCGCATTAAAGCCTTTGAAGCAAATACAGTTATAATAGGAACTATTTTAGCGCTTTTGTCAGCTGTTATATGCATCCAGATAATAGGCGAGGTAGGAGTGAGCGCCAATACCTCCATTTTGGGCGCTATTTTTGCTATGATGCTGGGAAAGCTGTCATTTGGAAAGCTGAGGCAATTTAAAAATCTTGAAAGGCAGAATTACATTCAGACAATTGTTTCCGCAGCAGGATTTTCTGCTTCCAACTGTGCATTTATTGCCATAGGCATTTTTCTTATAATGGGCGAGGAAAAAGCAATATTTCCGATGGCAGCAGGATGTCTGGTTGGAACAGGAGTATCTGTTGTGGTGGTAGGCCTTATATATGATTCTAAAATATTTCCTGCCTCCAATGCGTGGCCTCCCGGAGTTGCAACAGCGGATATACTTGTAGCAGGAGATGAAGGCGGAGACAAGGCCAAGAGGGTAATACAGGGTGTTATTGCCGGAATTATCGGAAGCTTTTTCAAGCTGCCGGTAGGAGCAGTCGGAATAGTATTCATAGCGAGCCTTCCGTCTATGGCTGCTTTGGGAATAGGACTTTTGATAAGAGGCTATGCAGGGAAGCTGTTTAATTTTGATATAGCTGCCACTAATATACCACAGGGCTTTATGATAGGCGCAGGCGTAGTGGCGCTTATACAGTCTATCATAATAATTGTGAAAAGCAGAAGCAAAAATCCTTCAAAGGCTGAAGAAAGCCTGATCTCCTGCACCGTATCTGACAAATCAGCAAAAAGAACAATTATTATAAGCTTTGGAGTTCACGCCGCCGGCGCAATCATACTGGGAATAATGGCGGGAATAATTACAGATATGTCTGCCGGAATGTTTATTGCTTGGGTTTTGTGGACAGCTTTCTCATCTGTTGCATCTATGATGCTGGTGGGTATGGCTGCAATGCACTCGGGATGGTTTCCTGCATTTGCAATCACCACTATTTTTATGACATTTGGAGTGATTGCAGGATTTCCTGTATTGGCTACCTCACTTCTCACCGGTTATATCTGTTCTGTCGGTCCGTGCTTTGCGGATATGGGATATGATCTTAAAACAGGATGGCTTATAAGGGGAAAGGGTGCAGATGTTGCCTATGAGCTTCACGGAAGAAAAGAACAGGTCAAAATAGAGCTTTACGGAGCTATCTTGGGAGTGCTGGTTCTTTTATTTTCAGCAAAGCTTATGTATTCTCAGGGATTGGTTCCCCCCGTGAGCAGGGTTTTTGTTTCCACAATAGAGGCAGGAACAAACAGCAGTATTGTAAAAGAACTGCTTATTTGGGCAATTCCGGGAGTTATATTGCAGTTTGCGGGCGGTTCTAAAATGCTGGGAGTTTTGTTTGCAACAGGTCTTTTGATAGATAATCCCATATATGGAATAGGGGTTGTGATAGCTGTCGTCATAAGATTGGTTGTAGGAGACGAATTTATGAATATCAGAGATGCCGGACTTATTGCCGGCGATGGACTTTTTGGCTTCTTCTCTGCATTGTTCAAAGTATTCTTATAGATTTTGAAGGAGGTTCAGCCTTTATTTTAATCAAATGTCAGGTTTAAACCTAAGCCTGCTTTTAAGAACAGCGCAATTTGGTTGTAAGGTAATGGAGAAGCATATGAAAATAGGGATTTGTCAGGTAAGCCTTTCAGAGGGAAAATATAAAGATAACATAGCTATTATCAAAAAGAACTTGGAGCAACATTCAAAAAACAAGTGTGATATACTTTGCTTTCCCGAGCTGTGCATAACAGGATATGATTTTGATGTTGTCAAAGAAAATATTGCAGATGAAAGAAAAATCATGTCAGCTCTTGCTCAAAAATATAATCAGGCTGTCTTTGCAGGCATATCTGTCAAGGAAGAGGATGGCTTTTACGATGCTGCATGTTTTTGGGATGAAGATGGCAGGCTGCTTTGTGAATACAAAAAGATCCACCTTTGGGGTGATGAGAGGGATTTTTTCAAGCACGGAGACTGCTACAAAATTTTTGAGTATAGGTCATGGCGTATAGGCATTATCATTTGTGCAGATTTGGGCTTTGCAGAAATAACAAAAGCTATGGCTTTAGAGGGCTGCGATTTAGTTCTATGTCCTACTGCATGGTTTAGTCCATACCATGAAATGCTCAGGCTTATGGTTAAGGCAAGGGCCTGCGAAAATCAGATGTATGTTGCAGCAGTTGACAGAGCATCAGGCGATATGCCTCTTTGCGGACACAGTTTAATATCCGATCCTATGGGTGAAGCAGTTGCAGAAAGCTTTACAGAAAAAAGTGATTATATTGAGGCAGATATATTTTTTGAAGAGGTGATAAAGGCAAGGGAGATTGTTCCATGGCTGAAAATGAGATTTCCCGAAATGTATAACAAGTGGAATTTATAGGGGGGAGGATCATGGCAAAAGAGAACACAAAGGTTGAAACAAAAAAGGAAATGGGCGATGATCCCATGAAGCCGGTTCCCGAGGATCAAAGACAGCATTATCTTGCTCCTGCAATGATCTTTGGAGGTCTTGAATTCAGTGTGACCATACTTATGGTTGGCTCTACACTGGTAAATCAGTTTGGATTTAAAAAAACAATACCAATAGTGCTGTTTACATTCATATTTTTAACATGGACAGGAAATGCGATAGGTGGATATATAGGCGCCAAAACAGGTCTTGCCTCCACAATAATCGCCCGTCAGCCATTTGGAGACAAGCAGGCAAAATTTATTATTGCCCTTGTTGTGGGGGTAATAAGTCTTGGATGGTGGTCCATACAGACATCTATTACAGGAAATGCAGTCTGTGCAATGCTGAAAATAGATTATACAGAAAACAGACTTGTATGGGCTGTTATCACTGTAATTGTGGGGCTTACATTTGCTGTTCCGTCTATCATCGGCTACTCCTCAATGAAATGGACAGACTATGTTGCTGTTCCTGCCGGTATGCTCATTGTAGTCGGAATGGTCTATCTTTCACTTAAAAGGAATGGCTGGGATATAATTTGGAATTATGTGCCATCACAAGCAGGTACAATGTCTTTTGCTGCCGCTGTAACATTTATTTTGGGAATGAATGTTTCCCAATGGGTCATATCAGCTGATTATACAAGGTATGCAAAGCCTTCGGTTAAAGACAATGTAATAATTCCGTGGGGAATTATTCTGATCGGTGTTCCGCTTATTGTTATAGGTGCTATGATGGCAGTTGGGGAAGGAACATATGATGTTGTTCAGATTATGATAAATTTAGGATTTCCCGGTTGGGGATTTTTCGTCCTTTGGCTTGCAGCATGGACCAGTCAGCTTGTAAATAACTATTCTATGGGACTGTCCTTCTCGAATATTTTGAATATTGAGTCCAACAGAGGCAGAGCATGGGTGACATTTATAAGCACAATTATAGCAATTGTTGTTTCACTTTTAGGCATGATGGATCATTTCCAGGATATGCTCACAATGGCAGCTCTCATCTATCCCGGAATTGCCGGTGTCATCTTTACGGATTTTTTTATGAGAAAAGGTGTGTGGAAGGATAAGCAGGGCTGGAACATGGTCGCTACAATGGCATTGGTTGCCAACTTGATAGTTGGATACCTGACAACATATGTGATCAAAATAGGTATTCCTCCTGTGCAGTCAATTATCGTCACCTGCATAGTTTACTATTTTGGAATGAAGCTCAAGGCTGGCAACAGCCCGGATAAATTTACAGAAGGCATTGTTGTAAAATAAATTATTAAATTTTTAGGAGGCTTTAAAATGGAATATCCAATAGGAATAGAAATGAGCAAGGATTATTTATCATTTGAGACAGCTAAGGCAGCATATAAGCTGGTGCATGATGTAATGCTGGCAAAGCCCGGTGAGAGCGTTGTCATAACATCCGATTCAAGCTCTGACAGAAGAGCTGCAGAGGCTATTGCCAACGCAGCTTTCACAGTTGGAGCAGAACCGGTATTGATTTACTACCCCACATCCGAGCTTGCGTATTCAGAGCCTATTGCGCCCATAGGAGCAGCTGTTTCTCATGCTGACATTTGGATAGAACTGGCATATTCTTCTATTATGCATTGTGAATCCTTCAGAAAGGCATTGGATTACGGCTGCAGATATATAAATCTTACAGGCTTGGATGTAACAATGCTCACAAATTGTATAGGAAAGATAGATTATAATCTTCAGGTTGAGCTGGGTGAAACAATAAAAAAGATAATGGAGGGTGCAGATGAAATATTGGTGACCTGCCCCAACGGAACAAATCTTCACGCATACAATCACGGAAGAAAGGTAAGACATTCCGGACAGTTTGCGATCAAGAAGGGTTATCCCATTATGATGGGCGGACAGATAAGCTGGTCCCCGATAGAAGAGACAATAGAGGGAACACTTGTTTTTGATGCGGCACTTTTCCCGCCTACCGAATTAGGTATGCTCCATGATAATGTAAAGCTTACATTCAAGGAGGGAGTTATCACAAATATAGAAGGCGGAAGGGATGCGGCAGTATTCAAGGCATGGCTTGACAGCTTCAATGATCCCAATATGTACAGAATGGCTCATTATTCTCTTGGCTTCAATCCTGCTGTTACAAAAGCAACAGGAAGAATTGTAGAGGATGAAAGGATATTTGGATGTATGGAATTTGGCATAGGAAGTCAGGGCGCTGCTATTATGGGCAGCTTCTGGACAGCAGCCTCCCATACTGATGGAATCGTTTCCAAACCATCAATTACATTGGACAATGTTCCATTTGAGATAGAGGGAAGATATGTTCATCCTGAGGTTGTTGAAATAATTAAAAAAATGGGAGTTGCAGGCTATTAACCAAGATAAAAGTGCTTGGGCTTACCAAGATATTTTATTCGGATTTGAGGAAAGGGCTTATGGATTTACATAACAGGATTTTAGAAAATTTCAAAACAATCTCTTTGATTCCAAGAAGCTCGCAGGATGAAGAGAGGATAAGCAATTTTCTTTTGGATTATGCAAGAAAAAGGGGCTTTGAAGCCAGACAGGACGATTATTACAATTTGCTCGTAAAAGTCCCTGGAACATGCAGCAAGCAGAATTCTCCTCCTTGTGCTTTGCAATGTCATATGGATATGGTTTATGTAAAAGCTCCTGAAAGTACGCATATATATGCAGATGGTATAAATGTAGTATTTGATAAAGATTTTATGAAATCTGACAAAAATACATCATTGGGTGCTGATAATGGCATAGCCTTGGCTTACTGTATGACACTTATGGATGACCTGACAATCCCTCATCCTCCGCTTGAAATAATATTTACTGTGCAGGAAGAGGTAGGGCTTATAGGCGCCTCCTGTTTGGACTGTTCCTTTATAAAATCCAAAAAACTGATAAATTTGGATTCTGAACACGAGGGAGAATTTTTTGCAAGCTGTGCCGGCGGAATAAGAAATTATTTTACAATTCCTATGGGGCGAAAGGAAAAAATAAGTGGTTTAACAGCATATAGAGTAAGAATATTCGGATTAAAGGGCGGACATTCGGGAGTTGACATAGACAAGGGCAGAGCAAATTCCATAAAGCTTTTAGGCAGGCTTTTAAAATATGCAGATTCACCGGCTGTACATCTGTCATCCTTTTGTTGTGAAGGAAAAGCTAACTCTATTCCAATGGCAGCCGAGGCTGTTGTAGGACTTGAAGAGGGCGGTGAAAAAGATTTTAAAGAGCTTTTTAAAAAATGCTTTGATGAGTTAAAAAATGAATATTCTTATACGGACACACCAAATTATGCCATAAAACAGGAAGAATCATTTGCCGCCTATTATGCTCAAAAGTCAAAAAAGCTGTTATATGATGTCCTGACATTGCTGCCTAATGGCGTTATTTCAAAGAGCTTTGTTATGGATGGCCTTGTTGAAACATCTGTAAATATAGGAGCAGCTGAGGAAAAAGCCGAGGCAATAGGATTTTTAAGCTCTGTGAGAAGCAGCATTGCTTCAAAGAAATATGCAGTTGTTGAGCAGTTTGAAGCCCTAGCCGATTTATGCGGATGTGAAAGTGAGAATTTCAACGATTATCCCCAGTGGGATTACAACCCAAATTCTCCTTTAAGAGAGCTGGCTATGGATTCATACAAAAAAATAAGCCAAAAATCAGCTATCTGCACATCTATACACGGCGGATTGGAATGCGGCTATTTTTGCCAAAAAATTGAAGGCTGTGATATAATCTCTATGGGATGTGACCTATATGATGTTCATACCCCCAATGAAAAAGCCTCAATCACATCTGTATTTAATGTTTGGGAACTGCTTTTGGAAATTTTAAAAAGGCTCTAATCAAAAAGTGTCAAATCTGTGGTGAACTTAAAGGTTAAGACAATATTTTTTTGAAGATTTGATTAAGCCGGCAGGGATTGTTGTCTCTTAGTTTAAGACAGCAATCCCTGCCGGCTTTGTTTGAAAACAGTTTTGTTTTTATGCAGATTTTTCTGATATCTGCACTTTCATTTAAGGATAAAATAACCCCACCTATTGTAAGCATATCTCTCTGCTCTTTAATAAGTGGGGTCACTTTATAAACAGTGTGGTTTTCGCCTTTATTTAAGAAAAATGGTACCCCTGACTGGAATCGAACCAGCGCACGTGGCGTCGGAGGCCACTGCTCTATCCACTGAGCTACAAGGGCATCTTGAGCATATAAAATTATAGCACAAAACAAATCTGTTTTCAAGCAAAATGAAGTGCCGACATAAAAAATCACATTCCGGAGATGTTTTATTAAGTTTTACAGAACTTTAAAAACATTGACGATAAGCTTTTAAAATGATATTATAATCTATGTATGTAAAATAAGAAAGTTGACCAAAGCGTATTGGAGGTTTGTAAAGTGCCGACAGTCAAATTGATAACATATACACCCAATCCGGAAAAAATAGTTGCCTCCGCCGCAAAGCTGTGCTATTCAAAGCAGGGCATAGAGGGCTTGATGGATAATCTTACAGAGGAAAAAACAAAAAGCTTTATAAGGATGCTCATGGGCATGGGACATCAAAGCCCCATAGAGCATGTTTCCTTTACATTTGGAATAGAAGGTGTATCCCGTTCGTTTTTGGCCCAAATGACCAGACACAGAATAGCATCATACAGCGTACAAAGCCAGAGATATGTTCCTTTAAATCAGATGGAATATGTGGTGCCGCCAAATATAGCACAAATTCCCGAGGCGCTTGAAATTTACAATGAAGCAATGGAAAAGACAAGGGAAAGCTATGAAAGGCTTAGCAGAATTTTAAAGCAGAAGCATGAAGAGGAATTTTTAGAGGAGGGGATGGAGCCTAAAAAGGCATCCTCAAGCGCCGAAAAAAAAGCCATAGAGGATGCAAGGTTTGTTCTTCCTAATGCCTGCGAAACAAAGATGGTAGTTACCATGAACGCCAGAAGCCTTCTAAATTTCTTCAACCTTCGCTGCTGCACGAGGGCACAGTGGGAGATAAGAGATGTTGCAATAATGATGCTCAAAGAGGTAAAAAAGGTTGCTCCCCTTCTTTTTATGGATGCAGGGCCCTCCTGTGTAAGGGGGACATGCTCTGAGGGAAGGATGTCATGTCAGAGAGCTTTGGAAATGAGAGATTTCTTTAAAAGTTTGTAAAAGGGTGAATGAAATGGGAAAGCTTATAGTTATAGACGGTCTTGACGGAAGCGGAAAGGCTACTCAAACTGCAATTTTGGAAGAAAAGCTGAAACAAATGGGAATAAATACTGTAAAGGTCAGCTTTCCGGATTATGACAGCAATTCCTCTGCCGCAGTAAAAATGTATCTCAACGGCGAGGTGGGCTCCTTAGATGAGGTCAATGTCTATGCCGCATCCTCATTTTATGCTGTTGACCGCTATATAAGCTTTAAAACAAAATGGGAAAAATTTTATGATGACAGCTTTGTTGTGCTGTGTGACAGATATGCCACATCCAATATATGCCATCAGATGCCAAAGCTTCCTGAGGATAAACAGGAAAGCTATATAAAATGGCTTTACGATTATGAATTCAAGCTTATGGGGCTTCCTTGTCCTGATATGGTTATATATTTGGATATGGAGCCTTTTATCTCTCAAAGGCTTTTGGAAAAAAGATATGAGGGAAACAAGGATAAAAAGGATATTCATGAAAAGGATAAAAATTATCTCACCATGTGCAGAAAGGGTGCTTTGAAGGGCGCCTCTGTGCTGGGTTGGAATATAGTTAAATGCGATGACGGGGAAAATCCGCTTACTATGGATGAGATAAGCCAAAGGATATTCCTTGAAATTATAAATTCAAAAATTTTGGAGGATATATGTTAGAATATAAATCTGTTGCCCTTAGCGACAGGGAATGGATAGAGCCTATATTTAAAGGGTGCAGCCGCAGGGGAAATGAATATACATTTGCAAATCTTTATAACTGGTCTGAGGTAATGAACATCAAAATCGCAAGGCTGGGTGATACGATAGTTTTCAAGCATCTGTCTAAAAGCCATGTGTATTCATGTCCCATAGGAAGGGAAAATCTTGCTGAGGCTGTAATGGAAATTTTAAATGAGGGGAAGGAGGCAGGAGAAAAAATAACACTGGTTAATGTGGATGAGTTTGATGTGGGAATACTCCACGAAAATTTTCCCGGACGCTTTAAAATAAAAGAGGTGAGGGACAATTTTGACTACATCTACATCTCATCAGAGCTAGGTGAGATGAAGGGAAGAAAATACCGCATAAAGAGGAATCATGTGAACAAATTCCTCAAGCTTTACCCGAATTGGCACTATGAAAAAATAGATGAAAGCAATATTGAGGATGCAAAGAAAATGGCTGAAAAGTGGTATGATGAAGCCATAAAGACAAAGGCAGAAAGCCTCATTTTGGAAAAGCCGGCGGTTATGAGCGGACTTTATAATTATTTTGACCTGGGCTTAGAGGGCGGAATAATATATGTAGATGACAGCATTGCCGCATTTTGCTTTGGCAGCTCCTCCTGTGAGGATACAATAGTGGTACACTGTGAGAAGGCATTTTTGGAATATGAGGGAGTTTACACCATGATTGCAAAGGAATTTGCAAGGGTTTCAGCCGAAAAATATAAATATGTCAATCGTGAGGAGGATATGGGTCTTGAGGGCTTGAGATCTTCAAAGCTTTCATACAGACCTGAGTTCTTCTATAAAAGATTTGAAGCAGCAGAGGTATAATTATGGAAATAAGACTTACAAATGACAAGGACATCAACGAATTAAAAAAGCTTTGGAGAGAGGTATTTGACAGCGAGGGAATTTACACAGAGCTTTTCATAAAAAACCGCTATCACACCTGTGAGGCTGTGGGTATGTTTGACAAGGAAAAGCTGATTTCTGTTTTATATATGCTTCCTTGCACATTGAAGGTAAAGGACAGGGAATATTCAATGAGCTATATTTTTGCTGTGGGCACATTGAAGGATGAGCGGGGAAAGGGCTATTGCAGTCAGGTCATGAATTTTGCCCACGAATATCTTAAAAACAAGGGCATCGACTGCGCATCTTTAGTTCCGGCAGAGAAGGGGCTTTTTGATTTTTACAGAAGGCTTCAATATGAAAACGCATTTTATATAAGCTTTGACAGCTATCATGTTATCAAAAGCAAAAAGCCTCAGGCTTCATTTGTCAGCCTTGAAAAAAGAAGAGCTGCAAGGGAAAAATATTTAGGTCAGGCTGACGGCTTTTTAAGCTGGGATGAGAGTGCGCTTGCCTTTTGTCAGCTGGATAACAGCTATGCAGGTGACGGAGAGACAATCTCCTTCCCCTCTTTAGGCGATGGCTATGCTGTGTGCAAGATACGCAGCGACCATGTGCTTATAAAGGAAATTGTCTGTGATGAAAAGAAAAAGAACAGATTCATAAATGCTGTGGGCAACCATTACAACAAAAAGAAGGTTGTGGTGAGGGATATTCCCAAGGATAAAAGCCACCCCTTCGGAATGATATACCTCATCTCTGATAAAATAAAAGAAGAATTTGACAAAAACGGAAAATATATCATAAGCCTTCCTATGGATTAAAAAATAAAAGCCCCACTTTAAGGTGGGACTTTTGATAGGTACAATGGGTATTTAGCAGCATCCGCAGCCGTTATTGTTGCAGCATCCGTTGTTGCAGCAGCCGTTGTTATTGTTGCAGCAGCATGAGCAGCAGCCGTTGTTTGCGCCATAGCCAAAGCCTCCGCAGCAGCAAAGGATGATGATGATAAGGACTACCCATATACAGTTGTTATTACAATACATGAAATTCACCTCTTGATTTTATTTGATATATACTATGCTTTAAGTAAAAAAGAGGTTACCCTGAAAGGAAGAAAAAAATATGGAAAATAAAAAGGGAGCGAGAACAAGAGGCAGAAGAAAGAACAAATGGATGTTTGTAATGCTGTGGGTCCTTATATGCACAGTGTGTGCGCTTTTGATTTCTTTTTTTGCAATCAATGCCGTAAATGATATTTTAGGCTTCGGAAAGCCGGACAGCATTAAGGAGATAACTGTTGACAGAGGCATGAATATAAAGGAAATAGCGTCTCTTTTGAAGTCTGAGGGTGTGATAGAGCAGCCCGGCACATTTATACTTTATTCCAAATTCCGCAACAGAAACGGAATTATACAGGCAGGGGACTATGTTTTAAATTCCAACATGGGCTATGATACAATTATTTCAGCTATGCAGAAGGGAAACAACGAAAAAGAGGTTGTCAAGCTAACCTTCTATGAGGGCATGTCTGCTTTGGATATTGCCAATCGTCTGGAAAAAGAGGGCGTGTGCAAAAAGGATGAATTTTTAAATATAATAGACACCGAAAATTTCGGCTATGAATTTGAAAACATGATACCTGATGACAAACTGCGCTTCAGAAATCTTGAGGGCTATCTTTTTCCGGATACCTATGAGTTTTTTATAAATGAAAATCCCTATTCTGTGGCTAAAAAATTTGTAAAAAATTTCAATGAAAAGGTTTTTCGTCCGCTTTATGACGATATAAGAAATTTTGGAATGACATTGGATCAGGCAGTTACTCTGGCATCTGTAATTCAGAAGGAGGCATCCTTGAAGGATGAGATGTACAAGGTTTCATCCGTGTTTCACAACAGACTGGATAACCCCTCTGCCAACCTTCCCATGCTCCAGTCGGATGTCACCATAGATTATGTTGAGGATGACATCAAGCCCTTCCACACCATGAAAAATCAGGAGATGTATGATGCCTACAACACATATGTCTGCGAGGGGCTTCCCAAGGGGCCTATATGCTCACCGGGAATAGAGGCTATAAAGGCGGCAATTTCGCCGGAGGAAACGGATTATTATTACTTTGTCACAGATGCAAACGGAAAGTATTATTACAGCAAAACATTTGAAGAGCACAACAAGAATGTTAGAATTGCCTCAAGCGTAAAAAAATCAAAATAGGAGAGAAAAATGGCTTTGGAATTACTGTGCCCGGCAGGGGACAAGGAACGGCTTCAGATGGCTGTGGGATATGGTGCAGATGCGGTTTATCTGGCATCAAAGGAATTTGGAATGAGAACTGCCTCCTCAAACTTTACATTTGAGGAGCTAAGGGATGCCTGCACATTTGCACATTCAAACAATGTGAAGGTATATCTCACTGTGAACACACTGCCAAGACCTCGTGAGGCTATGCTTCTCACCGAGTTTTTGAAAAATGCTCACCTTGCAGGTGTGGATGCTTTTATTATAGCTGATGTGGGAATTATAGAGCTTGCAAAAAATACAGTCCCCCAAATGGAAATACACGCCTCTACACAGACGGGAATTGTAAATCATCTTACAGCCAACACGCTTTACAAGATGGGCTGCAAGAGGGTGGTTTTGGCAAGGGAGCTTAATCTGGATGAAATAAAGGACATAAGGGAAAATGTGCCGGATGAGCTGGAGATAGAAGCCTTTGTGCATGGGGCTATGTGTATGTCGGTTTCAGGAAGATGTCTCATATCTGATTATATGACCGGAAGAGATGCCAACAGAGGAGCCTGCACACAGCCTTGCAGATGGAATTATCACCTTATGGAGGAAAAGCGCCCCGGTGTGTTTCTGCCTGTTTTTGAGGATGAAAACGGAACAACCATCATGTCTGCAAGAGATCTCTGCATGATAGAGCACCTTGGAAAGTTAAGGGATGCAGGTGTTATTTCCTTTAAGATAGAAGGAAGGGCAAAATCCTCATATTATACAGCAGTTGTGACAAATGCCTATCGCGCAGCTATGGATGCACTTACAGAGGGCAGAGCCTTTCCGCAGTGGGCAAGGGAGGAGCTTAACAAAATTTCTCACCGGGAGTACAACACAGGCTTTTATTTCGGACGTGAAAAGGTTATGCAGTCCTATTGCGAGGGCGGCTATATTCAGGAGTGGGAAGTCTCCGGAATTGTAAAAGGAACAGAAAACGGCAGGCTTTATCTCATTGAAAAGAACAAGTTCTGCGAAGGTGATGTGCTGGAGCTTATGTCCCCTAAGGAAAAGCCTGTAAGAATAACAGTCTCTGATTTAAGAGATAAGGATAACAACCCTATTTTATTTGCAAACTGCCCTCACATGGAGGCCTCCTTCTTGTTTTCAGGAGCTGCCCATGAGGGTTCAATTTTAAGAAGAAAGGTAAAATAAGGAGGATTTTATTATGCCAAGGGTAACAATTCAGCTGGTAGAGGGAAGAACAGTTCAGCAGAAAAGGGAGATGGCAAGGGAGATAACCGAATCCATCACAAGGATATGCGATGTTCCGAAAACTGCTGTCACCATCTATTTTGACGATATGCCAAAGGATAGCTATTCCAAGGCTGGAATTTTGGTCTGTGATGAAAATAAATGATCAAAAAAGGGCGTATCACAAATAAAGTGAGCGCCCTTTTGAATTTTTCGTGCTGTTATCACATAAAATTCATTGTCTTAAAATTCTTTAAAAAAATTTTTTTGAAATTTTTATATTTTGTGCAATAAAATACTGCCTTTGTGCGTGTATTAAGTGAAGGGAGGAAAAACATGTTTGCTTTTTGCCTGACGTCAGCAATAGGAAACAGTTCTTATAACAAAGATGCAATGATTGAAAACTGCATTTTGGGAATGCAAACCGGCAGCAAAGAAAGCCTCTCTGAATTTTACCGGCTTTGCAAGGGAGCTATTTATGGTTTTGCTCTTTCCATTTTAAAAAATAAACAGGATGCAGAGGATGTATTGCAGGATGTACTTTTAAAGATATATAATTCCGCAGAGTTCTACAAGCCCAACGGAAGGCCTATGCCCTGGGTTTTGACCATAACCAAAAATTTTTCCATCATGAAGATAAGGGAAAGACAGAAAATCTCTTTGGAATCTGATGAAAAATGGGAGGATATAGCCTTCACCGAGGATACCTTGGATGAGGAGGACAGATATTTCCTCAATGAGCTTCTGGCGGTTTTGGATGACGAGGAAAGGCAGATAGTGCTGCTTAAAGCCTCCGGAGGATTGAAGCACAAGGATATAGCAAGGCTTTTGGGCATAAACCTTTCCACCTGTCTTTCAAGGTACAGCAGGGCCATAAAAAAATTACGAAATAATTGTGAGAGGAGATAATATGATGGCAGATAGAAGTTTGGAAGAAAAAATAGCAAAAGCAGTTGACAATGCTGTTCCTGATATTATAAGCAACATTCTCTCACAGTGCGACAATGAGAAGGGAAAAGTGATCTGCATGGAAGAACGTAAAAACAGAGCCGGATTGTTTAAATTCGGTGCAGCGGCAGCTGCGGTTTTGATTATGTTTGGAATTTTTGGCTTTTCTTCATCCATAAAAATGAATTCCACAGTGTTTCTGGATGTAAATCCCAGCATAGAGCTGGTAATCAGCGGCAATGACAGAATAAAATCCGCAAGGGCGCTTAACAATGACGCAAAGCTTATATTGGAGGGCATGAACCTTAAAAATACCGATCTTGAGGTGGGCGTGAATGCAATCATCGGCTCAATGCTTAAAAACGGCTACATTTCCGATTTGAACAACTCAATTCTGGTGTCTGTCGAAAACAAAAATGAGGCCAAGAATGAGGAGCTTCAGCAAAAAATAACCAAGCAGATAAATGATGTTTTGGGAATAGCCAATGTAAACGGGGCTGTTTTGAGCCAGAGCGTAAACATCAAAAAGCCGGAGGCAGATGTGCTTTGTGAAAACTACGGTATATCAAAGGGCAAGGCAGAGCTTATATTGGCTATAAGAGAAAAGGACCCCCAGCTTTTGGAAAAGGATTTGGCAGGACTTACAATAAACGAATTGAATCTTTTGATGGATTCTAAAAAGCTTGAGGTTGAAAATGTTGTTTCAAAGGGAGAACCCAGCTACAAGAGGTATATTGATCCGGATGAGGCAAAAAGGATAGCTTTGAAAAATATCGGGGTCTCGCCGGATGATGTCATAAGGATGAATGTATCCCTTGACAGCGAAAACAATGAGCTTGTATATGAGGTAGAGGTCTATCTTGAAGGAAGAAAATATGATGTGGATATAAATGCTGTTGACAAAAGAGTTATGAGCCAGGAGGTTGAAATAACGGAAAGCACGGCATTTGACGTGCCAAATAAGAAAATTCTCACAGCTGAGGAAGCAAAGCTCAAGGTGCTCAAGGAATTTAAGGTTTCGCCCGATAAGGCAGGATATGTGTCTGTTGAAGCAGATGTAGATGACGGAAGATATGTTTATGAGGTAAAGTTTGTTTACGGCGATTATAAATATTCCATGACAATTGACGGCTATACAGGAGAGGTTTTAAAGAGGGAAGCAAAGGAAAATAAGCTGGAATTTATAGACAGCGGAAAGCCCTTTGTCGGAAAGGTGGAGGTTGAGGATGCCATTTCCTCCATACTTGAAAGCCTTGGAATCTCCAGAAATGATGCCGGATATATTGACATTGAAATTGACAAGGAGGACGGCAGACTGGTTTATGAGGCCGACTTTAAGCTGGGAAACAAGGAATTTTCATTCACTGTTGATGCAGATACAGGAAAAATACTTGATAAGAAAATAAAGGATAAAATAAACAGCAGCGATATTTCCCTCGATTTTAAAATTTCTATGGATGAGGCAAGAAAGATTGCTGTCAAGACCATAGGACTTATAGATTCCGACGCCAAAAAGATAAGGATAAGCAAGGATGTGGAGGATGGCAGGGCATGCTATAAGACAGAGGCGATTATTGACGGAAAGGAATACAGCCTAAAAATTGATGCTTCAACAGGAAATATTTTGGAAAATAAGGTCGAGCAATATGTGAAAAATCATCATTTCGACTATGACTACGATTATGATTATGACTATGATCATGATTACGACGATGATTACAACGACGATGATGATGACAATGATGACGACAATGATGTGGATGACGATGATTAAATCTTTTAAAGCAAAAAGCCCCTCGGCAAATTTTAATTTGATGACCGGTTAAATTCTTCTTCTTAAAATGTCTTGCAGCTTGCTTGCATCTGCAAGGCATTTTATTTTTTTAAATGCTATAACAACAAATATTTTCCACACAAATGACAGCATTTTAAAATAATACACAAATTTAATTTGCTTTATGCCAAAATAATGTGTAATTTTTGTTGTTATTTGCAATATGTTGTGCTATAATTAGTACAGGCTTAAAAAATATATTGCCTGCGAAAGGGGATTCTTTATGAATATTACTATCACTGCCAGAAAAACTACTGTTAAGGATTCCTTCAAGGAAAAGGTTGAGAAAAAGCTCAGTAAATTTGACAGATTTTTTGATGATGCCAAGGCCTCTGTAACTGTTACAAATGAAAAGAACAGGGAAACTGTGGAGGTTACAATCAGGTCCAAATCTCTTATTTTCAGAGCCGAAAAGACAACCGAGGACAGAAGTGAGTCTTTGGATTGTGTGGTAGACCTTCTCTTTAAGCAGATTGTCAAAAACAAATCCAAGCTTGAAGATAAGATGAAGTCCAGTGCTTTTGACGGTCTTGAGGCCTGTGATTCAGACAACAGCGAGGAAGCCTATAACATAGTTAAGCATAAAAAATTTCCTGTTTCTCCCATGTCTGTGGAGGAGGCTGTCCTCCAGATGAATATGCTGGGACATCAATTCTTTATGTTTGAAAGTTCTGAGACCGGAGAAATCAATGTGGTGTATCACCGCAACAATGGGGATTACGGTCTGCTCGAACCTGTAAAGTAAATTTTTATTTTTGAAAATTAGGGGAGCGGCAAACGCTCCCTTTTTCCTGCACAAGAGAAAGGAGTAAAAATGTCTTCTTATACCATAGCCTGCCCCTGTCTTTTCGGATTGGAAAGCGTGCTTTCCGGTGAGGTTAAAAGAATGGGCGGACAGGATATTCAGGTCACTGACGGAAAGGTGATTTTCAGAGGCGATTCTCATATGGTTGCAAGGGCAAACATAATGCTGAGGACCGCCGAGCGGGTGCTTATTGTAATGGGAATGTTCAAGGCTGAAAGCTTTACCGAGCTTTTTGACGGCGTATCGGAAATTCCCCTTGAGGAATATATAGGGAAATATGACGCCTTCCCTGTCAAGGGCTGGTCGATTTCATCAAAGCTAAAAAGCATACCGGACTGCCAGAAAATAATAAAAAAAGCTATGGCAAAGCGTTTGGGTCAGCACTATGGTTTGCAGATGCTTCCTGAGACAGGCGAGCTTGTACAGGTGAGGTTTTCAATCCACAAGGATATGGTGTCCATTATGCTGGATACCTCCGGTCTGCCTCTTCATAAAAGAGGTTACAGGGCTCATTCCAACCTTGCGCCCATAAAGGAAACCCTGGCTGCCGGAATTGCCGACATTGCTCACATCAAGCCCGGAACAAAGGTTTATGATCCGTTTTGCGGTTCAGGCACCATACTTATCGAATCCGCCATGAAAGCCCTTAAAATTCCGCCGGGTTTAAGGCGCAGGTTTGCTGCCGAAAGATGGAGCAGCATACCGGAGAATGTCTGGAGAGAGGAAAGGGAAAGAGGCTTTGATTCAATAGTGAGGGACAGCCAATTTATGGCATATGGAAGCGATATAGATCAAGAATGTGTCCTTCTCACAGAGCAAAACTGCAAAAAGGCTTCTGTATCCAAAAAGATAAAGTGCTCCTTGGCAGATATCAGGGATTTTAAGGTTCCGGACGGGGATTTTGTGCTCGTCTGCAATCCTCCCTACGGCGAGAGGATGCTGGATATTAAAAATGCCGAAAAGCTCTATAAAATCATGGGTGAGGTTTTTGAGCCGGGACACGGAAGAAGCTATTGCATCATAAGCCCTCATGAAAATTTTGAAAATATTTTCGGAAGAGAGGCAAGCCGAAGAAGAAAGCTTTATAATGGTATGCTAAAATGCCAGCTTTTCATGTTCTATTAAAAAATCAGGATGCTTTTACAAACTTAAATGCCCGAAGGCAAAGGGGCTTATTAAAAAGGTTGGCTCATCATTTTCCAAAGGTGCATTTCTTTTGCGTAAAAAGGCTATTTTTGCAAGGCTTTAAAAGCAAAAGCCTAAAAGCGATTTGCTTAAATTACAGCCTTTTATCAGATAGCCTTTTTAAAGCTGTCTTTGGATAATTCTGCATAAGGAAAAATACAAGACGGCAGTATTCGTCATCTGTTCTGACAATAAAAAAGGCTTGAATTTTTTAAAATGAGATTAAGCTTTTATGCCGCTTTTATTTTACGGCTTTATATTTATGTATTTGACAGGTGCGGCAAAACAGCAAGGAGGGACTTAAAAATATGAAAACAGATGTACTTATCATAGGTGCAGGCCCTGCGGGGATTTTCACCGCCATAGAGATGATAAGAAACAATTCAACAAAAAAAATAACTATTGTTGAAAAGGGCGTGCCCATTGAAAAGAGAGTATGTCCTAAAAGCAAGACAAATATGTGCGTAAATTGCAAGCCTTACTGCCACATCACCACAGGCTTTTCCGGAGCGGGTGCATTTTCTGACGGAAAGCTTTCCTTAAACTATGAGGTGGGCGGAGATCTTCCTGAGCTTATAGGTGAGGAGCAGGCTCAAGCCGTCATTGACTATACCGACAAAATTTATCTTGAATTTGGTGCAGGAGAAAAAATTGAGGGAATCAATCAGGGCGATGATGTAAAGGAAATAAGAAAAAGGGCAATTATGGCAGGCTTAAAGCTGGTTGATTGCCCTATAAGACATCTGGGAACCGAAAAGGCTCAGGAAATCTATTACAAAATTGAGCAGTATCTGATAGATAAGGGTGTAGAGCTTATATTCGGCTATGCCTGCGAAAATCTTATTATTGAAAACGGCAGATGCTCAGGTGCAATAATTCGCAAAAAGGATGAGGAAATAAGGATAGATGCCCAAAAGGTTGTGGTTGCAACCGGCAGAAGAGGGGCAGACTGGTTGGAAAAGATATGTGCAGAGCATGACATTGCCCACGAGCCGGGAACTGTTGATATAGGCGTCCGGGTGGAGGTCAGAAATGAAATCATGGAGTATGTGAACAATGTGCTCTATGAATCCAAGCTGATAGGCTATCCCAAGCCCTTTAAAAACAAGGTGAGAACCTTCTGCCAGAATCCCGGCGGATTTGTAAGTCAGGAGAACTATGACAATGATTTAGCTGTTGTAAACGGACATTCCTATAAGGAGTTAAAATCAAGCAACACCAATCTGGCTGTCCTTTGCTCGCACAATTTTACAGTGCCCTTCAATCAGCCCATAGAATATGCTCAAAAGGTGGGGGAATTGACCAATATGCTGGGCGGCGGACACATTCTGGTGCAGAGGTTCGGCGATATTTTAGAAGGAAAGAGAACCTGGCAGAAGGAGCTTTCACGCTCTAATTTAAAGCCCACACTCCCTGATGCAGTTGCAGGAGATATTACTGCCGCCATGCCATACAGGGCTATGATGAATATTATCAATTTTATGCAGGCGGTGGATGTGGTTGTCCCCGGCTTTGCCTCAACAGAAACTCTGCTCTATTCACCGGAATTGAAGTTTTATTCCAACAGGGTAAGGATGGATAAGGATTTTGACACAAATATTGAAAACTTGCACTGTCTGGGAGATTCCAGCGGCTGGACAAGAGGACTTATGATGGCATCTATAATGGGTGTTCTGATGGGAAGAAAGCTGGCAAGGTAAAAAAATTTAAAAAAGGCTTTCAGGATAAAAGCATCCTGAAGGCCTTTTTGCTATGCAAATCTTGAATTATAAAGTGAGGCGTAAAAGCCGTTTTTCTTTAAAAGCTCCTCATGGCTGCCCTGCTCCTCTATTTCCCCATTTCTTACAACCAATATGGTGTCGGCATTTTTTATGGTGGAAAGACGATGGGCAATTACAAAGCAGGTTTTATTCTTCATAAGATTTCTCATGGCGCTTTGGATTTTTATTTCAGTCAAAGTATCCACATTGGAGGTAGCTTCATCCAAAATAAGCATATTTGCATCCAAAAGCATGGCTCTTGCTATTGTGAGAAGCTGTTTTTGACCCTGGGATATGTTTTCTCCGTCCTCGCTTATTATTGTGTCATATCCGTTGGGAAGAGACTGGATAAAGGTATCAATATTGGCGTCACGACAAGCTTTTTTTACCTCATCTAAGGTGGCGCCCTCCTTGCCGTAGGATATATTTTCATAAACTGTGCCCTTAAACAGCCATGTCTCCTGCAAAACCATTGCAAAGGCTTTTCTCAGCGATTTTGTGGTTATATCCCTTATATCCGTCTGATCTAAGGTTATGGAGCCGCCATCGGCTTCATAAAAACGCATTAGCAGATTTATTATGGTGGTTTTTCCGGCTCCTGTGGGGCCTGCTATTGCTATAAGGCTTCCTCTTGGTGCGTCAAAGGAAAGTCCATGTATAATTTCCTTGTCCTTTTCATATCCGAAGCTCACATTTTTAAAGCTTACATCACCATTGGGATTTTCCAGGCTTACGGCATTTTCCCTGTCTGCTATCTCCTCCTTTTCATCCAACAGAAAGAAGATTCTTTCAGATGCAGATATGGCTGATTGAATTTCGCTCATTATATTGGCTATTTCATTCAAGGGGCCTGAAAATTTTCTGGAATAGAGAATAAAGCTGGAAAGGCTTCCTATGCTTGTAAGGTTAAAAAGAAAGAGGATAGCTCCAAATATGCCTATAAGTGCCATTGATATATTGTTTACAAAATTCACCGACGGACCTATTGTTCCTGCCATATAGTCGGCATTGTAATGCGCAGTCACTGCCTCGTTGTTTTTCTCTTCAAAAACCTCATAGGTGCTGCTTTCACAGTTATATGCCTTTATGGTTTTTGTGCCGGAAATTATTTCCTCCATAAAGCCGTTCAGCTGACCTAATTTTGCAGAGCGCTTTCTGAAAAGCGGCCTTACGTTTTTGCTCTTTTTAAAGGCTATAAAAAAGGACATGGGAAGTGTGAATACAAACACTGTGATAAGCATGGGGGAGATGGTCAGCATCATCACAAAGGAGCCTATTATTCCTATTGCGGAGGTTGCTATATAAACCACATCCTGACATAGTGTTTCCCCCACGGTTTCAACATCGTAGGAAAACCGGCTTATTATGTCGCCTGTTCTGTGCGTGTCAAAATATCCCACCGGCAGCTTGGAAAGCTTCTGAAATGCCTCATCTCGCAGAGTGTATATAACATTCTGACTTATTTTCACCATAGTTATATCCAGAAAATAGGACATAACTGAGGAAACGGTACTTATCAATATTATTAGAAATACATAATAAAAGACCTTTTGAAAATCAGAATCGGTCATATTTACACCTATGGTATCCAGCACAATTCCGTTTAGCTTTGGGCTGAGCAGCATGAGAATGTTGCCTATGACCGCCATAAAAATTGCACAGGCGAGCATTAAGGGATTGCTTGCAGCATATTTGAAAAGCCTTTTTAAAATTTTTGCTTTTCTGCCCTTTTGATATGCCGATGGGGCTGATTGATTGTTCTGCTTCATATCAGGCATCTAATTTTTCACTTCCTTCGCCAATTTGAACATCATATATGTCCTTGTAAATTTTGCAGCTTTTCAAAAGCTGAGAATGTGTGCCCAAGCCGACATTCTTTCCGTTTTCCAAAACCAGTATCAGGTCAGAGTCCATTATCGAGGTTATCCTTTGGGCAATTATTATTTTTGTGGTCTGAGAAAAGTTTTCCCTTATTTCCTTTCTCACCATAGCATCTGTTTTATAATCAAGTGCGCTGGAGGAATCATCCAAAATAAGTATTTCCGGATTTTTTGCAAATGCACGGGATAAAAGCACACGCTGCTTCTGACCTCCGCTGAGATTGTTTCCCCTGATTGAAAGCTGATGGTTTATTCCATCCGGCATATTATCAATAAATTCCTTTGCCTGAGCCATTTTTGCGGCGTTCATTATGGCTTTTTCATCTATGTTTCTGCCAAAGCTGATATTTTCCCTTATGCTGTTGGAATAAAGAAAATCGTTTTGAAAAACTGTTCCGAATTTCTGCCGCAGCTCTTTTGGCTCAAAGCCTCTTATATTTTTTCCGTCTATCATTATTTCTCCGCTGTCGGCGTCATAAAATCTCAAAAGCAGGTTTATTATGGTGGTCTTTCCACAGCCGGTCTCGCCGATTATTCCCAGGGTTTCTCCTCTTTTTAAAGCGAAGGATATGTTTTCTATATTTGGGGATGATTTTTCATAGGAAAAGCTGACATTGTTAAATTCCAGATGATAGGGGGAACTTTTATCCTCTGTCTGCTCCTTTATTATCTGGGGCTGCTTGTCAAGAACCTCCTTTATTCTTGAAGCTGCTGCCAATGCCTTTGAATATCTTACAAAAATTCTGGTAATTGCCATAAGAGCATTCAATATTATGGTAAAATAGCTTAAAAAGGCTATTATGGAGCCTGATGTGCTTTTTTGGGAATTGACCAGAAAAGCACCTGCCAAAAGCACCATTGCCATGCCCATATTCAAAAACCAGCTCATTGTGGGGCCTGTTGCCGACATTATAAGCTCGGCACGATAGTTTTTGTCCCTTACATTTTTGTTTACATTTTGGAATTTGCTGTTTTCATAATCTTTTTTTGAAAGGGCCTTTATAACTCTGGCGCCGGTTATGTTTTCGCGCACTGAAAGAACCATTTCATCTCCTGCTCTGCGGCTTTCTTTAAAAAGCGGGATACCCTTGGAATATACAAAGAAAATTATGGAGGCCAGCACGGGAAGGACTGAAAAAAGCACCAGCGCCAGATGCCAGTCCAGATAAAAGGTTATAATAAGCCCTACAATAAGCAAAAAAGGCGCCCTCGCACCCTTTCGCTGTGCAAGACCTATGAATTTGTGCAGCTCATATGTGTCAGATGTAAGCCTTGATATGGCTGAGGGGATGGAAATGTCATCAAGCTGGGCACAGGATAGATTCAATACCTTTTTGAAGGTGTCGCTTCTCAGCTTTTTGGAAACCAGCATCGCCACCTTTGATGCCATGCAGTTTGCCAATATGTTAAGCAAAAGCGCCGCTATTGATGCAGCAATCATAAAAACTCCCCACAGAAGTATATCCCTTGTGGATTTAAGCGGAACAATGTTGTCAATGATGTGTGAAAGCAGCAAAGGAATCAAAAGCTCCATATATGTTCCTGTAAATTTTATCATAATACCCAAAGCTATCCTATATTTATAGGGCTTTAAATATTGAAGAAGAAATTTCATCTATTTTTTCAGCTCCTTTGGAAAGGGCATAAGCTTAAAGTCATGGTCCTGCCAGCAATCAGCCCTTTTCTTCATTTTTGAAATTATTGTATTGAGGCTTTCAATTTCCTCCTTTGTCAAATCAGATTGAACATAATTGTCCCAGCAAAGCAAAAGATTTTTTACAAAAGGGAATACAAGCTTTAATTTATCCGTCGGGTAAATTTCCAAGCTTCTTTTATCATCCTTTTTAATCCTTCTTTCAATATAGCCATCCTGTTCCATAGAAGAAAGCTGTCTTGCCGCATTGCTTTTATCTATGCCCATAGCAAGGGCTGTTTCATCCTGTGTAACACCTGCATGATTGTAAATAAACATAATGAATTTGCAGTAATTCCATTTTATGTCTGTATCTCTGGTCATGTATTTTTTATATTGGTTTGAAAGTCTGACAAGTCTTGTTAGGTCCTTCATACTGCACCTTCCTTAATAAATAGTTGCAGAAGCAATAGTTGTTTATGCAACTATTTTAGCCTGCTTTACACATTTTGTCAATAGGACGGTCTCGTTGAAAAATTTGATGATATGTGCTAATATATCTAAAAACCAAAGCAAAAGAGGTTATTCATATGGTAGGATTTTTAAAATTTGTAAAGGATATAATGGCAGAAAAGGCAAATCCAAATGGGATTTATTGTGATTTTACAATGGGAAGAGGAAGAGATACATTATTTTTAACATCGCTGGCACCTTACGGCAGGGTGTATGCCTTTGATATTCAGGAGGATGCCATAAGGCAGACAAGACAGCTTTTAGATGAAAATAATGTGACAAATGCAGAGCTTATTTTGGACAGTCACCATAATTTCAGAAAGTATGTAAAGGATGAAATAGATGGGGGAATGTTCAATTTGGGATTTCTTCCCGGAGGAGACAGGACACGCACAACCATGAGAGATACCACCATAACAGCTGTAAAAGATGCTATGGCTGCTCTTAAAAAGGGGGGAGTTTTGGGAATTGCAGTTTATCCGGGACACCCGGAGGGAGAAAAAGAAGGGGAGGAGCTGCAGGAGTATTTTAAGACTGTGGATAAAAAGGAATTTGATGTCTACCTTTACAGGCTTTTAAATGTTTCTGATTCTCCGTATGTGATGGTAGCTGAAAAGAGAATATGAAAAAGACTGATATGCTCAAGTCTCATTTGTCTTAATATAAGTGATTTTATATGGAAAGGTCATAAGATAATACTATCAGGAAATGCGGCTGTGTCACTAGGAAGGATATTAAATAATCCCTTTTACTCTTTTTGCCGGTTTATGCCTATTCTTAAAAGCTTTCCTTAAATTACAGAAAAAAAGGACTGCATTGCAGTCCTTTTATTGGTTTATGTGTTCTGTTTGATAAATTGGAATTTGAAAACCACAATTTTATAAGTGGTTATTAACACTCACAAAGTTTTAATAAAATCCTCCAAAAGCCTTGAAACTAAAGGGTTTATCGCAAAATGCGCACCTTAACTTATTATACGATTTCACACTGTTTTATTCTTCCCTTGGAAGCTGATAAGGGCAAACACAAGGGAAAGAAAATCTAATAACAAGATATAACAGCATGTGGCAATCGGAGAACTGTGACGTATGTGCGAATATATTATACTGGAGGATTTATTATATGGACAAGTACATTTTTGATGAAAGCAACGGTTTGTGGTATAAATTGCAGGGAGATTATTATATCCCTTGCCTGATACTCTACGAAGAAGAAACACAGCCTATCGGATTGTGGGGACA
>JAHHUC010000022.1 GCA_020024215.1 Oscillospiraceae bacterium | reverse complement strand
CCTCTGACAAGGAATATATGTTTGAGGTATATAAAAATTCAAACGACTATGAGGTTTGGGTGCAAAAGAAAGCAGCAGAGGATTGCATGGATGAGGAAAGCTTTTATTATTTGGATATTCCCGATTATTCCCATCGCGCTGACACGCTAAAAAGGGCAATAGAAATAGGAAGAGAATGTTTAAAGTGCTTGAACGGATAAAAATAAGGGCAATGCAGCTTGAATTTGCATTGTCCTTTGCTTTAAGTCCTATATTTCTATTCCGCCTTTTTTTAACGCCTTAAAGAGAATAAGTCCTAAAAGCGTGCAGGAAAGGAATTGTCCCACAGCCACCTCAAAAGCGCACACAAAGAAAAGTGAAAGTGCAATTTTTCCTGTGCTGCCTATTACAAATGCCAATTCTGCGCCTACTACAACAGCATTGATTATTATAGGCGGAATTGTTGCCGCAATGGGCAGGCCCTTGAATGTGACATTTCTAAGGCCTCTTGTCAAAAGCGCTGCAATAAGTGTTGCAAGCGTTCCGAAAAGCACATCCATAATTCCCAAAATATTGGCTCCGGTGAAGGCTCCGTAGAGGTTTGCAAGCGCACAGCCTATTGTGACGCCCAAAATTCCCAACGGGGAAACAGCCGGAAGTATGGTGAGAGCTTCTGCAATTCTCATTTGAATGTTTCCAAAGGAAATCGGAGCAAACACTAAAGAAATGCAAAAATAAAGCGCCGCAATCAGACTGACACGGCACAGTGAATTGACGGAGATTTTTTTCATGGGTGCCTCCTAAACATGAATTAAATTTATTTTAAGGGGAAGGGAAGAGCCTTCCCCTTAATTGCTTTTTTTACATTGACTCGGGAACCTCTATCTTCAGCATGGTGAGCACATTGAAGATGACCTGCTTTGCAGCAATTGAGAGATTGAGCCTTGCCTGCATAAGAGCCTCGTCCTCACACCTTACACGGCAGTTGTTATAGAACTTGTGGAACCTTGTAGCCAAATCAACCGCATAGTGTGTAAGCCTTGCCGGATCGTAGGAAAGAGCGGACTTGATTATTTCCTCAGGGAAGGAAGCCAAGGAGCGGATAAGCTCTATTTCCGCAGGGTCTGTGAGCAGGCATAGCTCCTTTTCCTGACAGCTTCTCACCTTTATGCCCTCTGCCTCTAAGTTCTTTATTATGGAGCATATTCTTGCATGGGCATACTGAACATAGTAAACAGGGTTTTTAGAGCTTTCCTCAACAGCCAAATCGAGGTCAAAATCCAAGGATGAGCCGGGCTCTCTCATGTTGAAGAAAAATCTTGCTGCATCCACAGGAACCTCATCCAAAAGGTCGGAAAGGGCGATGGCATTTCCTGTTCTCTTGCTCATTTTAACCAATTCGCCGTTTCTTGTCAGCTTAACAAGCTGCATCAAAACCACATCCAGACTGTTTCCGTCAAGTCCCATAGCTGTCAGTGCTCCCTTTAGCCTTGCCACATGGCCGTGGTGGTCGGCTCCCCAGACATTTATGCACTTTGTGAAGCCTCTCACAGCCATTTTGTTGGCATGATAGGCTATGTCGGCTGCAAAATATGTGGGTGTTCCGTTCTTTCTTACAAGCACCTCATCCTTTTCCTCGCCGTAATCGGTGGCCTTATACCAAAGGGCGCCGTCCTTTTCATATGTTGCGCCTTTTTCTGTCATCTTTTTGATAACATCCTTGACAGCTCCGCTTTCATGGAGCGAGCTTTCATGGAACCATACATCATAAACTATTCTGTACTTTTCAAGGTCGCTCTTCATTTTGGATATATTCTTAGGGAGCGCATAGTTGATAAGCGCCTGCATTCTTTCCTCTTCGGATGCGCTAAGAAGCTTGTCGCCGTTTATTTCTATATATTCCTCTGCTCTTTCAACAATGTCATGTCCGTGATAGCCGTCCTCGGGGAAGGGAACTTCCTCCTCGCCCTTAAAGTGCTGAAGATATCTGGCAGAGAGGGATTTTCCGAACTTTTCTATCTGATTTCCGGCATCATTTATGTAAAATTCTCTTGTTGCATCATAGCCTGCCCAATCAAAAGCAGAGGCAAGGGAATCTCCTATGGCGCCGCCTCTTGCATTTCCCATGTGCATAGGGCCTGTGGGGTTGGCTGATACAAATTCAACATTTACCTTTTCCCCGTTGCCATAGCTGGTTCTTCCGTATCTCTTGTTCTTTTCAAGAACCTCCTTTACCACAAGGGCAAACCATATGTTTTTTACATAGAAGTTTATGAATCCGGGGCCTGCTGCCTCGGCTTTTGAAAAGCTGGTATTTTCTAAATCCAAAGAGGATATTATGGCATCTGCAATCATTTTAGGAGATTTTTTAAAGGCTCTTGCCGAAACCATTGCCACATTAGTTGCAAAATCTCCGTGGGAGGTGTCCGCCGGAACCTCCACTGTAAACTGGGGAAGCTCTGCTTCATTGGGCAAAAGACCGTCCGCCTGAGCCTTGGCTGCTGCCCTTTCAACTATTTCCCTGATTTCCTCAAGGGCATTGCCCACAGGGCCCCTTTTGCTGTCTAACATTTTATATTACTCTCCTTTTATTGTTATTATAACTCTGTTTTCGGATGTGAGAGCTGAATTCAAGTCCATAGAATAGGAAAAATCCAGAAGTCCGCCCTCCTCGTTAAGCTCGGTTACTATTTTTCCTCCGGATATGCCCACAGTGAACATTCCGTAGCCGGTGTCATATTGGCACTGGTGGCGCTTGCCCTTTTCAATAACCAGATGGGAGGAGGTTTTCCCCGACCTTATAAGTGTAACAGATTTGTCGCTGTCCACCTTCAAAAGCGTATCTGAATCCTTAAAGCCGGTTGTTTCGGATTCTGTATAGCTTATATAAAATTTCTTGTTTTTAAGCACATATTTTCCTGTTGTGAACAGCTCTATAACATCCTCTTGGCCGTCCACTGTTTGTATTCCCTTGATGTTTATGAGAACATCCTTTTTGAACGATGCGAGAGATTCCGACATTTTAAACCTCCATTGCCAGCTCCAAAAGCTTTGTGATGAGTGATTTCATATCATATCCAGAACGGCACATCATCTGAGGCCACATGCTTATGGAGGTAAATCCGGGAAGTGTGTTGATCTCGTTGAATATTACCTCGTCATGCTCTGTTACAAAAAAGTCCACCCTTGCATAGCCGCGGCAGTCCAGTGCCCTGTAAGCCTTTACGGCAAGCTCCTTGACCCTCTCCTGAAGCTTTGGCTGTATATTTGCAGGCATCAAAAGCTTTGCTGTGTCATTTTTATATTTTGAATCGTAATCGTAAAAGCCTGTGAGCGATATAATTTCCCCTGTTTCATATGCCTTGATATCGTTTCCGTTGCCCATTACGGCACATTCCACCTCCTGCCCCTTTATATGCTCCTCTATGATTGCCTTTCTGTCGTGAAGAAAGGCATTATCCAAAGCAGGCTTAAGGTCATCCTCGCTCATAATGGGCGAGGTTCCCACAGAGGAGCCGGAATTTGCAGGCTTTATAAAGGCGGGGAAGCCTATGTTGAATCTGACATCTGTGATTATATCCTCATAGCTCATGGAGGAATCCACCTTTATCCACTTCGCCATAGGGACAAATGCCCTTTCTGCTATTATGTGTGTAAATTCCTTGTCAAAGCACACTGCGGAGGAGGCGACACCTGCGCCTATAAAGGGTATCTGCGCCAGCTTTAAAAGTCCCTGCAATGAGCCGTCCTCGCAGTTTTGTCCGTGAAGGGCCAAAAATGCCACATCCACAGGCACATACTTTGCAGTTTTTTCCAAAACAATAAGCCCCTTGTGCTCTCTGTCTGGTGTGAGAAATGCTCTTTTGCCTTTTTTCATCCAGCTGTCATTTTTTATTGCCTCTGCATTTTCATCACAGAGATACCATCTTCCGTCTCTGGTAATGCCCACAAGAATGGGCTTGAATTTTTCTCTGTCAATATTTTCTAAAATTGTAATTACACTTCTTAACGAAACCTCATATTCATTGGAGGCTCCTCCGAAAATAACCAAAGTGTTAAGCTTTTCCAAGACGCTTTCTCCTTAAAATAAAATACCTTATCTAATTTATGTTTAACAGAATAATTTTATCACAAATAAAATATAAATTCAACCGCAAAAGCTCTTTATATTGAGATTTGCAGGCTTTGGAGGCAATAAAACAGCATAAGTTCAAAAAATATATGTGGAATAAAAAAAATAATTGGTATATACTTTTATAAGACTTTTTAAGAGGGTGTTTTTTTGAATTTGGAATGTGAGAGATGTATAGCGGAGATAAGCTTGGAAAATCTCAAATATAATTATCTTAAAATAAAGGAGCAGACAAAAGGGGAGGTTATGGCAGTCATCAAGGCTGATGCCTACGGACACGGGGCGGCAAAATGTGCAAAAGCCTTGGAAAGTGTGGGCGCAGACGGCTTTGCGGTTGCAACAGTAAAGGAGGCATTGGATTTAAAAAGTGCGGGAATAAAAGGGGATATACTCATTTTGGGAGCGGTTCCTGCCCCCTCCATAGAATATCTTCTGGAAAGTGATATAATAGTTTCCCTGCCGTCTTTAAAAAATGCAAGGGCATATGCAGAGCATATAAAAAGCGGCAGGCTGAGAGCGCACATAAAGCTTGACACAGGCATGAACCGCCACGGAATTTCATCAGAGGACCCAATAAAGGCATGTTGTGAGATAGAAGAGCTGATGGCTATGGAGGAATTTTCCATAGAGGGGATTTTTACACATCTTTGTGCTGCCGATATGGCAAACGGGAAGGATTTTACACTTAGGCAGACAGAGCTTTTTAAAAATGTCAATGACCTCCTTATGAAAAAGGGGATAGCTTTAAAAAAGCACTGTGCCAACAGCGCAGGCATACTCTCCTATCCCCAGACACACTTTGATATGTCAAGGGCAGGCATAATCCTCTATGGTGTAAATTTTGACAGGCTTGCACCCAACACACTGGGGCTTAGACCTGTCATGTCCTTTAAATCCCAAATAACGCAGATAAAGAAAATCCATAAGGGGGATACGGTGGGCTATTCAAGAAGCTATACATCAGAATCCGACAGGCTTATTGCCACAGTTTCAGTCGGCTATGCCGACGGCCTGGCAAGGGCGTGTTCAGGAAAGATTTCCATGCTTATAAGAGGCTTGCCGGCTTTGCAGATAGGCAATATATGCATGGATATAACAATGGTGGATGTGACGGATATAAAGGGTGTAAGCTTAGGAGATGAGGTGACTGTTTTTGGCTCTGACGGAAAAAATTCCATATCTGTGGAGCAGCTTGCCTATGAAGCAGATACAATACCCTATGAAATTTTAACAGGAATTTCTGCTAGGGTTCCCAGGGTATATAGGTAAAATCAAAATTTAATTTGCAGAATTGGTTTTAAATCATAAAAAAATAAGCTGTTTTGAAAATTTCTCAACAGCTTATTTTTTCTTTACAGTATAATCGGTATTTCCCTGTCTATGACCATTGAGGAGGGTGTGACCTTGCAGCAATATGCCAAGGGAACAACTCCTTTTTTCTCAGCCTCAATGAGCGCAGACTTAAATTGGGGCTGCGTTTTTTCATTGGGCGAAAAGGACAGCACATCATCCATCTGAATGACAAACAGTATTATGCAGCAAAAGCCGTCACTTATGGCAGCCGAAAGCTCGTTTATATGCTTTAAGCCTCTTTCTGTGGGCGCATCGGGAAAATAGGTTCTGCCGTCTTTTTCTAAGGTGACGCCCTTTACCTCCACAAGATATTTTTGGTTTTTGCACCGGCACAAAAAATCTATTCTGGATTTTTTATAGGTGTATTCAGGGTGTATGCTGACCTTTTCTCCCCTAAAAAAGCTCTCTCTTAAAAATTCCTCGGATGCCTTGTTTGGGGCTTGACTGTCCATGTTTATAAGCCTTTTGCCCTTCATTACGGCAACAAGGTCAAAGGGTGTTTTTCTTTTGCTGTTTTCACGGCAGTCCTCAAGATATACCCTTGCGTCAGGAACTAAAAGCTCCTTGCAGCGCCCTGTGTTTTTTACATGTACGGTTTCCTCTTTTCCGTTTATAAGGACCCTTGCAATAAATCTGTTGGGGCGGGAGATAAACTTTCCCTCGACTATTTTTTTATATTCCATTCCCAAAGTATTCCTTAAAGAAGGACAGGGCATTTTTTCCCATTATCTTTTCGACAATTTTTTTGTCTATTCCCTTTGAAAGGAAAAAGTCTCCCAAATCAAAGGATTTCTGAAGAGAATCCAAATCGGGGAAAACAGTGCAGCCGTCAAAGTCAGATCCGAGGGCTAAAACATCCTCTCCGCCTAATTTTAGAATGTGCTCTGCATGGCGGTAAACATCCTCAAGGCAGGCGTTTTGAGGCACATCATTGAGAAAATCAATGCAGTAATTAAGGCCTATAAGCCCCTTCATGTCTATTATTTCCTTTATCTGGTCATCCTTTAAATTCCGCAGGTGCTTTGTTATGCTTCTTGCGTTGGAGTGGGTGGCTATAACAGGTCTTTTTGCAAATTTCAAAACATCATACAGCGAATTGTCATTGAGATGGGAGACATCCACAATAATGTTGTTTCTTTCCATTTCTCTTATGCAGTCTTTTCCGAAGGGTTTAAGTCCCACAGATGTGTTGTTGCCGGAGGCAAGCTCGTTTTCTCCGTTCCAGGTCATTGTGCAGGCACATACACCCAATTCTCTTGCCTTTTCTACATTTTCCAAATTTCCTCCGAAGGCAGCAGCTCCCTCAATTGTGAGAACAGCGGCACTTTTTCCCTCTTCATAGGCAGAGACTATCTCCTCATAATTTCTGCACCTTGCTGTAAGGTGCTCGAATTTTTGGCACTGTCTTATAAAGCTTTGGGCATTGGTATTAAAAAATTCCTCCGCAGATTTGCCTCTGTAAGAATCGGGCACAAATACGGCAAAAAACTGTCCGTAAAGTCTGGAGGACGGTATCCTTGCAAGATCGATGACATTGGTGTCAATGTTGAGGGTATCTTTCATAGGGTCATTTTTGTCATAACGGCGTGTAAGAGTATCGCAATGAAGGTCAAAGTAAATTTCCTTGTTCAAATACATTCACTCCTTAAATTTAGTTAAAACAGGCTTATCTGGCTTGTCTGGGGAAGATCTCCGAAGGCATTAAGCTGATTTAAGCTTTCAATAACGGTTTTGGATGCTCCCGATTTGGCGGCAAACTCCTCAACAGAAAGGAAGCTGTTGCTCTTTGCAACCTCATAAAGCCCCTCTGCTGCCGCCTGTCCCACTCCCTTGAGTGAGGAGAAGGGAAGCCTCAGCTTTCCGTCTTCAATTTCGTATGTGCCGGCTGTGGATTTTTTTACATCCACCGGCAAAAATCCATAGCCTCTTGCCATCATCTCGTTTATTATCATAAGCATATCCAAAATGGAGGAATCCTTGGCAGAGCGGTCATTTCCCATAGCTTTTAAATTGGATATTCTTTCCTTTACCGCTTCCTTTCCCAGCATTATGGTTTCAGCCTCGATGTCATCCGGGCGCACTGTAAAATAGGTGGCATAAAATTCCAACGGGTAGTTTATCTTGAACCAGCCCAGCTTTACAGCCGAAATTACATAGGCTGCCGCATGCGCCTTAGGGAACATATATTTGATTTTAAGACAGCTGTCAATATACCATTGAGGCACATTGTGCTCCAGCATATCGTTTATAATTTCCGGCGTAAACTTTTCCGGAGCCTTTCCCTTTCTTGTGAATTCCATTATCTTAAAGGCAAGTCCCTTGTCCAGTCCCTTTTGGATAAGATATACCATTATGGAGTCTCTTGTTCCTATAACCTCACTGATGGTGCATATCTTTTGGGCTATAAGCTCCTGTGCATTTCCCAGCCACACATCAGTTCCGTGGGAAAGACCGGAGATCTGCAAAAGATCGGAAAAGCATTTTGGCTGCGCCTCCTTGAGCATCTGTCTGACAAAGCCGGTTCCCATTTCAGGAAGCGCCAGGGTGCCTGTGTTGCAGTCTATCTGCTCCTCTGTAACCCCCAGCTTTTCAGGGGAGGTAAAAAGGGAAATAACATCCTTGTCCCATGTGGGGACATCGTTTATTTTTATCCCCGTGCGCTTTTCAAGATGTGAATACATGGTGGGAACATCGTGTCCCAGCTCATCGAGCTTCAATATGGTGTCATGCAGCGCATGAAAGTCAAAGTGGGTGGTCATCATGCCTCCGTCAGATTTATCTGCCGGATATTGCACGGCGGTAAAATCTGTTACAGCCATGCCCTTTGGGATTACCACCATTCCGCCCGGGTGCTGTCCGGTTGTTTTCTTCACATCGGTGCAGCCTATGGCAAGCCTTTCCTCCTCTGCCTTTGAAACCGTCATGCCCTTTTCCTCAAGGTATTTTTTCACATAGCCGTAGGCGGTTTTTTCGGCGACAGTGGAGATTGTGCCTGCCTTGTAAACCTGTGTGGAGCCAAACAATTCCTCTGTGTATTTATGTATCTTGCCCTGAACCTCACCGGAAAAGTTAAGGTCTATATCAGGCTGCTTGTCTCCGTTGAAGCCCAAAAAGGTCTCAAAGGGTATGTCGTGACCATCTCTTGTCATAGGCGTTCCGCAGTCAGGGCAGTCCTTTGCAGGCATATCAAAGCCGGAGCCGTATTCTCCCTTTGTGAAGAAAATGCTTTTTTTGCATTTGGGGCATACATAGTGGGGCGGCAGGGGATTGACCTCGGAAATTCCCGACATGGTTGCGGCAAAGGAGGAGCCGACAGAGCCTCTTGAGCCAACCAGATAGCCCAAACGTTCTGATTCTGCAACCAATTTCTGCGCTGTTATATACATGATGGAAAATCCGTTTTTGATTATGGAATCCAGCTCCTTGCTGAGCCTTTCCTCAACAAGAGAGGGGAGGGGATCTCCGTAAATGCTCTTTACCCTTTCCCAGCATATCCTTTGCAGCTCCTCATCAGAGCCGGGAATTGAGGGGGGAAAGGTTCCGTCGGGTATGGGCGCAATGTCATCCATGCACATATCTGCTATCATATTGGGATTTTTTATAACAGCCTCATATGCCCCTTCCTTGCCCAGATAAGAAAATTCCTCCAGCATTTCGTCTGTGGTTTTAAGGTATAGAGGGGGCTGGCTGTCGGCATCGCTGAAGCCCATTCCGGTCATAAGAATTGCCCTGAATATGGAATCCTCCGGATTCAAAAAGTGCACATCGCCTGTTGCCACCAGAGGCTTGCCAAGCTTTTTTGCCAAGGCGGCTATTTTTAGATTATAGGCTCTTAAATCGTCATCTGTTCCGGCCTTTCCTATCCTTTTTAAAAAGGCGTTGTTTCCTATGGGCTGAATTTCCAGATAATCATAGAAGGAGGCTATCTCCTCTGTTTTTTCTAAAGGCAGCTCGTTTAAGATTGATTTGAAAACCTCTCCTGCCTCACAGGCAGAGCCTATGATAAGCCCCTCCCTAAATTTTTTTATGTCCGATTTCAACATTCTGGGGTGCTTGTAGAAATACTGTGTGTGGGAAATTGAGATGAGCGTGTAAAGATTTTTAAGCCCTGTATAATCCTTAACCAGTATTATTATGTGGTTGGAGGGCAGCTTTTTAAGCTCGGTATTCCTGTCCAGCTCAGGCGAGGGGTGAAAGTCATCATCATTCACCTCATAGCCCTCAACTCCGTATAGGATTTTGATGGGCTTATCCTTGCTTTTAAGGCTTTTTGCAGCAGAATATGCCTCCGGAAAGGACTGCACAACTCCGTGGTCTGTTATGGCTATCGCCCTGTGTCCAAAGGAGGCTGCCGTCTTTATAAGGTCGGTGGCTGTCACAAGGCCATCCATCATTGACATTTTTGTGTGGGCATGAAGCTCCGCTCTTTTTTCCTCTGAAAAATCCTGCCTCCTCTGCCTTTGTGCCTTCGCGCAGGAATAAAGGCGCATATTTATCTCCCTGTCATATTTGTCATAGGAGACATCGCCCTTTATAATGACGGTTGTGCCCACCTTCATCTCATCATAGCTTTTGTCATCTGAATTGGCAAAGGCCTTGACTGTTATGGAGGAGGTGTAATCGGTAACAAAAAAGGTTATTATCTTTTTATCTCCCTTTCTTGTTTCCCTCTCCTCCTTTTTGAATATATCTCCCACTATAAGAACCTCGCCGGATTCCTCCACAATGTCCTTTATGGGGATTACCCTTCCTCTGGGGGGCTTTCCTATGAGCACCTCCTGAGTGTCGGGAACTAAGGGAAGCCCCTCACATTCAAATGTAAAGGCGGATTTTTGAGCCTTTTTCCGCTCCTTTATATGAACAGGCTCCCTTTGCTTTTCCTCTATGCTTTTTAAAACCTCTTTTGCATATTCTGTTTTGCCAAGCCCGATATCCACCTTCACTTTAAGGTCAAATTCCGATTTTATCTGAGATTCCATAAGCTTTGGAACGCTAAGCTCGTTCATCATGTCAGAGCCTGACGGAAGGCTTATGTATAAAAATCCGTCATATTCTTTAGATTTTGAGCAATCGTCAATCTGAGAGGGCGTGTATGAGGCCTCTGCGCCGTCAAAAAAGCCGTTTACAGGTATGCTTCTGTGCTTTAAGCCCTCTATCAGCCGGGGGAGATATTTTGCAGAAAAAAGCTCCTTGGGGTATTTTATGCTTATTTCCACATTGTTGAGCTTCAGCTTTTCTGCAATCTCCTTTTCAATCATGTGCAGACTTAAGGCATCAATTATGCTGTCTGAGCTTGTATGTATGTAAAATTCCCGCTTTTCCTTTAGAATGTCAACAGACAAAAGGGTTTTGAAGCTTTCTATGGTTTTTATATCTGAGGTTATCAGATATCCGAAAACATCTGTGAAATTGCTGGGCATTTTATATTCCTTTCATTTTAAAGCTTATCTATTTCAGAAAAGAGCCTGTCTATAAGCTCATTTTCCGGGTATGTTCCCAAAATTTTGTCCTTTTTGAATATTATGCCCTTGCCAGCTCCTCCGGCTAAGCCTATATCCGCTTCCTTTGCCTCACCGGGCCCATTTACAACACAGCCCATAACGGCAACCGTTATATCCTTGGTGTATGTATTAAGCCTTTTCTCAACATTTTCAGCCAGTGATATAAGGTCTATGCTGGTTCTTCCGCAGGTGGGGCAGCATATTAGGTTCGGGCCGTAGCCCTTCTTTCCCAATGCCTTTAAAATATCCTTTGCGGCATAAATTTCCTTCACAGGGTCGCCTGTCAGAGATACCCTTATGGTGTCCCCTATGCCGTCGGCTAAAAGTCCGCCTATGCCTATGGCGGATTTGATTATTCCCATGCGCTCTGTCCCTGCCTCGGTGACACCAAGATGAAGGGGGTAATCAAATCTTTCATGTGCAAGGCGATAGGCTTTTATGGTGTTTACGGGGCTGGAGGATTTTATTGAGATGACAATGTCATCAAAATCGAACCTCTCCAAAAAAGAGGCGTGAATTGCGGCGCTTTCCACCAGAGCCTCGGGAGTTGGCGAGATATATTTTTCCAGCACCTCCTTTTGCAAAGAGCCGGAATTTACGCCTATTCTTATGGGAACTCCCTTTTTTCTGCAGGCCTGAGCAACCTTTTTTACATTTTCTATATCCCCTATGTTGCCGGGGTTTATCCTGACCTTGTCTATACCCAACTCCACCGCCTTTAAGGCAAGGCGATAGTCAAAGTGTATATCCGCAACAAGGGGTATGCTGATGCTGTTCTTTAAAATTGGAATTATCTGAGCGCTTTTTAATGTGGGTATTGCTATTCTCACAATTTCACAGCCTGCCTGCTCCAATTCTTTTGCCTGACTTACGGCTTTGTCAAAGTCATCCCATCTTGCCGACAGCATGGATTGTATTCTGACGGGCGCACCTGCACCTAAGGTGACGTTTCCCACCTTAACCTGCTTTGACATATATGCTCACCTCTTTTTATCAGCCGTTTATTATTCTTAAAATATCGTTTGTTGTGGCATAAATCACCAGCAGCATTATTGCGGCGGCACTTACATTGTTGATTATGCCGAGTGTCTTTTCGGAAAATGGCTTTCCCCTCAATTTTTCTATAAAATAAATGAGAATCTTTCCACCGTCTAAAATGGGAAGAGGGAGAAGATTGAAAATGCCCAAGTTTACAGATATGAAGGCTGAGAGCATCAAAAGCGGCTTTATTCCCAGCTTTGATGCCTGACTTATTACAGACACAATGCCCACAGGCCCTGAGAGCTGATTTACAGGAACCCTTCCTGTCAAAAGGTCTATAAGCGAGCCCCAAACCTGCTTTATAAGCGACATGCTCCAGTTGAAGGGATAGGTGAGATAATCCAAAAATGAGGCATCCTTTGCAAGAACAAGGAAATCCATCTTTATGGCGTTTACGCCCTGAGCTATCTCCTCCATTTCAAACTCAACAGGTATGGTCATTTTTTGGTTGTCTCTTATAAGCTCCACATCTATAAGTCCGTCGGCATCCCTTGTAAGCTCATACATGATGTCATTGCTGGTTCTCACTCTGTGGCCGTTCAATCTTGTTATTTCATCCCCCAGCTTCAGGTAATTGCTGCTTTTGGAATTTTCTCCAAACTGCGCCACCACCGTTGTGCCTATATAGCCGTTCATGGCTGTTATCACAGACAGCAGGACATAGCCTAAAATAAGGTTGAAGGCAGCTCCTGCCAGAAGGATGACAACCTTTTTATAAAAGGGCGCGTTTTCAAAGCAGCCCTCCTTTTCCCTGTCCTCCTCCAGCATATTGTAGCCGCCAAAGGGGAGAAGCCTTATGGAATAGAGGGTTTTTCCCTTTTGCTTTTTGAATACGGCAGGGCCCATGCCTATGGAAAATTCATTTACCGAAACCCTTGAGGCCTTGGCAAAGAGAAAGTGTCCCAGCTCATGAAAAAATATTAAAAGTCCGAATACCAAAATAACAGAAATCACAGTAAAAATCATAAATTAAGCCCCAAGCCTTTCAAATATGTTCAGTACACTTCTTTTGCCGAGAAGGTCCGCTGAATATACATTGTCCAAATTGAATGAATCCTCACAAAGCGAGGCCGATTCCAGAGCCTTTCCTATAAGCTCCTCTATCTGAAGATAGCGTATTTTTCCGCCGAGGAAAAGCTCCACAGCCTTTTCGTTTGCGCCGTTTAAAAAGGCCGGATACAATCCACCCTTTAATATGGCTTTTTTAGTTAAGTTTAAACATCCGAAGGTGTCATAATCAGGATATGAAAATGTGAGTGTGCCTATGTCTGCCAAGGAAAGCTTTTTCTCCTTTGAGGGAAGCCTCTTAGGATATGTAAAGGCATATTGTATGGGCAGCTTCATATCCGGAGTGCCCATCTGACCTATGACTGCACCATCTGAAAATTCCACCGCAGAGTGAAGAATACTCTGTCTGTGAATGAGTATCTGCACCTTTTGCGCAGGCACGCCGAAAAGGTGCATGGCCTCAATGAGTTCAAACCCCTTGTTCATAAGCGTGGCGCTGTCAACGGTTATTTTTCTTCCCATTGACCAGTTGGGATGCTTCAAGGTTTCCTCAAGCCCCACACCCTCAAGCTCCTGCCTTTTTTTCCCGAAAAAAGGTCCGCCGGAGCAGGTGAGTATGATTTTTTCTATTTGGCTGTCCTGCTCTTTGCCAAGGCACTGAAAAATGGCAGAATGTTCGCTGTCAACCGGAATTATTGGCGTGTTCTGCTCCCTTGAAAGCTTCATAACCATTTCTCCTGCGGTCACAAGAGATTCCTTGTTGGCAAGTGCCAGAATATTTTTGCTTTCAAGTGCAGCTATTGTAACAGGCAGACCTGCAATGCCCACAATGGAATTTAAAAGTATATCACAGGGCGCACTTGCAGCCTCTGTAAGCCCCTCTTTGCCAAAAAGAAGCTTGCAGCTTGTATCCTTAAGTGAAATTTTAAGATGCCTAAAGCCCTCTTCATCGGTGCAGACAACTGTTTTCGGCTTAAATCTTCTTGCCTGCTCCTCCAAAAGCTTATAATTTTTATTGCCTGTAATGCAGGAGACTTGGATTCCCATATTTTCACATACATCAAGGCTTTGAGTTCCTATTGAGCCTGTTGAGCCCATGATTGAAGCTTTCAAGCAAAAACCTCCCTAATAAGTCCTTTTTAAGGGCAAAACCACGCTTTAAACACACATCAAAAAGCAAAAATATGCAGAAATTTTTGCAAAGTCATCTCTTCCCCTTTAAAAAGACCTTAAAGCGCTGTTATCAGAGGGTGTATGGAAAAGATGATGTAAACAACGGGTATAACCATGAGGACAGAATCGAATCTATCCAATATACCGCCGTGCCCGGGCATGATTTTTCCAAAATCCTTTATTCCGGATTGTCTTTTTATGATGGATGCAGAAAGATCGCCCACTATGGAAACAAGTGAGATGACAGGGGAGAGCAGGGCAAGTGCAGCATAATCCACAGAAAGACTTACTTTGAATTTTTCTAAGATAAGCACATAGAGAAAGGAAAAAAGCACCTCGCTTACAACACAGACAACAACTCCGCCTGCTGCGCCCTCAACAGTTTTTTTCGGGCTTATTAGCGGGGCAAGCTTGTGTTTTCCGAAAAACACACCGGTAAAATAAGCCCCTGTGTCGCTCATCCAGGCACCTGTCAGTATGACTACAACTGCATAAAGACCTATATTCTTTCCATATAGGTCACGCATATAGACAAGGCAGGTTCCGGACAGTGATATGGCTATTGTGAAGGCTATGGTAAAGCCCACATTGACAATGCTCAGCTCTGTGTGATATTTGAGCATTATAAGCATTATGAGAAACACAAAGGCAAAAATTATAAGCGGAATTTTATCCTCAAAAAGGCTGAGCTTCAAAAAGGGAAGCGTGGCGCCGAAAAGATAGGTTACAATGCATATAGGCTTATTGCCCTTAAGCTTTGAGGCTCCCAAAAGCTCGTCAATGGCTATTATAATCACGACAGCTACGGCAAAATTCAAAAAGATTGAATCGAAGTTCATTATTACAACAAACAGCACCGCCAGACCTATAAGGGCGGAGATAATGCGGGTTTTCACTTATTTCACTCCTCCGTAACGGCGATTTCTGTGTTTAAAATCATCTATCGCTCTGTCTAAATCTTCCTTTGTATAATCCGGCCAGAGAATATCCTCAAAAATAAGCTCGGAATAAGCTCCCTGCCAAAGAAGAAAATTGGATATCCTTTTTTCCCTTCCCGGCCTTAAAATTATGTCAGGGGAGGGCATATCCTTGGTGTAGAGGAATTTTTCAAAAAGATTTTCTGTTATGTCCTCAGGCTCCAGCTCACCTCTTTTTACAAGTGCTGCAATTCTTTTTGCGGCATTTGTGATTTCCTGCCTGCCGCCGTAATTGAGCGCAATGTTCACCTTTATGCCGGTGTTGTTTCTTGTGTTTTCAGTTGCCTCCATGATCTTTCCTCTTATATCGGAGGGAAGCCCTTCTGTCTCACCCAAAACAGTTATTTTTGCGTTTTTGTCGGCATATTTGCTAAGCTCATCCAGATATTTTCTCAAAAGACGCATTATTTCGTCCACTTCTTCCTTGGGCCTTTTCCAGTTTTCGGTTGAAAAGGCGTAGAGCGTAATATATTCTATTCCGATTTTGTCGCAGTGATCAACAATCTCTCTGACTGTTTCAGAGCCCTTTGAATGACCTTTGAAGCGGGGCAGGCCTCTTTGTTCTGCCCATCTGCCGTTTCCGTCCAAAATGATTGCTATGTGACGGGGCATTTTGCAAGAATTGTCCATATATCCTCCAATATGTCTAAAGGAGAGCATGATGCCCTCCTTTTTCTGCTAGATTAAGTAAGAAAACCGGAGACTTGTTCCAAAGCTTGAATATTTTATGCCTTCCGGCTTTTTTATAAAATTACAACAAGAAGAGCAAAGGGCGCCTAGATAGACATGATTTCCTGTTCCTTTGTCTGGCTCATGCTGTCAATGTCCTTGCAGAACCTGTCGGTAACATCCTGAATTTCCTTTTCCAAATCCTTTATGGTGTCCTCAGGAAGCTCGGCAGATTTTTTCTTTGCCTTGAGCTTATCGTTGGCGTCTCTTCTTATGGAGCGGATGGCAATCTTGGCATCCTCTCCCAGCTTGGCAACCTGTTTGCACAGCTCCTTTCTTCTCTCCTCGGTAAGAGGCGGGAAGAGAAGCCTCAGGCAGCTTCCGTCATTTTGGGGATTTATTCCCACATCAGATGCCTGAATAGCCTTTTCGATAGCCTTAAGCGTTGTTTTGTCCCAGGGGGAAATGGTGAGAGTCCTTGCCTCTGTAACAGATACGGCGGCAAGCTGATTTATGGGTGTGGGCACGTCATAATAGAGAACGGATACCCTGTCTAAAATGGAGGGGTTTGCTCTGCCTGCCCTTATGGACTGATATTCCCTTTGCAAAGACTCGATGGTTTTGGTCATTTTTGCCTCATATTCCTTGGTAAAAGCGTTCATATCTATTTTTCCTCCTTTAATACTGTTCCTATATTTTCTCCCATAACAGCCCTTAAAATATTCTCAGGCTCAGAGAGGGAAAAGACAAACACCTCTGTATTGTTGTCACGGCACATGGAAGATGCTGTGGAATCAATAACTTTAAGGTCCTTTTGCAGAATTTCTGAGAAGGATATTCTGTCATATCTTTTTGCGCTGGGGTTTGATTTTGGGTCGCTGTCGTAAACTCCGTCCACCATCTTTGCCATCAGTATGCAGTCGGCAGATATCTCGGCAGCTCTTAGTGCGGCTGTTGTATCTGTTGAGAAGAAGGGGCTTCCTGTGCCTCCTGCAAAGATCACAACCCTGCCTTTTTGCATGTCTTTTAAAGAATCCTCCCGCGTAAATCTCTTTGCAACGGAGATCATATCCACAGAGGTTCTCACAACCGCCTCAACTCCCACCTTTTCAAAGGCATCCGAGAGGGCGATGGAATTCATTATGGTCGCAAGCATACCGATTTTGTCTGCCCTTGTCCTCTCCATCCTGTCGGCTGTTTCTCTTCCCCTCCAGAAGTTTCCGCCGCCTACAACTATGCCCACCTGTACGCCCAAATCCACACATTTTTTAATCTCTGTGCAGATGTTAAGAAGGGTGTCATAGCTTATTCCCTTAGAGGAGCCGCCTGCAAGTGCCTCTCCTGACAATTTAAGCAGCACTCTTTTATATTTAATATCCAATTTATTTCATCCTTTCATATTCTATAAGGAATATTGCATATCCATACACTGTTATTTTACATTATAAGACTTTTCATGTAAAGAGATAAATGTAAAGTAATATTGAATAAAAGAAAAGATTCTATTTCAATGTGGCTATGGTAACTCCGTCCTCGCCCTCGCCGTACCTTCCAAGCCTGTATTCCTTTATGGCCTTGTGGCTTTTAAGCCTTTTTGCAACAGCTGCACGCAGAACTCCTGTTCCCTTGCCGTGAACTATCCTTATGGTGGGTATCTTCATAAGCACAGCCTGATCTATAAAGTGATCCAGTGCCATAACAGCCTCTATGGAATCCATTCCCAAAAGGGATATCTCTGTCATGGCATCCTTGGTGTAAGAGGAGGCAACGCCTGTTCTTGTAACCTTTCCCTCGCTTTTTTTCTTTTCCTTTTTCTTTTCGCCCAAGGTCACATCATTTATGGATACTGTGGTCTTTATAACCCCTGCCTGAACCTGAACCCTGTCGCCTTGAGGATTGCTTATTACAAGTCCCTCCTTGCCCAGCGATTCTATGAATACTATATCGCCCTTCTGCAAAGGCCTCTGCAGCTTTTTCTTTGAGGAATTTTCCCTTACAGGGTCAGCCCTGCCCTCCAATTCCCTCATTTTTTTGCTGTATTCTGCCTTTGAAGCATTAAGCAGCCTTGAGAAGTTTTCCGCATCCTTCTCCTTTTTGATGCCCTCCATCTCCTCAAACAGCAGCTCGGCATAGCTCTTTGCCTCTTCAATGGCGCTGAGAGCGCTTTGCTTTTCTCTTTCCTGCTGTTTTTTCAATTCGGAGATCAGCTGATTTTTCTCTCTTTGGGCATCGTCTCTTATCCTGAGGGCCTCAGCTTTCAATGCCTCTGTCTCCTTCTTTTCCTTTTCCAGATGGATTCTCATTTCCTCAAGATTTCCTATAACATCTTCAAATCTCATGCTTCCGGAATCTATAAGGCTTTTGGATTCCTCTATAATTTTTTGAGGAAGCCCCAGCTTTTCGCTTATCAAAAAGGCGTTGGATTTTCCGGGTATTCCCGTCAAAAGCCGGTAGGTGGGGCGCAGCGACGCAACATCAAATTCACATCCTGCGTTCTGCACCCTGTCTGTTTTAAGCGCATACAGCTTTATTTCGGGATAGTGGGTGGTGGCAAGCACAAATGCACCTGCCCCTCTTAAATTCTCGATTATGGAGATGGCCAGGGCTGCTCCCTCCACAGGGTCGGTGCCTGCGCCCAGCTCATCGAGTATCACAAGGGAATCCTCATCTGCATTTTGAACAATGGATATTATGTTCTTCATGTGGGAGGAAAAGGTGGAAAGGCTTTGCTCGATGGACTGCTCATCCCCTATGTCGGCAAAAATCCTTTTGTATATCCTGACAGTGCTTTCGGTTGAGGCAGGAATCATAAGACCGGAGGCTGCCATAAGTGAAAGAAGCCCCATAGTCTTTATAGCTACTGTTTTTCCGCCTGTATTAGGGCCTGTTATGACCAGAGTGTCATATTCGTTTCCAACAGATATATCTATGGGCACAGCCTTTTCGGGAGAAATGAAGGGGTGCCTTGCCTTTTTTAGGTTTGTGCCGCCTTTTTCTGTAAGAATCGGGGGATTGGCTCTCATCTTATCTGCCAGCTTGGATTTTGCAAAGGCAAAATCCAGATGTGTAAGAGCGTCATAGCCGCGCATTATCTCCTCCTTTACATTTGCACAAAGTGCAGAGAGCGCAGCTATTATCCTCGCCTCTTCAATTTCCTTTTTGCTCTCCAATATCCTTATTTCGTTGTTCATTTCAACCACGGCGGCAGGCTCTATAAAAAGAGATGCGCCGGAGGAGGAGGTGTCGTGGACAAGGCCCTTTATCTCACTTCTGTATTCCTGCTTTACAGGCACGCAGAACCTGCCGTCCCTTATGGTGACAATAGGCTCCTGAAGATATTTCTGATATGTGTGGGATCTTATCATGCTGTCGAGCCGGCTTCTTACCTCCATCTGGGCATGGCGGATCTTCTTTACTATTTCAGAGAGGGCAGGGGAGGCGTTTTCATCCAGCTGATCTTCTGAGGCGATGGAATCTGAAAGCTTTTTTTCCAGCTCCTTGTTTATATAAAGACAGGAAAACAGTGTGTCCAAATCGTTTTCGCCCTCTGCCTCCTTTCTGTATTCATATGTCCGGCGCATGGTTTTTAAAACCCTTTCAACAGAAAGAAGCTCCTTTAAGGAGAGGCTTCCGCCCATTGAAGCCCTGTTAAGATATATGGCACAGTTTTCTGTTTTTTCTATCGGGGGATAGCCGTAGCTTGTGGAAAGAGAATTTGCCCCCAGCGTGAGAGAAAGCTCATTTTTTGCCTCATATATGTTGTCATAGGGGTAAAGTCTGAGAGCTTTTTCCTTTGCGTCCTCTGATACGGCGCAGCTTGAAAGCTCCTGCAATATGATGGGATATTCCAAAATATCCAGATATTTTTGGTCTGTCATAAAATCTCCTTTTCTTTATGAAGGCTGTGAAAAAATCCGGCTGAAGAGTTTATAAGAGGCTTTGGTAAAATTCCAGAGTTTTAAAGCCTCTTCCCAGATGATGAAGAAAATAAAACTGGCAGAAGCCGGATAATATTTTGAGATTTTCAGCTTTTATGCTGAAGGAAAATATTTTTTTGCTGTCTGAAAATATAATGTGTCTTAAGGAGCTGACCACAGCTGAGGGCAGGAAAAAGCCCCCATCTTGCTCCTTGTGGCATTTTTCGCAAAGGCAGATGCCGTCCTCTGCCAAAAAATATATTTCCTTTGGAAGCACCTGACTGCAGCTGCTGCAATTTACAATATCGGGCATAAAGCCGGAAAGCACCATCAGGCGCATTTCAAAAACCGCCTTTATGAGAGCAGGCGGCTTTTCTCCCTTTTCGATAAGATACAGCGCATTTTTTAAAAGCGGAAGATATTCCTCGGTGTTTTCCCCCATAGAGGATACATCGCACATGGCTTCGCACAGATAGGAGGCGAGCGACAGCTTCAAAAGGTCGCCCTGAAGCTTGAAGTGGGTGTCTGTCACATCAAAGGAATTTAAGGAATACCTGTCCCTGTTTTTAAAAAGCACAGCCTCACCGCAGGAAAAAAGCTGTGTGGAGGAGGCAAATTTTGACCTTACAGAGCCGGCGCCTTTAAGATATATGCTTATTACGCCCAAATTTTTTGTAAGAAGCCACACACATCTGTCGCTGCCTATGTTTTTTGTTTTTACAACAACAGCATCAGTTGTGATATTCATTTTGCCCCTCCTTTTTAAAATTTCTCAATCGGATAACGCCCTCCCAAAATAAGGGAGGGCATAATTTTTTCTATTTGTAGCTGTTTTCCTCCAAAAGTGTATGCTTTAAATTCCAAAGCTTGTCCGAGAGGTCAACATAATATCTGTGGGGGTTTTCAAATCTCAAAAGCTCATCCCACATAAGAGATACCTGCTGGCGGCAGAATTCCCTTATATCCTTTAAGGAAGGGGAGGTGTAGACAATTTTTCCCCTGTCGCATATTCTTTCCAAAAGGCACTCTGCCTTATAATCCGTCAGCTTTTTGTGCTTCCAGACTGCATCGGGATCGAATATGACAAGAGGCTCATCCTCATTTATTTCTTCCTCTCTCAGGCAGATGTAATCTGCAATGGCCTTGTCTGTCTTTTTGTCAAAGAGCCGATAGAGATTTTTAAATCCGGGGGTTGTTATCTTTTCGCTGGATTCGGAAATCTTTATTTTAGGTGTCATGATTCCGTCCTGCTCTACCGCCGACAGCTTGTAAACTCCGCCGAAAACAGGCTCCGAGCGCGAGGTTATTAAATTTTCTCCCACTCCGAAGGAATCCACCTGAGCGCCCTGAAGAATGAGATCCCGGATTATGTATTCATCCAGCGCATTTGAGGCGACGATCTTACATTCAGGATAGCCTGCATCATCCAGCATTTTCCGCATTTTCTTTGAAAGATATGCAATGTCACCGGAATCTATCCTCACTCCGGCAGGATGTATGCCCATAGGCTTTAAAACCTCGTCAAACACCCTTATGGCGTTGGGCATTCCGCTTTTTAAAACATCATATGTATCCACAAGAAGCGTGCAGCTTTCGGGGTAGGTTTCTGCATATGCCTTAAAGGCCTCATATTCATCGTCAAATATCTGCACCCAGGAATGTGCCATTGTACCGACAGCCGGTATGCTGTAATATTGGTCGGCTATGACGCAGGCTGTGGAGGAGCAGCCGCCTATAAAGGCGCTTCTTGCGCCCAGCATGGCAGCATCATAGCTCTGTGCTCGCCTTGAGCCGAATTCCATAACAGGCCTTCCCTGCGCTGCGCGGGAAATTCTGTTTGCCTTTGTGGCTATAAGAGTCTGATGGTTGATGGTCAAAAGCACCATTGTCTCAATAAGCTGTGCCTGCATGGCAGGGCCCTTGACAACCACGATAGGCTCTTTTGGAAAGACAGGTGTTCCCTCCTTTATGGCCCAGATGTCGCAAGTGAATTTGAAGCTTTCAAGATAGGAGAGAAATTCCTCGCTGAACATATGCTTGGATCTTAAAAAATTTACATCCTCCTTGGAAAAGGAAAGATTTTTGATGTATTCGATAAGCTGCTGAAGACCTGCTGCAATGGCGTAGCCGCCGTTGTCGGGTATTTTTCTGAAGAACATATCGAATACAACTTCTTTTTCTCCTATGCCCTTTACCATATAGCCGTTTGCCATGGTAAGCTCATAAAAGTCCGTGAGCATCGTAAGGTTTCTCTCGTCTTTGATATCAAACATCAGATTTACCTCAATTCCTTTATTTTCTTACCCTGATATTTACTTCCTGCTCTAAAAATCCCACAAATTCCTCTGTTTCAGGCTCAACGGCGCAAATTACGGCGTGACCTTTAAATTCTCCTTCAGGCAGCTTTTTGTCAGGAGTAATTTTTTCAATTTTTTCTCCGGGAAGGATAAGTCCGCTTCTGAAAAACACATCCCCATCCTCCAAGGAAAGCTCTATGTACATAAGCATGGTGTTGCGATGAGGATTTTTAAGCCCTATGCTGCACTGCTGTTCTTCTCCCTTAAAATCGAGCATTGTTTCAATTTCATAGGAAAAGTTGTCCTTGTCGTTCTTTTCCTTCTTTTCCCAAAAAAATCTTTTGATTTTTTCTGCTCTTGAATCAAGATGCGCCGGGTCGATGTCAACTGCATTGTAATTGCTGCTTTCCCCGCTTAGAAGAACAAAGCCCATCACCGCCAATACAGCTGCAACGGCTAAAAGCAGAACTGCCGCCAAAGGAAATTTGGCTCCCTTTTTATTTCTTGTCCTCTGATTTCTCATATGCTCACCCTTCTTATGTGTTCAATTTAACATTATACTATACCTTGAGAAAATAAACAACAATAAATGCTATGTGCATCATTTAATTTTATGCTGACTGCCCCATAATGAAAAGACACCCCTTTTTCACAAAAAAGGAGCGCCTTCAGCTTTAATTTCTTCCTGTTTCGGGATAATCCTTGAACAAAAGGGTTATGCACCAGATTCCGGAAGCGGCTATTACCACATACACAGCCCTCGACAGCAAAGATTGCGGACCTCCTAACAGATAATCCACCACATTGAAGGAGAAAAGCCCCACACAGCCCCAGTTAAGGGAGCCCAAAATGGTGAGAAAGAGAGATACCTTGTCTAAAATTCCGATCAAAGAAACACCTCCTTTAACTTTTATATAGTTTTGAACCGGGCTTATATTTTTATTCATCCTGCGCAGCCTAAAATTTAAAAAGTAGCTTATCTTGTTTTAAAAATGCACGAAAATATGCAGTTTTTTGCAAATCGTGAAGGATTTGCTTCTTATTTTCACCTGCAAAACAGCCTGCCCCTGCAGGATTATGTCAATTAAGTATAAAATTAAATAAGGGTTAATCAAATATCTGTTACTAAATAATAAAATCGGTCAAATTCGCTTGCATTTCTTTGTGTGTTATGGTTATAATTGAACAAAGATTACATCTCTTTGTAATAAATATAAGGAGGCAAAAAGCAATGAAAAATGTATATTTGGTAGGGGCATGCCGCACAGCAGTAGGAAGCATGGGCGGCAGCTTAAAGGACATCAAGGCAGCAGATCTCGGAGCCGTTGTCATCAAGGAAGCCTTAAACCGTGCAGGCGTAAAGCCGCAGGATGTTGACGAGGTATTCATGGGCAATGTGCTTCAGGCAGCACAGGGACAGAACCCTGCCCGACAGATGTCTCTCAAGGCAGGACTTCCCGTAGAAGTTCCCGCAACATCCATCAACAAGGTTTGCGGCTCCGGCCTTCATGCCGTATCCTTGGCATACAGGACAATTTTAGCAGGCGAGGGCGACTGCATTGTTGCAGGCGGTGCAGAGAGCATGTCCGGCGCACCCTATGCAATCTTCGGCGAGAGATTCGGAGTTAAGATGGGCAATCAGACATTGATTGACGTCATGATAAACGACGGCCTTTGGGATGCCTTCAACAACTATCACATGGGCATAACAGCCGAAAATGTTGCAGAAAAGTACAGCCTCACAAGAGAAATGCAGGATGAATTTGCTGTAAAGAGCCAGGAAAAGGCAGCAAAGGCAAATCAGGAGGGCTGGTTCAAGGATGAGATAGTGGATGTTGTCATCCCCCAGAGAAAGGGCGATCCCATCGTATTCAATGTTGACGAATATGTAAAGGCCGGCACAACAATGGAAAAGGTTGGAAAGTTAAAGCCTGCATTCAAAAAGGACGGAACAGTTACAGCAGCCAACGCCTCCGGAATAAACGACGGAGCAGCAGCAGTTCTGGTTTGCTCTGAGGAATTTGTAAAGGAGCATAACCTCAAGCCTATGGCAAGGCTTATCTCCACAGGCTCTAAGGGAGTTGACCCCTCTGTGATGGGCTTAGGTCCCATTCCCTCTGTAAGACACGCTCTTTCAAAGACAGATCTCAAGATTGAGGATATTGATGTGTTTGAAGCAAACGAAGCATTTGCAGCACAGGCTCTTGAGGTTGGCAAGGAGCTGGGAATTCCCGAGGAAAAGCTCAATCCCAAGGGCGGAGCTATCGCAATCGGACATCCCATCGGTGCCTCCGGCTGCCGTATTCTGGTTACACTTCTTCACGAATTGAAGGCAGGTCAGAAGGGCGTTGCCACACTTTGCATAGGCGGCGGCATGGGTGAAGCTGTAATTGTAGAGAAGCTTTAATATGGGCGATTTTGTAAATTATAAAGCCGAGGAAGCCTTCGGCATAATCACAATAACAAGGGAAAAGGCTCTCAACGCCCTCAATTCCGATGTTTTAAAGCAGCTGAATGAGGTTTTGGATAATGTGGATTTTTCTTCTGTGCGCGTTCTCATCCTCACAGGCGCAGGGGATAAGTCCTTTGTGGCAGGTGCTGACATTGCCCAGATGAAGGATCTTTCCAAAAAAGAGGGAGAGGAATTCGGCAGATTGGGAAATGATGTTTTCTTAAAGCTTGAAAATCTTCCCATCCCCACCATAGCAGCCGTAAACGGCTTTTGCTTAGGCGGCGGCTGCGAGCTTTCTATGGCGTGCGACATAAGAATTGCATCTGAAAACGCTGTTTTCGGTCAGCCGGAAACAGGCCTGGGCATAACCCCCGGCTTTGGCGGCACACAGAGACTTCCCAGAATAATAGGCACAGGAAGGGCAAAGGAGCTTATTTATACCTGCAATAAGATAGATGCCTGTGAAGCTTACAGATTAGGTTTGGTTTCCGCAGTGTATCCTTTGGAAAATCTTATGGAGGAAGCTAAGAAGATGGCAAGAAAGATTGCCTCAAATGCCCCCATTGCTGTGAGAAATTCCAAAAGGGCAATAAACGAGGGTATGCAGGTGGATATTGCTTCTGCTGTAAGGATAGAATCCCAATGCTTTGGTGACTGCTTTGGCACAGAGGACCAGCAGAACGGAATGACAGCTTTCTTGGAAAAGAGAAAGCACGATCCTTATGTAAACAGGTAGGCAGAGATATTTTTTAAAATAAAAAAGGAGAGATTCCAATGAAGGTAGCAATTTTCGGCGCCGGCACAATGGGAAGCGGTATCGCACAGGTATTCGCTGCAAACGGCCACACAGCACTTATGTATGCAAGCTCGGTAGCTTCTGCACAAAAGCACAAGGACAAGCTGGCTGCCTCTCTTGCAAAGAGAGTTGCAAAGGGCAAGATGACAGAGGAAGCTGTAAATGCTTTGCTTGCCAACATTCTTATAGAGGAGAAGGAAGCTGCAAAGGATGCCGATTTGATAATCGAGTGTGTCAAGGAGGATATGGGCACAAAGAGAGAGCTTCTTTTAGAGCTTGACGGAATGTGCAAGGAGAGCGCAATTTTTGCCTCCAACACATCCTCTAAGTCCATCACAGAGATGGGCGCAGGCTTAAAGCACCCTGTAATAGGCATGCACTTCTTCAACCCTGTTCCCTCTATGAAGCTTGTTGAAATCATCAGAGGCGCAAACACAAAGCAGGAGACATTCGACTTCATCTACAACCTTACCAAGGAGATCGGCAAGGACCCTGTTGAGGTTGCAGAGGCACCCGGCTTTGTTGTAAACAAGGTGCTTATCCCCATGATAAATGAAGCAATCGGTCTTGTTGAGACAGGTGTAGCCTCTGTTGAGGATATCGACAAGGCTATGCAGTTAGGTGCAAACCACCCAATGGGCCCCTTGGCATTGGGCGACTTTATCGGCCTTGATGTTTGCCTTGCAATTATGGAGACACTCCAGAGCGAGACAGGCGATCCCAAATATCGTCCTGCACTTCTTTTAAGGAAGATGGTAAGAGGAAATCTTCTGGGAAGAAAGACAGGCAAGGGCTTCTACGATTACACAAAGTAAACCTCTGCTTTTTTAAAGAGCTTTTCAAAAATTTTGATTTGCAGAAGTTAAGCTTTTATATAATGTGAGGCTTTAATTGCCGAAAAATTAAAAGTTTAATAGTAAGAACAGCCCCAATCCTTAAGAGAAAGGGGCTGTTTTCTTTTTGCTTTTAGCTTGCAAAGGGAAAAATAAAGCCCTTATGACAATGTAAAAAATCAAATTTACCCGTAAGCAGAGAGGCTTAAAAGGAATAAAAAGGTTAATTTACATAAATTTGCCAAAAAACTTTTGATTTAATTTTTGGCTTAAATAAAGGCTTTTTTGGGCTTTACGTCTCAATTATTACAAATGAATTACAAAAAAGTTACTTTTGCTATTGCATTTTGAAACTTTCTGTGCTATAATCCAGCCATAGCCTAGAAGGTGTTGGAGAGCACGCTTGGCTTAAAGCGGTTGACGGAGAAGACCGCAGTTTTGAATTTTAAAGGAGGAAAATTTCCAATGAAGAAGTTTTTATCTATGGCTTTAGCAGCTACAATGATCATGTCTATGGCTGCTGTTGCTTTTGCAGCTGAGAATGTATCAGTTTCCACTGGAGATATTGTAAAGGTTAAGAGAGATGCAGCAGCTGCTGTACCTGCTGAGTACAATTTTGACAGCACATACTACATCCTTTTAGACGGTGACATTGAAAAGGCATCTGATATCAAGGTTAAGGCTAACTGGGAAAGAGGCGGCGAGTACGTTGAATCCGTTAAGGTAGCTCCCGTTATGAGCAATGGCAAGGCTGTTTACGGTATCGCTATCGTACTTAAGGAGCAGCCCACATCCACAAGCACAAAGGACATCATCGGAACAGTAACACTTTCTGCTTCCAAGTCCAAGTACACAATTACTGGCGCTGGCGACAGCAACAAGCTTGACATTGATGTTGCTTTATCTGTAAAGAATGCAACTGCTGGCGATGCATCCAAGACAGGCGACGATGTATATATCCACAGCTTTGGCGACGGCGATGAGGAGCAGGAGATCGAGCTCTACGCTGAGGCAGGCAAGTTTGTAGTTAACACAATCGGCCAGGGCAAGCTCGTTATCAAGACAACTGTTGATTACAACAAGGGTATTGAGAATGTTGCTCCCGACGTAAACTACACATACTTCAACGGCAACAACGCTACATTCAACAGACTTGGCGACCTTTACCTCAATGCTAAGGAAGACGAGTTCCTTTACAAGGTTAACTCCGACGGCACATTGACAAAGGTTGATGCTAAGTATGATTCCGATGAGGAAGCTTTCGTTGTAAGAACAAGAGTTATCGGTTCTTATGTAATCTCTGAGAAGGAGCTCGATGTTGAGAAGGTTAACGCCGGCGTTAATACTCCCGAGGAGACAGCTCCCGTTGCTCCTACCGCTCCTGTAAACCCCGGCACAGGCGCTGCTTGCTAATTATTAGCAAACTGAGAGCTTAAATTTAATCTGCTTTAAAGCGACTTACGCCCCGCATCTCTCCATGCGGGGCGTTTTTTATGCTTTTTTGTATATATATTTACAGATAAATTTTAAAACACGGGAAAAAATTTCTCCTTAAAATAAAGTGATTTTTTATTATTTTTTCTTAAAAAGAGAATTTTTCCGTCCGGCTTCAAGCTTCATTGGCACAAGTTTTAACAGAATATTTCTCAAATGTGAAAGTCGGTCAAAAAGCATAAAAGCTTAATTTACTTTATGAATACAAAGTGTTAACATGCTTAAAAAAAGTGAAAAGACTTTAATATTTTTAAAGAGTATAATAGCCAATGTAGTCAGGAGAGATAAATCCGGACTGTATCTGCAGGAAACTGCAAAATTTGCTTTCAATCATTTGAGGAGGAATTTAAAATGAAGAAATTTTTAGCACTGGCTATGGCTTTTGCTATGGCTATGTCAATGACAGCTGTAAGCTTTGCAGCTGATCCCACTAAATTTGATGTTGATGACAAGGCTTATGTTTATGATGATGAGGAGCATACCTTTGCCCCTGTTACAAGCTCTGCTCCTGCACGCTTTGGCGATGTGGTAGCATATGAGGTAAAGGTCGGAGATACTTCTGTTGATAAGTTTTCTGATCCCGAATATGCCAAGAACATAAAGCTTAAGACCAAGTGGGAAATGGGCAGCGAATATGTTGAGGGCGTAAAGCTTGAAAAGAGAATGGGCACTGACGGCAAGGCTTATTACTATGTAGTTCTCACCATCAAGGAATCCCCCAAGGAGACAGAGGAAAAGGATATCATCGGAACAATCACCGTTTCCTCCTCCAAATACAATGCAGACGGCAAGGAGAAGGACATCGAGGTTGCTCTCTCTGTTTCCAACAAGACAACAGAATCTG
>JAHHUC010000021.1 GCA_020024215.1 Oscillospiraceae bacterium | reverse complement strand
AGACAGCTTCCTCCAACTCTCAAGACGGCATTTCATTGGTTCAGACAGCTGAGGGCGCCCTCACAGAAGTTCACGATATGTTAAATCGTATGGTTGAGCTTGCAGGAAAAGCTGCCAACGGCACAATGGATGATAAGGTTGACCGCAAGGCTTTACAGGAAGAAATGGATGCTCTTAAATCTGAAATAAACAGAATCGCAGAGGGCACAAACTTTAACGGCATAAAGCTTTTAGACGGCTCTATGGGCGCTGCCGGAACAATTACAGAAACAGCAGGCAATGAGCTTAATTACACTTTAGATAACATTGCAGCCAATGTAGGCGGTGTTGACCTGACAGATTCAGGCATTGCTGACGGGGCTGATGTAAAAATCAAGGTGGAAGATGTAACTGCTGCAAAGGGCAGTGCAACTGTAACACTTTCCGGAGCCAGCTTCAAGTTTGAAAGCGGAACAAATACATCTGCTTTAAACGGCAAGAAGATAAATGTTGTTATTGGCGCAGCCGGTGCAACAACTGACAGTGTAGCAATGGCTGGTGATGTTATTACTGTAACACTTAAAGGCGATAATGCTGCTGCTGATTATGCAGCAGGTCAGGAAAACGCTGTTGCAACAAAAATTCAGACAGCTTTGCAGGCTTCAGGCATTGATGGCATGGCTGGTGTCACAGTAACAGGAACAGGCACATTCGCAGGTGCAGCTGCCGGTACACAGGGAACGCAGGCTGAATTTGCAAACGGTGTTGATGCTGATACAAAGAAGGTAACTGTAACAGTAGCAGGCGGCGACACATTCACTGCACAGGAGGTTATTCCTGCCGGCGGAAAGGCTATCACACTTAAAAATGGCGGTGCAGATAAGACAATAGATCTTACACTTAACAACAACACAGCTTTTGCAGACACAAAGCTTGCTGATGTGACCAGAGAAGATGGAGCAGGCGCTAAGACAACCATCAGCTTTAAGGGCAAAAAGGGAATGGATGTTATGGGCGCAAGCTTCACTGTTCAAAACAAGGTGTTTGAATTTGTAAAGGCAGGCGAGGGCCCCAAGACAGACGGCGCAACAGCTGTTGAAATTGCAGAGGATGCAGATGATGAGGCTATTGCTACTGCTCTTTCCAATGCACTGGCTGCCGATGTTGCTATAAACGGAACATTTACTGTAAATGTCGGCGCTGCTGATGCTTCCACTGTTGAGATTGTCAATAACGATCAGGGAGCTGATTCTCAGCTTGCAACAGTTGAGCAGCAGGGTGTAGGTCTTACACTCCAGATTGGCGACACAGCTGATTCTTATAATCAGATTTCTGTTTCCATCAATCCTATGTCAACAGAGGGCTTGGGAATCAAGGATATTTCTGTTGCTTCACGCACAGATGCTACTGCTGCTTTAAAGGCATTGAGAGATGTTGAAACAGGCGGCGGAGCTATCAATGTTGTATCCTCACAGAGAGCAAAGCTGGGCGCATTGCAGAATAGATTAGAGCATACAATCAGCAACCTTGATGTTGCTTCTGAAAACATGACATCTGCTAACATGAGAATCAGAGATACTGATATGGCTAAGGAAATGATGGCTTACACAAAGATGAACGTGCTTACACAGGCAGCACAGGCTATGCTTGCACAGGCTAATCAGCAGCCTCAGTCTGTTCTCCAGTTACTCCAGTAATTTCTTGGGAAATTTCAAAAATCACAAAATAAAAAAGAGGGCTTCGGCTCTCTTTTTTTGTACAGTTTTCAACCAAAGGCAGAAGAAACGGTTGAAAGTTTAGAAGTTTTTCTTAAAGTCAGAAAAAACAGCCCCAATCCTAAACGGAAAGGAGCTGTTAAATTTTTAGTTTTTAAGATGTGTAGGAATTAAAGCTTGTGAAGATATTAGCTTAGATTAAATCTGATTGATTATTGCAAAATGTCAATTTCTAACACACGCAGGCACTAAAGTTCTGCTAAAAGCTTTCTTGCCTGTGCGAATTTAAGTTCTTTACAAGCTTTCTTTTAAGAAAGCGGGAAGCGAGGGTTTTTATATGCAGGATATCAATTTTTCTTAAATAGCCCTCTTGCTTTCTATAACAGAAAACAGGCATTAAGAAAATTGGCAAAATTTAAGCCTAACATAAATGTGCTTATCATCACAAAATGTTATTTTCTGACACACGCAGGAATTTAAGTTCTGCTAAAAGCTTTCTTTCCTGTGCGAAATTAAATTCTTTGCAAAGCTTTCTTTTAAGAAAGCGTAAGAAAGCGGAAAAAAGCAATTTCAAAAGCAATGACTTTGAAGGTTTTGCGATTACGGAAAGAAAAGTTGAAATGAAGGGCGCACTGCCGGTTGAAATCGCTTTAAGCCGATTTATTTTTTACTTTACTTAACTTTAAAAACTGTCTGTTCCGAAATCGGTGTGGCAAGTGCCTTGAGAGCATCGCCAACCCTGCGGTAACGCAGCTTCCACTGTTCCTGTGGCGGTGTGTTGGGATCGCCCAGAGGATAGGGGATGGATATGGTGGGCACAATTCTGTTTGCGCCGACAGTTACAGAAACAGGAACCAGATTGCACATATGCACTACGGGATAGCCGGATTTTTCAAAAACCTTTACCATCGTTGCTCCGCAACGTGTGCAGGTTCCTCAGGTGGAGCCCATGATGATTGCAGTTACGTTGTCCTCCTTAAGGAAGGGGAGAATTTCCTCTGCCATGCGGCGGGCCTCTGCCTCGGTGGTGCCGGTTCCGACAGTGGAATAGAAATAGTTGTGCAGCTTTCCTATAACTCCTTCCTTTTCGTATGCACGCATTGCATCAACGGGAACAATTACATTCGGATCTGCATTTGCAGCAGCAGGGTCAAAGCCGGCATGAATGGTTTTGAACACTCCGCCCTCAAGGCGCTGCATATTGCTTATGTCATATTTGCCCCAGCGTGTAGCGGAGGCAGACTGTATGCGGTCGGGGTTGTCGACAGGAACAATTCCGCCGGTTGTGACAAGGGCGATGTTTGCCTTTGAAAGGTCGGCAACAGGGGGTGCAATGGGAACAATTTCCTTTTTAGGAATTGGCAGCTCGGTTGTGAAGGGCCTGCCGTAGATTTTATTGATGAGCATTTGAACACCGCGGTAAGCGGCTGTGTTTTCACGCTTATCCTCAAGGAAATATTCATGTCTGCATCCGCGGACAAAATATCCCTCCTCCAAGGCTCCCTCTGATTTTCCGCCGGCGAGAATTTTATTGACATAATCCGTCATAATCCGGACATCCTCGCGCATTTTAGCTGCGCCGTTTCCGCCTTTAAAGATTATTACATCCTTTTTGAACATTTCAACACCGGGATTTTCCACGTTCATGGAGGTTACGGCAGGAATGTTAAGCTGTTGGGAAACAGCCTTGCAGATGTTTCCGCAGGCTACACCGTAGCGGCCTGCCTGAAATGCAGGACCTGCTATAAAGAAATCCGCCTGCTTGTCCTTAAGCATCTCTATTATGCAGCTTACAGCCTCCTGTGTGTGAGAGCCCATAAAGTTGTCTCCGCAAACGATGGTGTGTGTAACCTGTGCATCCTTCAATGCGGCGTTGATAGCTGCGCTGGAGCCCACACAGCCTTGTGTAATAAACGGCTCCTGATCAGCTTTTTCTTCACCGCCGATACCGCCGAAAAATTGGTTGATGTAGCAAATAACACGTTTCATCTGTGTGCATCCTCCTTTAATATTCTTTAATGGTTTTCACAGAGAAGCCGGAAATGTGATCTCCGCAGAACCAGTTGTTATCTTCCATAATGATTGAGCCGTCATCACGGGCAGATTTTCCCAAAACCTCGTCATATCCCCAGGAGCCGGACATACCGTCTCTGTTCATGGCCTCAAGTGAGCCTATTACGGTTTTGCAGGCAGGAAGCTCGATAAGCTGTGATACATTTCCGGTGGAAACCAGAGCGGTCAGCTTTTCATCAAGTGTTACAAGCGGCTGGGACATTCCGTCACGGCCGGTGCATTCATTGGAGATGCCAACAACAGGAATTTTTGCATCCTCGAGTATAACCTGGCAGCGGACATAGTCGGTGTCGGGGTTGCCGTATCCCTCCTCGGTTACGATGGCATAATCAACTCCGAGATTAAGGGCGATATTTCGTACCATGATTGCAGCTCTTTCCTTCTGCTCAAGAGCAACATTGAGCATGGACATGATAACTCCTACAAAATTGATGGTTTTGCCGTCCTCTGCAAACAGCTCCTTGATGATGGGGAAGTTCTGCATCTCATATGTGGACCATTTGGAGGAGGAGGGCATAAAGGAGCCGGAAATGATAGCTCCGTCCAAAACCTCGGTGGGGCTTACAAATGTGGGGAGATATTTGTTCATATCCCATCCGTAGAGCAGATCGTTGTAGCCCAGAGCCTCCATCTGAGACTGCGGCTGCATAACAAGTGCCACATTCGGAAGCTTTGCACGACTTTCGCTGCGCTTTAACAGCGGATCAAATTCATATTCCTCATAATCGTCAGGCTGAACATCAAAGGCAATCTTTCCTAAATATTCTGCCAGCCTGTGGCCTGCCCAGCGCAGTGCATGGTTGCACTTTTGCTGCTCGTGGCGCTCAAATTCCTCGTCGGTATCTCCCACCATGCAAATGTTTATAAGCTTGGACCAATAGGTGTGCTTTGCACCCTCGCCGCCCATGTCGATAACTCCGTCGCCGAAGGAGCCATACCTCTTGCCCACTGCGGTAACGCACAAGCCCTTGAGCGCCTTAAGCTCACCGTCTCCTGCAGGAACAACAGAATCGGTAACACCCGGGAAGAGGGTTCGTCCGTCCATACGGCAGCGCGGCTCGATTGTTTCGATGACAGGCACAATTCTCGTGTCATCCCCCGGGCGGGCGATGATGAGATCCAGCTCGGTGATGTGATCGTCACACTCACGCAGATAACTAAGGGCTGCCTCTTTGTTAATGGTCAGGATGCCTTTTTCAAAGCTGTCCTGCTCCCCAAAAAGAACGTCTTTGACATGCAGATTTCCAATTTTAAGTTTCATATGGAAACGACCCCTTTCTTTTTTATATATATTATTTCACAAAATAATTGCACACAATAAAAAGGTTTTTATACACTTTCATATTATAATCATGATTATAATATGATGATATAAAACTAATCGCGATTTGTCAATGTTTTTTCAAAGATTCTACCTTATACACAATTATTGTCAGGCATAATAGACAATATATAAAATAAGCCCCGGCAAAAAACCGGGGACTTTGAGTATATTGCACATTTTTAACATCATTTTTTCAGCAGAAAACAGACGGCATCCAAAACCTTTTGGGTTTGCTCATCTCTGTCAAGCCGGGGGTTTTCGCAGACCGATTCGAGAATTTTTCCAAAGTAGCACAAAGTCAGGTCATTTATAAGCTGCAAGGAATCCTCGTCTATGACGCCCTCCTTAACAAGGGGATAAAGAACCTGAAAGTTTCTCTTTTCAAGGCTGCCGCTTAAAAGCATACGGCAGATGGTGCTGCTGCAATGGGACACCGAGTTGGGGAAAAGCTGATAATATTTTGCCACGCTTTCATTAAGGGGCCTGCTGTGTGAGGTGTAGAAAAGCTGATAATATATCCTTGGGTTTTTAAAGGCGAATTGGCAGAACAGCCTCCAGGTGTAAAGATAAATTTCATAAGAAGAGCAAAGATTGGGCGTGTTTTCCTCCAGCTTTTGGCAATATTCCTCCAAATAGCCCAATGAGGCGATGGTTATAAGCTCGTCCAAATCCTGAAAGTAAAGATAGATGGTTGCGCTGTTGAAGCCTGCCAGCTTCGCCACCTTTCTTATGGAGATTTTATCAATGCCCTCCTGATCTATTATCTGCTGCGTCGCCTTTAAAAATGTGAAAATCATCTGCGTGCGCTCTTTTTCGGAATATTTTGTTCTTCCCATTTTATTAAACAATCCTCTCAAAGCTTTGTATTAAATTTCAAAAAACGTATTGGCTGATTATACCATATAACCAAATCTGACACAAACCTATATTGATGAACATAGGCTGAACTTTTTAAAAAATTATCTCACCTTAAAGGAGGCAGGGCCTTTTTGTGACCTCTGCCTCCTATTTATTTTCAGCTTATCTTCAATCTCCCACACCAAAGTCGGTGTTTTCATAAAGCACCTCCACAGAAGGGTCCTGCTGCAAATAGGCAAATTCCTTCATAAACCAGCTGACAAGCTCCTCATCGCGCTTTACATCTGTGGAATTGTCGGTAAAGACGTTTACTGTCCCCAGCTCGAAATATTTTTTAAGGCATTTTATATCATGCCTTATCATCTCCCTTGTCTGGCCCTTTATGCCCACCATGATGCAGGGGGAGTCAAAATATTCTCTAAGATGCGAGGCATCCTTAAAATCGGCGTGCTTGTTGAGATATTTTTCACGAAAATCATAATCAAAGCTTTCTGCTCCGGTTTTGAATGTGATGGGTATGCCGAAAAAATCTCTCATTTCATCAAGACGGCTGCGGTATATCCAGTGCGCTTCCAAAAAAAGCCTGCCGATGCCTTGCTTTTTAATTACGCTCAATATGTCCTCTAAGGTCTCTTGGGGAAGCTCAAAGCAGCTGCCGGAATTGATAACCTCCAAAACACCCAGTTCTCCTGTCACATGGCTTAGGACATCTCTGTTTAAGGAAACCATGCCTTCAATATCCTGAGAATTGTCGCTTATATAATCGCAGAAGCGGCATTTTCCCCACACGCAGGGGCGAGATTTCAAAAGCACTATTTCCCGGGGATTTTTGTTTGTAATTTTGCTGTATCTTTCCATAAATGACTATCCCTTCTTCCTTCTTGCAACAAAGGCCTTAGGAAGATAATCTATCAAAAATACTGCGGCTGTCAGAAGCAGCAGCCTGTCTGCATAATCTGTCAAAAACTGCACAAAAAAAACGCTGGCAGTCAGATTAAGCCCCGCTTTGTGAAGAAGCTGAACCAATATGCCGGAGCCGGAGGAGGTTATTCCCCCAAACAAAAATGCGCTTATGCAGGAGGCCAAAAGCGTGGAGGGAAGCGTTATCAAAAAGGCGCACAGCCAAAGATGCCTTTTTGAAAAATCAAACCGCTCTGAATGGAAGATAAGCCCGGTGACAAAACCCAGAAGAATTCCGGCAGGCATGAAAAACAGGGAATAGATATCGGTTGTAAAGCCCACCAGAAGTCCGCTTAAAAGGCCGGGTATCATGCCGTATAAGGGGCCGAATAAAACGGCGCACATCACTGTTCCCAAGCTGTCAAAATAAACAGGCAGCTTTAAAACAAGGGCAATGTTGGAGCCGACTATATTTATAACTGCGCAAAGGGCGATGAATGCCATTTGTGAAACAGAAGGCCTTATATTCTTCATGCTCTCTCCCTCCTTACCATAATGCTGTCAAGGATTCTTGAGGCTTCATCAAGGTCTGCGCCCAATACCCCAGAGAGGAAAAGCAGCATGAATTTTTTTTCATCCACCTCTGTCAGCACAAGGCTGTTGCAGGGCCTGTTCCAAATTTTGAAGGCATCGCAGAGGCTCTGGCCATAGCTTATGCCCTCTGTCTCTATTTCTGTGTGTGTGACAAAGCCCCGGCAAAGCGACCTGTCAACAAAATAGGCAACAGCCAGAGGGTCGTTTAGCACACAGCCGATAATTCCCTCCTGCTTTTGGTGAAAGTCAAAATAAAAACGGGTGACGGCCTCTATTTTTTTGCCTAAATCCGGATTGATAGTTTTCATATATTCCAGAATGTTTGGCGTGAGCACAATTTTTCTTGTGACATCCAGCCCCACCATGTGTATAAGCTTATGCTTTAATTTGGGATTTTCGGAAAAGGCGTTGTAAACACAGGCGGCAGCATCCGGGTCACACCAGTAGTTGTATTCTGCCACAGGTGAGCAGTTTCCGTGGGATTTGTAGCTTCCGCCCATAGAAATAAGCTCCTTTATGCTGCAAAAGGCGCTTTCATCGCAAAGCAGAAGCTGCGCCAGATTGGTCAAAGGCCCGAGGGCTATTACAGAAACATCATCCCCAGAGCTTAAAACCGATTTAAGATAGCTTACAGCATCGGATTTTACAGTGCAGCCGTTTGCAGGGGGAAAATATGTTTCACCAAGCCCGTCGCTGCCGTGCGTGTCCTCTGCGTTTACATAGGGGCGGACAAGGGGCTTTTCTGCTCCCTTATAAACAGGTATGTCTGTGCGATCCATCCAGCTTAGCACCCGGCAGACATTTGCTGCCCCCTTTTCAACCGGAACATTTCCGCAGACAACGGTTATTCCGATAACCTCAATTTCCTTGCAGGAGAGCGCCAGCATGACGGCAAGGCTGTCATCAATTCCCGGATCGCAGTCCAATATTACCTTTTGTGCATTCATTCTCCAATCTCCTCTTATAAATTATTTTTGAGATACTTGGTTTTTTATACTGGGAAGTTCACGAACCAGTCCGGGCAAAGCACCCGATTTTATAAATGCGTTACCTATTATATCAAATTTTTTCCATAAAGAAAAGGGCAAATTTTTCAAAAAAATCAAATTTCTGCATAAAAAAGAGACTGTCCGAAAGGACAGCCCCTTTGAAAGACAATATTGAATAATTATCTCTTGGAGAACTGGGGTGCACGGCGTGCGCCCTTTAAGCCGTACTTCTTTCTCTCGGTCATTCTGGGGTCACGGGTCAAGAAGCCTGCTTTTTTGAGGATTGGTCTCATATCCTCGCCGTGGGCAAGAAGAGCTCTGGAAAGTCCGTGGCGGATAGCTCCTGCCTGTCCGGAAACACCGCCGCCGGAAACTCTGCAAACTATGTCGAATTTGCCGAGTGTGTCTGTTACAGCCATGGGCTGGCGAACAATGAGCTTTAATGTATCAAGTCCAAAGTAATCGTCAATATCTCTGTCGTTGATGGTGATTTTTCCTGTGCCGGGGTAAACTCTTACTCTTGCAACGGAATTCTTTCTGCGGCCTGTGCCGTAGTAATAGGGCTTATTGCTTTCGTACATTTAAAATTCCTCCTCTCTTAGTCCAAAGCCTTGGGCTTCTGAGCCTGATGCTCATGCTTGTCGCCCTTGTAGATTCTTACTCTTGTAAGAGCGTTTCTGCCTAAGGTGTTGTCAGGGAGCATGCCCTTGACAGCGAGCATCATAGCCTTCTCGGGGTTTGTCTTCATAAGAGTGGAGTATTTTACCTCCTTAAGACCTCCAACCCATCCGGAATGACGGCGATAGTATTTCTGATCTGCCTTGTTGCCTGTCAAAACAGCCTTTTCGGCATTTAAAATGATCACGTGATCTCCACAGTCTACGTTGGGTGTGAAGATGGGCTTGTGCTTGCCTCTTAAAAGCATGGCAGCCTTTGCAGCTGTGCGTCCTAAGGGCTTGTTAGCAGCGTCTAAAATATACCACTCGCGGGTAATTTCTGCCGACTTGGGAAGAAATGTGGACATATTGATGTGCCTCCTTAATTTATTTATCCTTCACTAAATAGCTTTTTGATTATAGTATTAAATATGCCGTTTGTCAACACCTGTTTTAAAATATCTTTAAGTTGCTCTCAAATTCTCTCTTATTCTTCTGTTTTCTCTTGTTTTTGAAGCTGTAAAATTAAAATTTTTTCTTTTTGCTCACCTCTCACAGAGAAAAATCCCCCTTATAGGGGAAATTTTTTATTTAGGCAGCGCAAAAATTTAACGGAAATGTAACACCTGCTACTTGATAAAGCGGGCTGTGAATGTTAAAATAATAGTCATCACAATAAAAGGCTGTGTTTTGCAGCAAGAGGTAGGCACACTTTGGAAAAGACACTGAACATAGTATTGGTAGAGCCTCAGATACCACAGAACACCGGAAACATTTCCAGAACCTGCGCCGTCACAGGTGCAAGGCTGCACCTTGTCAAGCCCTTGGGCTTTTCTGTTTCAGACAAGCAGCTTAAAAGGGCAGGGCTTGATTATTGGCAGTATCTGGATGTTACGATGTATGAGAATTTAGAGGACTTTTTTGATAGGAACAGGTGCAGAAGCTTCTATTATTTTACCACGAAAGCACCTCGCAAATACACGGATATAGAATATCCCGACGACTGCTATATAGTATTTGGAAGAGAGGATGCAGGTCTGCCGGAAAAATTGCTCTATGAAAATCAGGAGACATCTGTCAGAATACCCATGCTTCCTGAGGTCAGGAGCCTCAACCTTTCAAACTCGGTCGCCATCGCCGCTTATGAGATTTTAAGACAGTGGGATTTTCCCTCTTTGAGCGGTGCGGGAAAATTAAGAAATTACACATGGAGGGAATAATTGCATGACAGATAAGGATACCTTGCTCATATGCGATTCCACCAGCGACATTTCCCTTGAAGAGGAGGAAAGGCTGGGCATAAGAATCATAAACTGCTTTGTGGAGCTGGACGGACTTCCCTATGAGGAGAGGGTGGAGATAACCCCCGACAGGGTTTTCAGCTTTGTGGAGCAGACCGGCAAAATGCCCCACCACTCGCAGATAACCGTCATACGCTTTGTTGAGGAATATATGAAGGCTGCAAGAGACGGCTATAAAAACGTCATATGCGTCACCATGAACAAAGAGGGCTCCGGCACATATTCTGCCGCCTGCCATGCAATCTCCATGCTCTCGTCTGAATATCCGGCCTTAGAGGGAAAGATAAACATAAGGGTTATAGACAGCGGAACCTATTCTATGGGAATTGCCAACGGCATACTCCTCGGCGTAAAAAGCCTCAAGGAGGGCAGGGGCTTTGAGGAAACCGCCGACCTTTTGGAGGATTATTACAGAAATCAGATGACCTTGGTGGGACTTTACACCTTAAAATACGCAAAGAAATCCGGCAGGCTAAATGCCACAGCTGCCATAATAGGTGAGGCTCTGGGAATTAAGCCTGTGCTGGGAATAAGGGGCTTTAACAGGGTTTTGGAAAAGGCAAGGGGAGACAAAAACCTCATACCTAAGATGACAGATATGTATTTTGAAATGGCGGAGGACCCAAATAACGGAGATTATGCCATAGCCTATGGGGATGATCCCGAAACAGGCAGAAGGCTTTCTGCCGCCATAAAGAAAAGAGGGGGAAGGGCGCCTGTTATATCCTCCGGCGTGGGGACCTGCGTCGGCTGCAATTCCGGCCCTAATATGGTGGGGCTCTGCTTCAGAACAAAAAAAGATATAGAATTTTAAAAGCTCCCACAGGCTCTGTAAAAAGTCTGTGGGAGCTTCTTTTGCACTGTTTTTTCTTTTAAGCTGCCGGGAAAAAGGATCTGTTAAAAGCTTCAAAGGGATAAAAAGAATATGGGGGGTCTGTTTTTAAAATAAAATTTCCCCTTTTAGAAATTTAATCAGAGCCTAAGCTCGCCCACTGCCACTGCACAGGCGACCGTTGCGCCCACCATAGGGTTATTTCCCATTCCTATAAAGCCCATCATATCCACATGGGCAGGAACGGAGGAGGAGCCTGCAAACTGTGCATCCCCGTGCATTCTTCCCATGGAATCGGTAAGTCCGTAGGAGGCAGGGCCGGCTCCGATGTTGTCAGGGTGCAGGGTTCTTCCTGTGCCGCCGCCGGAGGCAACAGAGAAATATTTTCTGCCGTTTTCAACCGCCCACTTTTTATATGTTCCTGCAACCAGATGCTGAAATCTTGTGGGGTTGGTGGAATTTCCTGTTATGGACACATCCACCATCTCCGCCTTCATTATTGCAACGCCCTCTAAAACATCGTTGCAGCCATAGCATTTTACGCTTGCTTTATCATTGCAGGAAAAGGGTATCTCCTTTATAACCTTAAGCTGACCGGATAAAAAGTCATATTCTGTATTTACATAGGTAAAGCCGTTTATACGGCTTATGATATATGCCGCATCCTTGCCCAGTCCGTTGAGAATAACCCTCAAGGGCTTTTTTCTTGCCTTGTTGGCTGTTCTTGCAATTCCTATTGCGCCCTCTGCCGCCGCAAAGGATTCATGACCTGCCAAAAAGCAGAAGCAGTCGGTTTCCTCTCTCAGCAGCATGGCCCCCAGGTTGCCGTGTCCTATTCCCACTTTTCTTTCATCGGCCACAGAGCCGGGAACGGTAAAGGACTCAAGCCCCTCTCCTATAATTTCGGCTGCCCTTTCTGCGTTTGGCGCTTTTTTTACTATGGCAGAGGCAACCCCCACGGTGTATGCCCAAACTGCGTTGTCAAACGCTATGGGCTGAACTCCCTTTACAATTTTCTCCACGTTTATGCCGTTATCACAGCATATTTTCTGAGCCTCATCCAAAGAAGAAATGCCGCAGGAGGAAAGGTAGCTTTCTATCTTTTGGATTCTTCTCTCATAGCCTTCAAAATTAGCCATCTTATTATTCTCCCTTCCTTTTATTCTTCCCTTGGATCAATGAATGTGACGCCCTCGGAAAATCTGCCGTAGGTTGCGGTGTTTTTTTCCAAAGCCTTGTCAGCGCTCATGCCGTGGCGGATATCCTCCATCATCTTTCCGAGGCGGACAAATTTATATCCTATGACCTCTTTGTTTTCATCAAGCGCCATCTCGGTTATATACCCCTCTACCATCTCAAGGTATCTGACGCCCTTTTCACCGGTGGAAAAAATGGTGGCTGTCTGGGATCTTAAGCCCTTTCCCAAATCCTCAAGGGAGGAGCCTATGGGAAGCCCGCCCTCTGAGAAGGCTGTCTGTGTTCTGCCGTAAACCAGCTGTTTGAAAATCTCTCTCATGGCAACATTTATGGCATCGCACACAAGATCTGTGTTAAGAGCCTCCAATATTGTCTTTCCGGGCAAAATTTCACCTGCCATAGCCGCAGAATGAGTCATGCCGGAACATCCGATAGTCTCCACAAGCGCCTCTTTGATGATGCCGTTTTTGACATTCAAGGTGAGCTTGCAGCCGCCCTGCTGCGGAGCACACCAGCCAATTCCGTGAGAAAGCCCGGATATATCGCATATATCCTTTGCCTTTACCCATTTTCCCTCCTCGGGAATGGGGGCACAGCCGTGGCATTGAAGGTTGCAAACCTCATTCATGTGCTTTACCTCTGCCGAATATTCCATGAAAAAAAGCCTCCTTTAATTCATAAGTTTTGGTGTTATGATAATATCCACAATTTTATTATAGCATCTAATCATTGTTTTTCAACTTTAAAGCATAATTTTCAAATTATTTTTAAGATTTAGGCAAATCTGCTTTATTTATAGGATTTAATATACTATAATAAAAGATAAATCAAAATTACAATAACACCTATTCAGTATATATGGGGAGGAAGCATTTTTTATGGTGAACAGGGTAAAAATCGAAATAATGGGGAGCAATTATACCATAGCATCCTCAGAGAGCGAGGGCTATGTTATAAGCCTTGCCGAGGATGTGAACAAAAGCGTGAGGGAGCTTATGGAGCAGGATTCCCGGCTGACCCTGACAGCCGCCTTGGTGTTAACATCGCTCAATCTTGCCGACAGCCTTAAAAAGGAACAGCAAAACGGCGACAACATAAGAAGGCAGCTGACAGAATATATGAACAGCTCTCCTAAGGCTTTAGATGAGCTCAGCTATCTTAGAAAGGAAAACGAGAGGCTTAAAAAGCGTCTTGAGGGAAAGTAGATTGAAATTTAAGCTTTTGAATGAAAATGCGCTCATGCCAAAAAGAGCCACAGAATTCTCCGCAGGGCTGGATCTTTTTGCCTGCATAGATGAGGATGTAAGGATAGAGCCGAAAGAGAGCGCACCGATACACACAAAGGTAGCTGCCCAAATGCCCCCAAAAACAGCCGGCTTTATTTTTGCAAGATCCGGCCTTGCTGTTTCAAAGGGCCTTGCGCCCATCAACTGTGTGGGGGTTATAGACGAGGATTACAGAGGGGAAATAATTGTTGTGCTGTACAATCACTCAGAAAATACCGCTGTCATCAAAAATCATGACCGTGTGGCACAGCTTGTGATAATGCCCGTGCTATATGAAGATGCCTGCCTTGCAGAAAGCCTTGATGAAACAAAAAGAGGCGTCGGCGGCTTTGGCTCAACAGGAAGATAAAGGGCACAGTCTGAGCCTTTTTAGGCTCCCCCTTACAAGAGCTCTTTAAAAGAATTTTAAATGCCTTTTAAAGCAAAGAAGGCTCCCTTAAAATATTTATTGCGATAGGTTTTATTTAAAAGAAAGGTTGCAGAAAAGCTTTTATGGATATTGTTTTGGCCTCCTCATCTCCCAGAAGAAAAGAGCTTTTAAAGCTTTTGACAGATGATTTTAAAATAATTCCCGCCGATTTTGAGCAAAAGCCGGATCTTTCCTTAAGCATGGGAAAAATGGCAGAAAAAATTGCAGAGGGAAAAGCCCGTGCAGTATTTTCCTCTCACAAAGACACTTTTCATAAAGACACCTTGGTAATAGGTGCCGACACAATAGTCTTTTTTGACAATGTCCCCTTGGGAAAGCCCAAAAATAAGGAGGACGCCGTCAGAACTCTTAAAATGCTCTCGGGCAAAAGCCATGTGGTGGCAACCGGAACAGCACTTGTAAAGGAAAATTACTGCTGCACCTTTTCAAGCCTTGTGAAGGTCACTTTTTCTCACATGACCGATGAGGAAATAAGGTGGTACACAGAAACAGGCGAGCCTATGGATAAGGCAGGCTCCTACGGCATAAACGGACACGGAGCGCTGTTTATAGAAAAAATAGAGGGAGATTTTTATTCGGTTGTGGGCCTGCCTGTCAGCATGCTTAAAAAACATCTGGAAATTTGCGGTTTTACTTGTTTAAATTAAATTTTTATTATATAATAAGACGAATACCCATTAGCTGTGGTGTCTTCTACAAGGAGGATATAAAAAAGTGAGATTTTCAAAGGATATAGGAATAGACCTAGGTACAGCCAACACCCTTATATTCATGAAGGGAAAGGGCATAATAATGCGCGAGCCGTCGGTTGTTGCCGTCGATACCAGAACGGATACGGTAAGATATGTAGGTCAGGATGCCAAGGATGTTATAGGAAGAACTCCCGGCTCCATTGTTGCCATGCGCCCTTTAAAGGACGGAGTTATTGCAGATTTTGACGTCACCGCCTCCATGCTTCAGATTTTTATTAAAAAGGCGTGCGGAATAACCATGTTTTCCCGGCCGAACATAATCATCTGCATACCCTCGGGCGTGACGGAGGTTGAAAGAAGAGCTGTCAGAGAGGCAGCTGTGAGAGCAGGCGGAAAGCGAGTGTCCATAATCGAAGAGCCGATGGCTGCCGCCATAGGCGCAAACCTTCCGGTGGCCGAGGCAACAGGCTCTATGGTTGTTGACATAGGCGGCGGCACCAGCGAGGTGGCTGTCATCTCCTTAGGGGGAATTGTGGCCTCAAAATCCGTAAGAGTGGGAGGAGATGAGTTCGACAGCTCCATAATACAATACATCAAGAGGAAATATAATCTTCTTATAGGAGAGAGAACAGCCGAGGCGATAAAGATAAACATAGGCTCCGCCTTCCCCTTCCCGGAGGAGGCCCCCATGGAGATAAAGGGAAGAAACCTTATTGACGGACTTCCCAAAAACATATTTATAGAGCCGGGAGAAATAAGAGAGGCTTTATATGACCCATTGACAAATATAATAGAAGCCATAAAGGTGACATTGGAGAGAACACCCCCCGAGCTTGCAGCCGATATCATCGACCACGGCATAACCCTCACAGGCGGCGGAGCGCTTTTAAGAGGCCTTGACGAGCTTATCAGCAAGGAGACGGGAATGCAGGCGCACATAGCGGAAAACCCCCTTGACTGTGTTGCGGCAGGCACCGGCATAGTTTTGGAGGATTTGCAGAGGCTCAGAGAGGTTCTCAATGAAAGCGACGAGGGCTTCATCAAGAGATAAATTTTACAGGCGGGGTTTTACCTGCCTGTTTTCCTTAAAAGGAGAGATGCTGATTGCAGGACTTTTTTAAATCGAAGAAATTTTTAGTTGTGGTGCTTCTTGTGGCAATAGCTCTCTTTTTCATGCTCAGAGGAGCCTACACCAAAACAGGCGCCACATTTGCAGAAAAGGTGACCTCGCTTATGATTGCCCCATTTCAGAAGGCGGCGTCAAAAATATATGTGAGCATACACGATTCCTTTTATGATTTTATACATGCACCCTCCATTTCCGATGAAAACAAAAGGCTGCGTGAGGAAAACGCACAGCTTCTTTCACAGCTTGCCCTCATGGAAAAGCTGAGGTCGGAAAACAGGAGGATGAAGGAGTTTTTCGGCATAAAGGAGGAAAATCCCGACTATTCTATGGAATTGGCAGATGCGGTGGGAAGAGATGCGTCAGAGAGGTTTTTCTCCTTCACCATAGACAAGGGGGAAAATGACGGAATAGAAAAATATTCCCCCTGTGTCACAAAGGAGGGCCTTGTGGGGCTTGTGACGGCTGTGGGGCCGAATTATGCAAAGGTGTCCACAATTTTGGATTCCACCTGCGAGGTGGGCGTAAAGGTTTTGGAATCCGGGGATATAGCTGTGACCGAGGGCACGGCACATTTGGCGTTAGACGGAAATCTGAAGCTTTCATATCTTCCCAGGGATTCAAAGACAAAGCCGGGGGATCTGGTGACAACCACCGGCATAGGAGGCATATTCCCCGAGGGGCTTGTGGTCGGAAGGATAAAGGAGGTTACCCCCGATTCTCAGGGGCTTACACTCAATGCGGTAATAGAGCCGCTTACGGATATAAGAAATGTGACGGAGGTCATGATAATAAAGGACTTTGAGGGAAAGGAAAAAAAGGAGGACTAGCTTGGAGCAGAGGGAAAAGAAAATTCTTGTAATAAAAAATCTTCTCTATTTTTTGTTTTTGCTGCTGCTCTTTGTCATAGGCGAGATACCGAAGCTTGATGTGATGGGCGCAAAGGCTGTGCCGGTAATAGCCGCAGTTGTGGCCATAGCAATGGCGGAGGATAACCTCTACGGGGGCATATACGGCTTTATAGCCGGGCTTATGGTGGATACATATGCAGCGCACATCTTTGGCCTTGCATCGGCTGTTTTTGCCATTTTGGGCTTTGTTTCCGGAAGCCTTGTCATATATCTTCTTCAGGATAACATGAGAACCGCCTTTATACTGACGCTTGCCTTCTGCACCGTATACGGAATAATCTGCCACTATGTGCTGTACGGAATGTGGGAGGTGGAGGGCGCATATCTTTTCTTTTTTGCCCACACCGTACCCACCATTTTGCTGACAGCCGCCTTCTCCTTCCCTGCCTATTGGGCGGTAAAAAGGATAAGGGCAAAATTCACAGATTAGAAAAAGGGGAATATGATGCAGAATTCAAAGGAAAAATCCCGCTTTATAATTTTGCAGGCTTCAATGTGGTTCATATTTTTCATCTTTGTTTTAAAGCTTATGAACCTGCAGATAGTAAACGGAGAAAAATATCTTGATATGCAGAACAAAAGCTCCTACCGCACCCAGATAATAAAGGCTGCAAGAGGGGAGATTGTTGACAGGAACGGAGATGCCTTCACAAAAAATGTGGTGTCCTATGACGTGGTTTTTGACAAGGCGCTGACACCGGAGGATTCTCTCAACCGGATAATTTTAAAGCTTTGCAGGATAATGGAGGCGCAGAATGAAAGCTGGAATGACAGTCTGCCCCTCTCCTTTGACGGACAGCTTGAGTTTACAGATGACGAGGACGAGATAAAAAGGCTCAAGGGCAAAAATTTCCTCGATCTAAACAGCTATGCCGATGCAAAGGAGGTAAGCTACTGGCTGAGCAAAAGATATGATTTGGAGGGCTTTTCCCAAAAGGAAAAAAGAATGATAGCCGGTGTGCGCTATGAGATGGAAAAGCAGAATTACAGCCTTTCAAACCGCTATCTTTTTTCTGAGGACATAAAGGTGGAAACCGCCGTTTTGATAAGGCAGGAAAACTTCACTCTGCCGGGTGTGGATGTGGTGGAAACTGCCAAGAGAAGCTATGTGGACGGCGATCTTGCCCCGCACATCATAGGCAGAACAGGGGTTATGTTCGCCGAGGAGGTGGAGCAGTATATGGCCAAGGGAAGAGGCTACACCCCCACCGACATAGTTGGCAAGGACGGCATAGAAAAAACCTTTGAGGATGTTTTAAGAGGCTCAAACGGCGAGAGGAAGATAGAGCTTTCCCCCTCCTATGAGGTGAGGGGCATATCTGTGGAAAAGGAGCCTGTGCCGGGAAACACGGTGGTGCTGACTCTGGATAAAAAAATTCAGCGCGCTGCCATGGAGGCATTGAGGGACGAGATCAAATTTTTGAATGAGACCGCCCCCGAGGGCAAGGGAAAAGAAGCGGATGCAGGAGCTGTGGTGGCAATAGATGTCAAAAATTCCGAGCTGCTCTGCGCCGTTTCCTACCCCTCTTACAACCTCAGCAGCTTCGGTGAGGATTTTGCCAAAAACAACTCCGACAGGCGCTCGCCGTTTCTCAACAGGGCTTTTAGCGGAAGATATGCCCCCGGCTCCTGCTTTAAGCCGGTTACGGGAGCTGCCGCTTTGAACGAGGGGCTTGCAACAAGAGAGACTATGGTCACCTGCACCGGTGTGTACACCGCCTTGGCAGATAAGGGCTATGCGCCGACCTGTCTTTCCTCCCACGGCCCTATGACCGTTTCAGATGCCATAAGACATTCCTGCAACATCTATTTTTACGAGATGGGAAGGCAGCTGGAGATAAAAAGGATAAACGAATATGCCATGAAGCTGGGCCTTGGAGTAAAAGCCGGAATAGAGCTTTCAGAGACAGCCGGAACGCTTAATGACCCAAAGACCAAAAACCCCGGAGATGCTCTTCAGGCGGCAATAGGCCAGCTTAATAACGGCTTTTCCCCCCTGCAGCTTGCAAACTATTGCGCCACACTTGCAAGGGACGGAGTGCGCCAGGATGTGACGCTTATAAAGGGAATTTCCCCCACATATGACCTAAAGGATATGAAGCCCTTGGATAAAAAGAGGCCTCAGGTTTCAAGCGACATCAAAAAAGAGGTGTTCGATGTCATAAGAAAGGGAATGATAGAGGTTACTCAGGACCCCAGGGGAACAGCCTATAAATATCTCAAAGATTATCCTCTTGTGGTGGCAGCTAAAACCGGAACACCGGAAACAAAGGAATTTCCCAATTCCACATTCATATGCTATGCCCCGGCAGATGATCCTCAGATAGCTGTTGCGGTGGTCATAGAAAAGGGCTGGCACGGCTATACCGGAGCGCCTGTTGCAAGAAAGGTTATGGATGCCTTCTTCTTCCCTGAGGATGAAAAAGAGGACAAGGAGCAGGAGACTTCCGAAGAGGAAAATGAGCAGAGCCAAAAGCAGCAGGAGGAAAACACCCCATAAGGGGGCAAGATGCTGTTTGAGCATGTAATTTTCAGAATAAATGCTCAAACAGCACAGCAAACAGCTTAAAATTAGCAAAAAACTATTTTAAATGACTAAAACTTATGTTAGAATATATGTTACGAGGTGAAAAAAGCTTGTCATCTACAATTCTTGTTACGTCGGGAAAGGGCGGCGTGGGCAAAACCACCATAGCCAGCCTTCTGGGTCTTTCTTTGGCAAGCGAAGGAAAAAATGTGCTGCTTCTGGAGCTGGATTCGGCTTTAAGAGGCATGGATATCATGTTTCCCGCAAAGGAGCCGTCTGTCTATTGCTTAGGGGATGTGCTCAGCAATGCCTGCCGGGCCAGCGAGGCTGTAAACAGGGTTGAAACCGAAGAGGGCAACCTCCATTATATGCTCTCACCTGCCCAGAGGCATTTTGAATTTAAGGTAAAGGATCTTTTAAGGCTTTTTGAGGGTATGGCGGATATTTATGATTTTGTCATACTCGACTGCGCCGCAGGCTTAGGTCAGTGCTTTGATGCTGCCAGCGCAGTGTCGGATAAAAAAATAGTAGTCACCACCTTTGACGGCGTGTCAGTCAGGGATGCAGCCATCGCCTCCTCGCTTATGGAGGGGGAAAAATACCTTATAATCAACCGGTTTAAGCACAGGCAGCTGGGTGAGGATTTCAACAATCTGGATGAGGTGGTGGATATGACGCATATGAGGCTTTTGGGGGTTGTGCCCTATGACAAAAATCTTCTGGGTGCAAGCGCCGTGGATTCTGAAATAATCACAGACGAATGTGACGACATCGCATTGAGACTTTTGGGGGAAACCATCCCTCTTAATATAAAAAGGCTTTGCAAAATTTAATTAAGGAGAGGTTTTTAATGAATATCGCACTTTTAGCACACAGCTCCAAAAGGGAGCTTATGGTTCAGTTCTGCATCGCTTACAGCGGAATTCTTGCCAAGCACCACCTTTGTGCCACCGGAACCACAGGCAAGCTTATTTCCGAGGCAACAGGTCTTAAAATTTTTAAATTCCTGTCCTTAGAGCAGGGCGGAGATCAGCAGATAGCCTCAAGAGTTGCCTGCAACGAGATAGATCTTCTCATCTTTTTAAGAGATCCAAATCTTCTTTCGGGCGAGAAGGACGACGTATCAGATATATTGAGGCTGTGCGATGTACACACCATACCGGTAGCTACAAACGTGGCAACCGCCGAGGCCCTTATACACGCTCTTGAGCAGGGCTTTTTGGATTGGAGAGACATTGTTAATCCCAACAAGGGACAGTATTAGGCCTATATAAAAAGGCATTTCAAAAGGCAGGCCCTTTGGCTTTTAAAGGCTATCGGCTCTTGCTTTAAAAGCGCAAGGAGAGGATTGTGAAGCATTATGAAACCTATTACAGAAGCGCCTAAGGGAACAAAGGATATCATGCCCAAGGATATTTATAAATGGCAGCATGTGGAGAGAAAGGCTCTTTCTGTTGCTGCCCTTTACGGCTTTAAGGAGATAAGGGTTCCCACATTTGAGCATACCGAATTGTTTTTAAGAGGTGTGGGAGACACAACCGATGTGGTGCAGAAGGAGATGTACACCTTCAAGGATAAAGGCGACAGATCCATAACACTTCGCCCCGAGGGAACAAGCGGCGTCATGAGAGCTGCCATAGAAAACAACCTGCTTTCTGAAAAGCTGCCTGCAAAGCTGTGCTATAACATCTCCTGCTTCAGATATGAAAAGCCTCAGGCAGGAAGGCTCAGGGAATTTCACCAGTTCGGCATTGAGGAATTAGGAAGCCCAAGCCCTGCCTCTGATGCAGAGGTGATATCTCTTGCCAAAAATGTTCTTGACAATTTGGGCATAAAGGGCGTAACCCTTTTTATAAATTCCATAGGCTGCAAAAATTGCAGGCCAAGGTATCAGCAGCTTTTGAAGGCTTATCTTAATGAGCATGAGGACAGCCTCTGCCCAATTTGCAGACAGAGGCTTGAAACCAACCCCTTGAGAATAATCGACTGCAAGGAAAAGAGCTGTTCAAAGCTTATAGAGCAGGCGCCTAAGATGATAGATCACCTTTGCCCTGTGTGCAGCGACCACTTTAAGGAGCTGAGGGAAAGGCTGGACAAAATGGGCATAGATTACAGCCTTGACCCTGATATTGTAAGAGGTCTTGACTATTATACAAAGACTGTTTTTGAATTTGTCACCGACTGCATAGGTGCTCAGGGCACAGTTTGCGGCGGAGGAAGATATGACGGGCTTATTGAGGAGATAGGAGGGCCAAAGCTCCCCGGGGTCGGCTTTGCTATGGGAATTGAAAGGCTTCTCATGGTTATGGAGGCCTGCAAGGCGCCCTTCCCCCACGAGGAAAAATGCAGCCTGTTTATCGCCTCAATGGGAAAGGAGGCCTCAATAGAGGCATCCTCTCTTGTAGACAGGCTCAGAAAAGAGGGAATCTGCGCCGAGAGCGACAACATGGAAAGATCCTTAAAGGCTCAGATGAGATTTGCCGACAAGGAGGGCTGTCTTTTCACTATGGTTTTAGGCGACAGCGAGCTTGCAGATAAAAGGGCTGTTCTCAAGGACATGCAGACAAAGGAGACAAGGGAAATAGAGCTTGATGATTACTTCTGCCTTAAATTCGGCAGAATACTTATTGAAAAGCAGCTGAAGGAGACACTGGATGCCCCCTTGGAAAAAGAATAAAAGGAAAGGAAGAAGCGTATGCTTGAAAATATGTCAGGCATTTCCCGCACACACTACTGCGGAGAAATAACAGATGCCAAGCAGGGGGAGGAGGTAGTTGTCTGCGGATGGTGCCAAAGGCAAAGAGACTTAGGCAACCTCATATTCATTGATTTAAGGGACAGGACCGGTATCTGCCAGCTCTCCTTTGATGACAAAACCCCAAAGCCTGTGTTTGACAAGGCCTTTTCTGTAAGAGGTGAGTTTGTCATTGCCGCAAGGGGCATTTTAAGGGAGAGAGAGAGCAAAAATCCACAGCTTAAAACAGGAGCTGTGGAGGTTTATGTCAGCGAATTGAGAATACTTTCAGCCTCCAAAACCACCCCCTTTGACATAAAGGACGACATAAAGACCAACGAGGAGCTGAGGCTTAAGTACAGATATCTGGATTTGAGAAGAAAGCCCCTTCAGGATGCCATCATGCTGCGCCACAGGGTTAGCAAGATAGCAAGGGATTATTTTGATGAAAACCGCTTTGTGGAAATTGAGACGCCCATGCTTATAAAATCCACACCGGAGGGCGCAAGGGACTATCTTGTTCCCTCGAGAGTTCACAAGGGCAAATTCTATGCTCTGCCCCAATCCCCCCAGCTTTATAAGCAGCTTCTCATGCTCTCCGGCTTTGACCGCTATATGCAGATTGCAAAGTGCTTCAGAGATGAGGATTTAAGAGCGGACAGGCAGCCTGAATTTACACAGATAGACATAGAGATGAGCTTTGTAAATGAAAAGGACGTTCAGGATATGAACGAGGGCTTTATGAAAAAGCTTTTGAAGGAGGTCTGGAACGAGGATCTGGAGCTTCCTCTGCCCAGAATTACATACAACGAGGCGATGGAGAGGTTTGGATCTGATAAGCCGGACACAAGATTCGGCCTTGAGCTTGTAAACTGCTCCGATATATTTGCAGATACAGAATTTGCAGTTTTCAAAAATGCCCTGGAAAGGGGCTCTGTAAGGGCTATAAATGTAAAGGGAGCCGCTAAGGAGCTTTCAAGAAAGGAAATTGACAGGCTGACAGAGGTTGTTAAGCAGTATAAGGCAAAGGGCCTTGCCTTCTCCCGCTGGGCTGACGGGGCAAAATCCTCCTCCTTTGAAAAATTCCTCACAGAAGCTGAGATAAATGCCTTCCATGAGAGGATGGGCTATGAGGAGGGAGACGTGCTTTTGGTGGTTGCAGATAAAAATTCTGTTGTTTATGCCGCTTTGGGCGCCCTGAGGCTTAATCTCTCCAAAAAGCTCAAGCTGGTTCCAAAGGGAAAATATTCCCTTTTGTGGGTGACAGATTTCCCCCTCTTTGAATATGACGAGGATGACGGCAGATATTATGCCAAGCACCACCCCTTCACCTGCCCCAACCTTGATGATGTGGAGCTTATGGAAACAGACAGGGACAAGGCAAGGGCAAGGGCATATGACCTTGTTTTCAACGGCTATGAGGTGGGCGGAGGCTCCATAAGAATATCCGACCCCGATTTGCAAAGCAGGATGTTTGCCGCACTGGGCATGAGCGAGGAAACAGCTCACGAGAGGTTCGGCTTTCTGCTGGATGCCTTCTCCTATGGCGTTCCGCCCCACGGCGGCATGGCATACGGTCTTGACAGGCTGATGATGATACTTCTTGATGATGACAACATAAAGGATGTAATAGCCTTCCCCAAGGTTCAAAACGCCTCCGAGCTTATGACACAGTGCCCCTCCTTTGTGGATGACAAATCCCTAGAGGAGCTGTCCATAGCAATCAGAGAAAACTAAAAACTATATAAATTTCATCAAATGACAATAAGTTTGTATAAATTTTGGCTGTTATTTATGGCAGTTTGTTAAAATTTAATATAATTGAAACTTTACTATTGCCAAAGGCTGAAAAAGAAGTTATTATTGTTGATGTGTTGCGGAACTAAAGGTAAGTGACGCAAATTATATGTGATTTTTACTGAGGAGGGTAGAAATGGTTTTCGAAAAAGTCAGGAGCATATTAGCTCAGCAGCTGGATCTCAATGAAGACGATATTACAATGGAATCTACCGTTATCGACGATCTGGGTGCCGATTCCTTAGACGTAGTTGACTTGGTGATGAGCCTTGAGGACGAGTTCGACCAGGAGATCCCCGACGAGGTTATCGAGGAAATGAAAACTGTCGGCGACATCGTTCACTATATTGAAGAAAACGTTCAGTAAGCAGAAAAAGCAGGCTCTTCTTTTTAAGGAGCTTGCTTTCTTTTTATAAATTTGTTTTACTTAAAGGATATATTAAAGCCCTCAGGGCAGTTGGGAGTTTTTAAAATGGCAGATAAAAAGAAGATGGTCAGGGATATCACATCCAGAGACGAGGACTTTGCAAAGTGGTATACCGACATTGTCAAAAAGGCGGAGCTGGCTGATTATTCATCAGTAAAGGGCTGCATGGTGGTGCGTCCCTACGGAACTGCCCTTTGGGAAAATATAAGGGACACTCTGGATGCTATGCTCAAGCAGTCCAATCATGAGAACATAATGCTCCCCATCTTTATACCCGAGGGCCTGCTTCAAAAGGAAAAGGACCATGTAAAGGGCTTTGCTCCCGAGGTTGCATGGGTAACACAGGGCGGAAGCGAAAAGCTTTCCGAAAGACTTTGCGTAAGGCCTACATCCGAGACGCTTTTCTGCGAGCATTTTAAAACAGTCATCCATTCTTACAGAGATCTTCCCAAGCTTTACAACCAGTGGGGAAATGTTGTAAGATGGGAAAAGACCACAAGGCCCTTTTTGAGAACCAGCGAATTTTGGTGGCAGGAGGGCCACACCATGCACGAAACCGCTCAGGATGCCAAGGAGGAGACGCTGTTCATTCTTGACCTTTATGCAAAATTTTTGGAGGATTATCTGGCTATACCCGTTATAAAGGGCAAAAAGACAGACAAGGAAAAATTTGCAGGAGCAGAGAGCACATATACAATCGAGGCTATGATGCATGACGGAAAGGCACTTCAATCCGGAACCAGCCACTATTTCGGCGACGGCTTTGCAAGGGCATTTGACATAAGCTTCCAGGGCAGGGACAATAAGCCTGCTTATCCTCATCAGACCTCCTGGGGAGTTTCCACCAGACTTATAGGAGCTATCATCATGTGCCACGGCGATGATGACGGCCTCGTACTTCCTCCTGCAATCGCCCCCACTCAGGTTGTTATCATTCCTGTTGCACAGCATAAAGAGGGAGTTTTGGAAAGAGCAGAGCAGCTTTTAAATGAATTGAAGCAGGTTTGCAGAGTGAAGCTTGATGACAGCGACAACGCCCCCGGCTGGAAGTTCTCCGAGCATGAGATGAAGGGAATCCCTGTGAGAATTGAATTGGGCCCTAAGGACATAGAAAAGGGCGAGTGCGTGGCTGTTACACGCCACAACAGGGAAAAGCACATAATTCCTTTAAGTGAGATTGCAAACGAAATCCCCAAGCTTCTTAAAGAGGTGCATGACGGACTTTATGCACAGGCAAAAGAAAATCTTCAGAGCCACACATACAAGGCGCACAGCATGGATGAAATCATGGATTTTGCCAAGAACAAGACCGGCTTTTTAAAGACCATGTGGTGCAAAAATTTAGAGTGCGAGATGTATATGAAGGAAAAGGCAGGGCTTACCTCCCGCTGTATGCCCAATGAGCAGGAGGAATTGGGAGATGTCTGCCCCATCTGCGGCAAAAAGGCAGAGACAATGATAATCTGGGGCCGCGCATACTAATCTTCACCGCTTTTTCCGCTTTCTTAAAAGAAAGCTTGCAAAGAATTTTAATTCGCACAGAAAAGAAAGCCTTTAGCACAACTTTAATTCCTGCGCCGCTTTCTTGAAAGAAAGCTTGCAAAGAACTTAAATCCGCACAGGAAAGAAAGCTTTTAGCACAACTTTAATTCCTGCGCCGCTTTCTTAAAGAAAGCTTGCAAAGAACTTTAATTCGCACAGGAAAGAAAGCCTTTAGCACAACTTTAATTCCTGCGTCGCTTTCTTAAAAGAAAGCTTGCAAAGAATTTTATTTCGCACAGGTGAGAAAGATATTTGCATAACTTTTATGCCTGCGTGTGTTACAGATTGACATTTTGTGATGATAAGCACATTAAAGTCAGGCTTAATTTTGCAAATTTTTTCTTCCTGCGCCGCTTTCTTAAAAGAAAGCTTGCAAAGAATTTTAATTCGCACAGGTGAGAAAGATTTTTGCAAGACCCTAGTGCCTGCGCCGATTTCTTAAAAAAATTCAGGCAGCAGCAGTATAGTCTGTTTTTCTTTAAATTACCTTTTGAAAGAGTAATTTAAAGAAATTAAAAATTAAAGCATGAGAAAAAGCAGCTGCCGATTGATATGCTTTTTTGCTGTTTGCTTAACAAATATTTTCACATAAAGCAAAATGCCCTGAAATTCTTGATTTCATGGGCATTTTCATTTTATCTTTTCCTGTATCTCATTCTGTTTCTGTTGTTGAGTATGGTGTATGTCACATAGAACAATATTGAAATTGCTATAAAGCAGACTATAAATTTGAAGGGATAGCCTCTTATCAGCCGATGCAGATTTTCCATTACCACCAAAAGTGAGGAGCTTTGCGCATTTTCGGCTGAAACAATGGCGACCTTTCCTATGGGCTTTCCGGCCAGAACCAGTGTGGCTGTTCCTATAATGTCCCCTTTTTTCACCGGTGCATTCACAAAATTTGGAAGAGAAAGCTCAAATTTCACGCTGGAGGCCTCTATTTCATCCGGTATAAGTGCGGAAAAATCATGGGCGCTCATGCATCTTAAAAAGTCCTTGCCGGCGCATAGCTTCAAGGGCACCTCCTGAAAGCTTTTGCCCTGTTCCAGAAGAGTTTTTACCTTAAAGGTGGAAAATGCCCAGTCAAAAAGCCGTATGGATTCTGAAAATACAGCAGCCTTATTGTCGCTTTTTTCACCGGAATCGCTGCGGCAGTTCAGTATGGAGAGGGCATAGGTGTATCCGTTTTTCTTGGCAAATATCACCGAGGAGCTTTGACCTGTCAAGGAGCTGGAGCCTATCTTCACGGCGGTGAAATCAGGTCTGTAATATTCCGAGCTGCTTTTTAAAAAGCTGTTGAGCGTGTACCAATACAATTCATCCTGCCGGCTGGTGGGCCCTCCGTTGTAGCTTTTAACCGAGATAAGATCGTTGAATACAGGAAGTGTCAGGGCGTGTCTTGCCAGAATGTATGCATCATATGCGCTGGTGTAGGCATTTTCATCCGGCAGTCCCGAGGAGTTGGTAAAATGTGTGTTTTTCATGCCCAATTCCTGCGCTCTGTGGTTCATCATCTGCACAAAATAAGATTCTGAGCCGTCTCCTACATAATCCGAAAGCATATAAGCTGCCTCGCTTGCATTTTGCAGCATCACGGCATACATAAGGTTCAGCGCCGAAAGCTTTTCACCCTTGTAAAGCCCTCCCAGCGGAATACCGCCGAATTTTCTTCCTGCGTCGCTCATCTCATCCTGAATGTATCCCTTCATGGAGATCTGCGTGCTCTGGGGGTTTTCAATATTTTCTATGGACAGCACTATTGTCATAAGCTGGCTTAAAATGTCGCAGGAAACCTTGCTGTCGGCAGATTTTTCATATATCATCATATTGCTGTCCAAATTTGCCATATATACGCTTTGGGCATTGACCTCAAAAGGGGGAGTGTAGCTGTCTGCCATAGAAGTAAATGACAGAAAGCCGGTAAGTATAATAAAAACAAGAAAGCTTGATATAAATCTTTTCATTGCATACCTCTTAATGTATAATATAATATGGAATAGGTTATGTTCTTATTCTTCTTGAGAGAATTTATTCTGCAACTGCTATTATAACATAAATTTTGAGCATTTAATTTACTGTTTAAAAATATTTTATAACTTTTGGAAAGGCATTTTTTTATGATATTCATAACTGGGGACACACACGGAGATTTTGAAAGGTTCAAAAAGTTCAGAAAGCCCTTTCTCAGGCACAGAGATTACATAATAGTGTGCGGAGATTTCGGCTTTATCTGGAACGGCTCAAAGGATGAACAGCAAATACTTGAAAAATTCAAAAAGCTCAGATGCACCTGTCTTTTTATTGACGGCACACACGATAATTTGGAGCTGCTTAAAAATTACCCCGAAAAGGAGATGTTCGGCGGCAAGGTCAGGGAGATAAACGAAAATCTTTTTTATCTTAAAAGGGGAGAGGTATTTGAAATTGAGGGCAAAAGGATTTTCGCCCTTGGCGGAGGACACAGCAGCGACATTGACGACCGTATAATGGGGGAAAGCTGGTGGCCGGAGGAGATGCCCTCAGAAAAGGAGCTGAAGGAGGCGGAAAAAAATCTCGGCAAAAATGACTTTTCGGTGGATCTTGTCATAACCCATCAGAATCCTCATTCCGATTTTGTTGTTGAAATAAACGATGTGCCCCATCAGAACAATCTGGTGTCATTCCTTCTTAATATCAGCAGGAATGTAAGGTATAAGCATTGGTATTTTGGCTGTGAGCATATGGATAAGGCCATTTCACCCAGAATGACTGCGGTTTTTGAAAAAATCATAGCAGTTGATGACAGCATATAGCCGCCTTGCTTTTAAAATGGCTTTTTAAGCCGAAAAAAGCAGAAATATGTAAAAATGGGAATTTAACTTAAAAAAACTGTTGACAAACATAAGATATAGAGTTATAATAGCAAAGCTGTCTTGAGA
>JAHHUC010000020.1 GCA_020024215.1 Oscillospiraceae bacterium | reverse complement strand
GACATGAACAAATTAAGAGGAAAGCTTTTCTCCATGATTTTTAAAGATCCGATGACCTCGCTTAACCCTACAATTACTCCCGGCAGACAGATTGCCGAGGCTGTTTTGATCCATCAGCCGGGCCTTTCAAGAGAGAAGGTTTATGAAAGAGTGATTGAGCTTATGGAGCTTGTGGGGATTGCACTTCCCAAAGAAAGATTTAATCTTTATCCCCACAATTTTTCCGGCGGGATGCGCCAAAGAAGTGTAATGGCGATAGCTTTGGCATCAAGCCCTAAGATACTATTTGCCGATGAGCCTACCACAGCGCTGGATGTGACAATTCAGGCACAGATATTGGATCTTTTAAAGGAGATACAATACAAGCTTAAAACCTCAACAGTGCTGATTTCTCACGATTTGGGTGTAGTTGCAAGAATTGCCGATCGGGTTGCCATAATGTATGCCGGAAAAATTGTTGAGATAGGAACAGCCGAGGAGATTTTTTATGAGCCCGAACACCCATACACATGGGGGCTGCTGCAATCTCTCCCCTTCTATTCAAACGGGGCAGACAGGCTCAAAACCATACCGGGCATGCCTTTGACGCTTATCGATCCGCCAAAGGGCGATGCCTTTGCAGAAAGAAACGAATATGCCTTAAAAATAGATTATCTAAAAGAGCCGCCCATGTTCAAAATAAGCGATACACACTATGCAGCTACATGGCTTTTGGATAAAAGAGCGCCCAAAATAGCCAACCCTATAAGGAGGGAAAAAGGTGTCTAAGGAAATATTGAGGGTATCTCATCTTTCACACAACTTCTTTTTGTCAAAGCATACCTGCATACCTGCATTGAACGATGTTTCCTTTTCCATGAAGGAAGGGGAAATATTGGGGATAGTGGGTGAATCCGGCTCCGGAAAATCCACAATAGCCAAATGCGTCATGAATATCATAAAGCCTTCAGGCGGAAAAATATTTTATGACGGAATAGATATTTGTGACAAAAGAGAATTTAAAAAAAATCACAGAAGGCTTGAAAGAGAAAGGCAGATAATATTTCAGGATTCAACCTCCAGCTTGAACAAGCGGATGAAGGTGAGCCAAATAATAGCAGAGCCTATGCAGATAGCACACATAAAGCCCATCAGGGGAAGCTTGAGAGAAGAGGCAAAATTTCAGCTTAAATATGTGGGTATGGACGAAAGCTATCTTGACAAGAGGCCCTCTCAGCTTTCAGGCGGGCAAAGACAGCGTGTAGCCATTGCCAGAGCGCTCTCTATGGAGCCAAAGCTTTTGGTGGCAGATGAGCCAATAGCCTCTTTGGATGTGTCCATTCAGGCGCAGATAGTGAATCTTTTCAAGCATTTGAGAGAGGAGCACGGATTTTCCATTCTCTTTATTGCCCACGATCTTTCTATGGTGGAATTTTTATGTGACAGTGTGGCTGTTATGTATAAAGGAAGGCTGGTGGAGAAGGCATCTGCAAAAGAGCTTTACAAAAATCCCCTGCACCCTTACACAAAAGCTCTTCTTTCCTCCATACCCTTACCCGATCCCATCAAAGAAAGAAGCAGGAAGTATTGTTATTTTGATGAAGAAAGCTTTGTCGGAAACGGAAAGCTGGTTGAGGAGCTTTTGGGACATTTTGTTTTAAGAGAGGAGAATATTCTATGAACAAACGCTTTTTGACAGGCTTATTAAAAAAAATTGCCGCCTTTTCAGCAAGCTTATTTCTCCTTTCAACAGCTGTTTTTTATATTTCCAGACTTGCGCCGGGAGATCCTCTTATATCCTATTACGGAGACAGAGTTGAAAAAATGACAGGTGAGGAAAAGGAGGCGGCAAGAGAAAGGCTGGGGCTTAATTCCCCCATATATGTGCAGTACGGAAAATGGCTTCAGAATGCCTTTAAAGGAGATTTTGGAATATCCTTTAAATATAAGCAGGATGTTTTGGAGGTTATTTCACAAAGGATGGGAAACACACTTATTTTGGGCGGCACCGGTTTTTTTATCATATTTACAGGTGCCCTGCTTTTGGGAATACTGTGTGCATATTTTGAGGACAGATGGATAGACCGCTTTCTTCAAAAAGCAGGTACCGTTATAAGCTGTGTCCCCGAGTTTTTTCTCTCTTTGATGTCGATATTGATATTTGCAATCATGCTGCATATGCTCCCCTCAGGAGGTGCCTATGATGTGGGGAAAAAATCTGACATAGCAAACCGAATACAGCACCTTATACTCCCTCTTTCAATAGTTGTGATAGGTCATCTGTGGTATTATGCCTATATGATAAGGAACAAAATTTTGGAGGAAACCAGAGCAGACTATGTGCTTTTGGCAAAGGCAAAGGGGCTTTCTAAGGTCAGAGTTATGTTTATACACTGTTTGAGGAATATTTTTCCGTCATACATAAGCCTTATGGCTATTTCCGTCCCCCATATTCTGGGGGGAACATATATAGTGGAAACTGTTTTCAGCTATCCGGGCATAGGTACGCTTTCATATGAAAGCGCCAGATATGCAGATTATAATATGCTTATGGTGCTTTGTCTGCTGACAGGTGCTGTGGTGATTTTCTGTTCCATGCTCGCTCAGGCTGTAAATGAAAGAATTGATCCCAGGATAAGGGCACAGCAGGTGACAGAAAGCTCAGAGGTGATAAAAATATGACAGACAGTGAACTTTTCAAGCTTGCAGGCATAAAAGAAATAAACAAAGCCGTCCCAAAGAAAAAAAGGCTTTGCAGGGACTTCCCTTTTATTTCTGCTGCTGTGCTTGCTGTCATTCTTTTCTCCTGCCTCTTTGCAGAAATTCTTATGACAAAGGACCCTGCATATCTGGATCTGAGCAGCTGCAACACTGCTCCTAACAAAGAATTTATTTTTGGAACCGATTCTTTGGGCAGGGATATATATTCAGATATATGGTACGGAGGAAGAATATCCATTCTTATAGGTTTTTTATCCACGCTTATCTCAACAAGCATAGCAGTTATATATGGAGCTGTAAGCGGAACAGCCCCCAAATGGCTGGATGATGCCATGATGAGATTTACAGAAATATTTCTGAGTATTCCGTCTATACTTCTGGTCATATTTATAGGGGCTGCACTGGGAAAATCCAATATACTTACGCTGTCTTTTATAATAGGTATAACCTCCTGGCCATCTATTGCAAAGGTCGTTAGGACTGAGGTGCTTCAGATAAGGCAGAGTGAGTATGTGCTGGCTTCAAAATGCATGGGGGCAAATTTTTTCCACATACTTAAAAATCATCTGGCGCCCAACTTCATTTCCTCCATAATGTTTATGGTTGTTATGAATATACGCTCTGCCATAAGCACAGAATCCACCTTGAGCTTCATGGGCATGGGACTTCCCATAGAAATAATATCATGGGGAAGTATGCTGTCTTTAGCCCAAAAAGCGCTTATGACAGAAAGCTGGTGGGTAATCATTATTCCCGGAGCCTTTCTTATAGCGCTTCTTGTATCCATAACCAATATAGGAAACTATATAAGGAAAAATTTCAATCAGGTGGAGAGCAATATATAAATTTCTGTTTATTTATGAGCATCTATGTGTTATAATCTCGTTGGTTGCTTAACCTAAAATAAATACTGAGGGAGTTATAAAAATGCTGGAATACAGATATGACACGCAGCTTTTGATTGAAGGCACCGGGCTTGATGAGGATGCCATAAATGACTATTTCACCGAAAACTTTAAGGGCGACTGCCTTTTGGCAGTGGGTGATGAGGAGCTTATCAAAATTCACTATCACACCAACGAGCCTTGGAAGGTGCTGGAATATTGCGCCTCCTTGGGAGAAATTTATGATATTATAGTTGAGGATATGGATAGGCAGGAAAGAGGTCTGCACGGCTAGGTCTTTTTGTGCATAATAAATCTTGACAAGCATAATAATTGCCATGAAAAAAAGGTCGCCCTCAGGCGGCCTTTTTTTGCTGTGAAATTTTTTAAAATTTTTGCAAAAGCCAAAGAAGGCGCATTAGAAAAATTCAGCTTGATGTTTAATACAGCTCCATGCTTTCATTTGGGGATAATTCATATAAAAAGCTGCAAAGCAACAGGTGTATATGTCAAGAAAAAATAATTTCATTTAAACAAAGAGGGCAATAATGCATAAAACTAAAATATGCACAGGATAAAAGGAATATGTCAGCAGCCTTATTGCCCTGCTGTCAGGTCCCCTGCTTCCGTTGTACATCCAAATAAAGATGAGTGAAAGGACTGCAAAGGCCTGCTGGGGAAAATATATGTTTATTCCCAAAAGGCTGTAATCAAGCATCATTCCCTTCATAATAACGCCGTTTATAGCAATCATTCCCACCAGCTGCACAAGATGGGAATATTTTATATCCCTTGTCATATAAAAAAGTATAACTGTCAGCACACCATATCCAAAATAATCCACACATGTAATAAATCCGATTGTATAACCCAAAAACAGAGAAATAACAACAGAGCAAATGTAGATAAAGGTTCCCTTTTTCTTGGAAATGTCAATCAGCTTTAAAAACAGCAGCGCCAAAGCAAATGTAAAAAGGACATTTTGGTGGAATGGGTAAATATATCCGCCTGAATACATTATGTTGAAGGGGATCTCCGAAATCAGAGCAAAGAGCAGGATTCTTCCCAGATATTTCTTGAAATTTTTAGTTTTGCAAAAGCCCTCTGCTATCTGAAAGGCAAAAATAGGAAATGCCATCCTGCCTATATTTGTAAGAAATGTATGCCCCGGGATTATGGTTGCCCACATATGGTCACAGAGCATGAACAGCATAGCCAAAAGCTTTATATCCAAAGCATTCAGGCACTTTAATTTTTTTAAACAATTCATAAATTTTCCCCTTTTTAAAAATTATAGTATATATCTATACGAGAATTTTATTATATAGCTTTTTTATTGTCAATATAATGAAAATTTTCAAATGATTTAATCTATATATCCCAATATCCAATCCGAAATTAAAATTAAGCTTGCAAACAGCTTGCATTTGTTGTATAATCTCCTCATAATTAAAGGGCAGTGTAATATTTTAAATGCTTTGAAGAAAGAAAAAGTCCTTATAGCTTTTTTAAGAGAGCTGTCATCGGGTGTAAGACAGCAAAGCGAAGGATGGCTCCACTTTCCTATGCAGCCGAAAAAACGGCGGGGTAAGCCCCTTACAGCTTTTGAGGCGGTCGTGTAAACGGCAATTTGGGTGGCAGCGCGGAATCTTTTCGTCCCATGTAAAGGGGATGAAGGATTCTTTTTTTATACTTTTGTATTATTCACTGCTTTCAGCGCAAAAATAATTTATGGAGGAAATATAAAATGCTTGACATCAATCTTTTCAGAACAAATCCCGATATTATCAAGGAAAATATCAAGAAGAAATTTCAGGAAGAAAAGCTTGCGCTTGTTGATGAAGTTGTAGAAATGGACAAGGAATATCGCCGGGGCAAATCAAGATGCGATGAGCTAAGAGGAATGAGAAACACCATAAGCAAGCAAATCGGAGGCCTTATGGCACAGGGAAAAAAGGAGGAGGCCGAGGAGACAAAGGCTAAGGTTTCTGAGCTTGCAAAGGAGCTGGAGCAGCTTAATGCAAGGGTTGAGGAGCTTTCAGAAGAAATCCGCAAAAGGCTTCTGGTCATCCCTAATATCATTGACGAAAGCGTTCCCATAGGAAGAGATGACTCTGAAAATGTGGAAATTGAAAAATTCGGTGAGCCTGTTGTTCCCGATTTTGAAATCCCCTATCATGTGGATATTATGGAAAGCCTCAACGGAATTGACCTGGATTCTGCAAGAAAGACCAGCGGAAGCGGCTTCTACTATCTCTGCGGAGATATAGCAAGGCTTCATTCTGCCATCATCTCCTATGCCCGTGATTTTATGATAAACAAGGGCTTTACCTATTACATCCCCCCATTTATGATAAGAGGGAATGTAGTTTCGGGTGTTATGAGCTTTGCTGAAATGGAAAATATGATGTATAAGATAGAGGGCGAGGATCTTTATCTGATAGGCACATCGGAACATTCCATGATAGGCAAATTCATCGACACTATTTTAGATGAGGACGAGCTTCCCAAAACCCTTACAAGCTATTCCCCATGCTTCAGAAAAGAGGTGGGCGCACACGGAATTGAAGAAAGAGGCGTTTACCGCATCCACCAGTTTGAAAAGCAGGAAATGGTTGTTGTCTGCAAGCCTGAGGACAGCAAGGCTTGGTTTGAAAAGCTTTATGAGAACACTGTCCAATTCTTCAGATCCCTTGACATACCTGTAAGAACCTTGGAGTGCTGCTCCGGGGACCTTGCAGATTTAAAGGTAAAATCAATAGATGTGGAGGCGTGGTCCCCCAGACAGAAGAAATATTTTGAGGTTGGCAGCTGCTCTAATTTAGGAGATGCTCAGGCACGCCGCCTCGGAATAAGAATACGCAGCAAGGAAAAGGGAAATTATTTTGCCCACACACTCAACAACACTGTTGTGGCTCCCCCCAGAATGCTCATCGCATTTTTGGAAAACAATATAAAGTCCGACGGAACTGTTGTTATTCCAAATGCTCTGCGTCCTTATATGGGCGGAAATACTGAGCTTAAAAGAGCCGAAATTTAATATAAGACTTTTTTGAAGGTACAAGCCGGGCTTTAAAAAGCCTGTAATTAAGCAGCTGCTTATAGGCGGCTGCTTATTCTTTTATTTAAAGATAAAGCCTGCGTGAGTAATTTTTTAATTATTGCAGATTTATTTACATATCATATTTCCTTATTCTTCATGTTATTTGGCAATTTTGTTTTTACAATTTTTAAAAGATAGGCTGATTTTTATTTTTAAGGCTCCATTTGCCGGGCCTGACATTCCTCTGTACAGTTTAATTGCACAAGCTTTAATTTATAGGTTTCATTGACTTTATTAAAACTTTGACTTACAATCAATACATAGATTTTTTACAGGAGATAAAATATACATATGCTGGAAGTTGTAGCCGCTTTGATCATAAAAGATAACAAACTTATGATATGCCAAAGGCCTGCCTTCAAAGCCCGTCCTCTGCTTTGGGAATTTCCCGGAGGAAAGGTTGAGGAAAACGAAACAAGGGAGCAGGCACTTAAAAGAGAGTGTAAGGAGGAGCTGGACATTGAGATAGAGGTGTCAGAGCTTTATGCTGAGGTTTTTCATAAATATCCGGACACTTCTATAAATCTGAGCTTTTTCAAGGCTCATATAAAGCAGGGTGTGCCTAAGCTTATTGAGCACAATGCTCTTAAATGGATAACCACAGATCAGCTTGATGAATTGGACTTCTGCCCTGCTGACAGGCCTATAACCGAAAGGCTTCGGCAGCAATCTACGCTTTAAATAAATTTATTCGGGGTGATTTTAATGGAGAAAGAAAATCTGCTTGGAATTTTAAAGGAGCTGCCAAAGGATGTCACCTTGGTGGCTGTAAGCAAAACCTATCCTAAAGAGGATATTGACGAGGTGCATAGGTATGGTGTATCCACATTCGGTGAAAATCATGTTCAGGAAATCGAAAAAAAATACGACCCCAACTATTCATGGCATATGATTGGACATCTTCAAAGAAACAAGGTAAAGAATGTCGTTCCTTTGGTTTCCATGATAGAAAGCCTTGACAGTATGCGCCTTGCTGTGGAAATAAACAAGGAATGTGCCAAAATCAATAAGGTCATGCCCTGCTTGGTGCAAATAAATATTTCCCGTGAAAAGAACAAAACCGGTATTTTTATAGAGGAATGTGAGGACTTTATAAAAGAATGTGAAAAGCTTGAAAACATAGACATTCAGGGGCTTATGTGCGTAGGCCCGCTTTTGGAAAAAGAAAAGACAGATGACTGCTTTCATGAGGTAAAGCTTCTTTTTGATAAATTGCAGGGTATCTACAAAAAAGATAAAATCCGTTTTCTTTCTATGGGAATGAGCAGCGATTATAAAATCGCTCTTAAAAACGGTGCAAATATAGTGAGAATAGGCTCACTCATATTTGGAAAAAGAAATTATCAGAAGTAAATTTCCCTCTCTCGGGCATAAAACCTGAGAGAGTTTTTGTTTTCAAAATCCCTGTGCCATGGTATAATGATAAAAATTCTAAAAATAAAAGGAGACTTGCTTTATGAAAAAGAAAAAAATATTTTCTTTCCTATTCTCAGCAGCAGCACTGTCTCTGTTGGGTGCTTCTTTTGTATATATAGGAAAAAAATATCTTATCTATCCAAATGACTATGACAAGGCTTGCATTTATATGGCAGTATTAGACGATGAAATTGCAAGAATGGAGCTGGAGGGAAAGGTTATAAACGGAAGAGCCATTAAATTTCCGCCCAGGCAGGAAACCTTATATTTTAAATTCACCATGTTCAAGGATATAAACAGACATCTTAGCCGCATGGAGCTGAAGCATAAAATTGAGCTTTTGGAGGCAAGGTATGAAAAATCAAAAAAAGAGAAGGAGCAGGGTGAGCAGCTTTGATAATTTTCTTTTCAGGCACCGGCAACAGCAGATATTGTGCGGAATTTTTAAGCAGCAGATTAAAAGATGAGACAATTGACTGCTTCGATTTTATAAGGAACAGGAAATGTCTGAATATAAAAAGCGAAAGCCCTCTTATATTTGTATCCCCCACCTATTCATGGCAAATCCCCCATGTGTTTAAGGAATTGATAGAAGAAAGCTGCTTTGAGGGAAACAAAAATGCTTACTTTGTTATGACCTGCGGAAGCGATATAGGAAATGCAAAAAAGGTAAATAGGGAAATTTCAAAGAAAAAACAGCTTAAATATATGGGAACAGCAGAAATTATAATGCCGGAAAATTATATTGCAATGTTTAAAGCTCCAAGGCCCAAGGAGGCGGAAAAAATCATAAATCAAGCCGTGCCAAAGCTTGAAAAAGCCGCTGAAAGCATATTGAACGGCATAAGCTTTCCATGCAAGGCAATAAACAGTATTGACAAATTAAAATCAGGAGTTATAAACAGGGCCTTCTATCCCCTGTTTGTAAAAGCAAAGCCCTTTTGGGTTAAAAGTTCATGTATAGGCTGCGGAAAATGTGCGGATATCTGCCCTTTGGGAAACATTTTTTTGGAAAATGAAAAACCTGTTTGGGGAGATAACTGCACACAGTGTATGGCATGTATCAACAGCTGCCCCAATGAAGCCATTGAGTATGGCAAAAAAAGCGCAGGCAAGGTGAGATATGTCTGCTGTAAATATCAGTAGACATTTTATTTTCAGGCAAAACGCAGATTATCTGTAAGCTTATCAGGGCAAAAACTAAAAGGCTGTCAACACCGATATAGATGCTGACAACCTTTTTGACCTTCTGAGTGGTCTGATAATATTTGAATTGTTCTTGACAGATGCTCTTATTTTTAAAGAAGCAACTGCTATCTGCCCCTTAAAATTTTAATTTACTGTCAAATAATGCTTTTCTTCATATGAAAAATTATCTGTTTGGCACCCACGGTAAATTTACAAAAAACATGAGGTCAAAGCTAGGGGAAGGAAAATTTGGTGAGCCATAGGGGTAAATCTCATGTCCGCACAGAAACGAACCCCAGTCAAGCTGTATTGAATCGTCAGGATGAGGGTCATTAAGCATGCGTCCTGCAACACGATAATTAAACTGGCATAGATACAAATTTTCTGTTCTATATACATTGCAAACATATGTGGGCTTTTCAGGCAGAACACCAAAATCTGATAAGAGCTTTGTTATCTCCTCAGGAAGCTGCTTCTGTTTTACAAATGATAAAAAATTTTGACAGCAATCACATTCACAGCCCCAGCCCTCAGAGCCTTCATACCAATTTGCCGTGACAGATTTATCAAACTCAACTGAATAATCCCAAATATTGAGGCTTTGCATTTTTAAAATCCTCCTTTATTTGCAGGTCATAAAAGCATCATCTGCACTGAAAGAAAAAATCAGCACTTTAAATAGCTTTTAAAAAAATATCTGACTTTTTAAGCACCTTGAAATTGACATTGTCTTATTTATATGATAGAATATCCAAGGTTAAATTACAATACAAATGGTACAGATTTTTAATAGTTTTGTCAAGATTTGCACAATGCAGGATAGCTCATCATGTATTTAAAGCTAAATTCTGCAAAGATGAATTATCTTGGATTTATGTGCTTTTATGCTCCGAGAGTATAAAAGAAGCTGCTGATTTATTTTTACATCCCTTGCAAAAATAAATAAACATTTGTATGCGGATATGGCGGAACCGGCAGATGCGCCGGACTTAGGTGCTGTCACCTCTGCAAAAGGTTCCTAAGTTATCCTCACCATTTTTGAATAAAGCGGATTTTATCCGTTTTATATATTGCGGAATAAGTGCAGCGCTCTGCCTCGGGAAGCTGACCCGTGGAAGGGGCAAAGGCTGACTGCGGCAGACAGTAAGGGCTATAATGAATCCGAAATCCGATCAGGAGGAGCAAAAATAATGGACAGAGAAATGCGTTTGCAGATCGACGGTATGGGAATCGTTCTTTATTCGGCCAAAACCATGGACTATGTGGAGCAAGGCTATAATTTTCTAAAGCGTGAATTCACAGATCCCCGGCAGGTGGCAGAGCATATCATGAAAGGGGATATTACCGGCTTTTGCACTGGTACCGGAGGAGATTTTGATCTGCAATTCATTATGAGGGGCCCGACTGCGGAAGAGGAGAATCGCTTTCCGGTGGCCATCCGTTTGGGCCTTGAGGTTCGGGGTGCCTCGATCCAGTTTTGTGATCTGTTCTGGCTGAGCAGCTGGGATTCCTCAAACTTCCCAAAGGAGCAGGTTCTGCCCATAGAAGACGGCTTTTATGAGCTGACGGTCTGCACCCGCCGCCCGGATTCTGGTTATTGGGGTGACGAGCAAACCATCTGCATTTATTTCCGAAAGACTGAGTCCATGCCGAAGCTGAAATGGGCCGGAGTACCGATGCTTTTTACAGACGATGAGTAAAACATTTAAAAAGCTTCGCTTTGATAAACCGCCGGATTTCTTTTGAGAAAAGCTGACAGCTTCGATTTTTTGGATATTTGTTTTGAAGCTCTGGTTTTGGATGGATCTGCTTTTGAAAGAAAATCGGATCGGAACCTCAATCTCTGCTTGTAATTTGACTGGGAGTTTGATAACATAAAGTTTATCCCCTGCTTTTGTTTTTGGTATATGATTGACTTTGCCAGAAAAGGAATGTGGGTGGAATTATATGCAGGTATGGCGGAATCGGCAGACGCGCCGGTCTTAGGTGCTGTCACCTCTGCAAAAGGTCCGTAAGTTATCCTCACCATTTTTGAATAAAGCGGATTTTATCCGTTTTATATATTGCGGAATTAAGCGCAGCGCTCCGCCTCGGGAAGCTGACCCGTGTAAAAAATATCAGGTATCATGCGGGAAAGGCTCTGTGCCCCGCCTCGGTTTCCTCACCGTGTAAAAGTCAGAGGAACAATTCAATATGCGGGTATGGCGGAACTGGCAGACGCGCTAGACTTAGGATCTAGTACCTTTGGTATGCAGGTTCGATTCCTGTTACCCGCACCAAACCAAAATAATCCGAATCAAGTTTTTCCTATGAGGACTTGGTTCGGATTATTTTTTTCTGTCTATATGACAAAGCCCGGGTAAGCAGATAGATACCTTGCTAAAAGAAAAAAGCAGAGCAAATCTATCAAAAATCCGTTAAAATGAAATTGAACACCGTTATGAACAGAGAACAAAATACTTTACATTAACATTTTAAAGAAAAATTTACAAGGCTGCGGTTAGCTTTAAATAAAATAAATTTCAACAGCGGAGCTTTTTATGCAAAATATTCTTCTAAAGCTCCTTGAACCGCCGCCATGTAAGCATCAGATATGAGAAAACGGTCAAAACACCAAAGGCGCCCAAAATCTGCGGCACTTGAAAAGGCACTGCCAGCGCCGAGCAGAGGAAGGATGCCGCCGGCATGCTCGCCTGCATAATGGCTGCCATCACACCGCTCATCCTGCCCATCATATCCTTGGGCACAGTTTTCATCATCAAGCTGCCAACAATAACATTCAGAACTCCACCTCCCGTACCTACCACAAACATGCTGATGGTCAGCAGAAATATCTTAATCGGCAAGGATGACACATAAGGTGTAATTGCCATGATGCCCAGCGCACAACCCATACAGATACCGGATGCAGATGCCATACTCCCCTGTTTGACACGTTTTATTTTAGGAACCGCCGCAGCCCCTGCCATCATTCCCACCGACATAAGAATCTTGATATAGGATAAGATCTCCGGTCCCATGTGCAGATATGTGTAGACATAGGGTGTCTGGAATACAGACAGAGGCATGATTCCGAAATTGATCAAAAGACCAATCAGCACCACTGTTTGGATGACCCGGCTGGACTTAACAAACCGAAAGCCGGAAAAAAGGTCGCTTTTGATGCTTCTTAGATTAAGTGCTTCCTCCTTCTCCTGATCCTTATAGCGAATCAGCATAATCAGCAGTGCGGAAATGAGAAATGTGGCTGCATCAATCCACAGGGCATTGGCTGCACCGATAAATGCGATGATTCCTCCGGCGAGCATGTAGCCCAACAGCTCTGCCACACGAGAGCCTGAAAAGCCGGCTGCCTTCCCCAAGGTGTAGCAATCCCTATCCAGCAGCATCGGCAATATCGCACCACCTGCCGGTATGCGAAATGCCTCAACTATGGAGGTAAGGAGAGTAAGCACAATGATAAGGCCTGCTGTCAGGCTTCCAAAATTATAGAGCGTCACAATAGCTGCCACAATCAGAAATCGTGCCACATCCGCTGCTGCCATGATATTTCTTTTTTTCATACGATCCACCAGCGCCCCGGAAAAGGGACTTAGCAGCACTGTCGGAAGAAAGTTAAGGCCAATCACCAGTGCCATCAGTGACTCGCTTCCTGTGATCTCATACATAATCCAAGAGTAGGCGATGGTGTCAATTGCATCGCCGAATCTGCTTATTATATCTGCAATCAGCAGCTTCATAAACTGCTTTTGCATAAGCAGCTGCCGGTATTCTCTTTTCTCCGGTTCTCTCTCCATTTCATCCCTCCTGATTCCTATCTATTCAAAGAAAGCAGGGCCTCTTTGTGCCCTTGTGTTCTCTTTTCTTGCATTTACAGCAAGAAAAGCTTCGATTACAGCGCCGTGGAAACATTTCTGACAATCAGCCTGCGGATAATTGATGATGATCATTTTCCCTAAAAATTATTTGTGTTGGCTTTATTATAGTTAGATATGACTAACTTGTCAAGAGAGCTTTCTCCTTTTATTTACAGCTGCGCTGACAATATATAAAGTGCTCACCTCTTTAAGGAGGCTTGCAGAGAAAATGCGATAAAGCTTCTCAGTATTTGGAAAATTTATACAAATCTGAATTTAACACTGTGCATATAAAAATAAATCCTATGCTTCATTGACATTTATCATATACTTTAATGCATATTTTTTAAAACAGCCTGACAAGCGAAAAGTTTTTATGCTGCTTTCATATTATTCACATCAGTTTTCTCTTCATTTGAATATACTTTAAATGTATACAAATGTTTTTTCCCTTTTATAATTTTAAAAGAAAGACGGCATATGTGCTTTGGAAATTTATGTCACTTAGCTTTAATTTAATTTTTATACTATATTTAGCAAACAGCTCTGTCAAAAAACTTATAAGAATATGCACTATAAGTCAGACCCCTTAGCCCTTGTTGTGACTTTAAGATAAATTCATGAAAAAAAAGGACATAAGCTGTACGATTTTATCTTCAGTTTATTTATCCAATGCATGGTTATGGTATGATATAATCATAAAAATTTGGAGGACGCACAAATGACAATAAAAAAACGGCTCGCCGTCTCTAATGTGCTGATGATATTGGTTCCTGTGGGAATCACTATGCTAATTGCGCTTTGCTGTCTGGGGGTTATCTGGTTTACCATTGCCTACGGCACAGGTGTGGGTTTTGAAGACAGCGAGGACTTTATTCATGCCAGCGCCGGGATTTCGGAGCTTGCAGCCAATGCGCTTGCCGAGGGAGAAAGGGATGAGCAGCTAAAGTCGCTTAAAACACTGACCAGCCTTCTTGACCGAGGAGCTATGTCGCTTGTTGTAACAGCCGACGAAAAGGAATTCTACCGATACGGAGAAGCCGGAGCTTCAAAGGAGGATGCCCTGCTTATATCCGCTGCTCAGGCTCTTAAAAATGAAGGAACACTCTCCACAGGAGCCCGTAATCTCCATGTCCGCTCCCTGATGCAGGGAGATGCAGCTTATGTAATTTACATCTACAACACACAGAGCCAGCTTTCCTATACAAGCTTGAAGGTGACAGTTGCCATTGCCGGAAGCATACTGATTCTTGCCATTCTTCTCTCTGTGTTTTTTACTGACAGATTTCTTACATGCTTTGTATGGCATCGAATTGAGCAGCCGCTTAAACAGCTGTCTGACGGTGTGCGGCAGATCAGTGACGGGAATCTTGATTATCGGTTAAAATACTCGGGAAAGGATGAATTTCTTTCTGTATGCCGGGATTTCAACCACATGGCCAACCGCCTGCAAGAATCTGTTGAGCGTTCAAGCCGCGAGGAGGAAAGCCGCAAGGAGCTGATGGCAAGTCTCTCCCACGACCTTCGCACACCGCTTACCTCCATACAGGCTTATGTTGAGGGGCTTTTAGACGGAGTTGCCAAAACTCCAACAGCACAGCGCAGGTATCTTACTACCATTAAAAGCCATGCGCAGGAGCTGGAGGATATGGTTTCTTGCATTCTTGCCTATTCTCGCCTTGATCTTAATAACGCACCACGTCATGCCGTTATCCTGAGGCTGGATGAGTATCTTAAAAATAAGCTGGAAACGCTCCTTACAGATTATGCCGAGCGAGGCTTGGATATCTCTTTTAAGCTTGCACCATATACTGTTGCTATTGATGAAAATGAGCTGCACCAGCTTATTGTAAATATTGCAGACAACAGTCTTAAATACAAGACAAAGGAGCGTGCTGCGCTTTGCGTTACGCTTATTGATGAAGGCGAAAACTGCCGCCTCATCTTTGATGATGACGGCCCCGGGGTATCCGAGGAGGATCTGGGAAAGCTGTTTGATGTCTTTTATCGGGCAGACCCCTCCAGAAGCGATAGGAGAAAGGGCAGCGGTCTTGGGCTTGCCATTGTTGCAAAAACCGTACAGCGTATGGGCGGTATAATAAGTGCAAAAAACATCCCTCAGGGGGGACTGAGCATTATTATGGAATTGCCTAAGGGAGGAAATGCAGATGCCAAAGATACTGATTATTGAAGATGATGCAGACATTGCTGCTGTTGAACGTGACTATCTTGAAATAGAAAATTTTGAGGTGGACATTGCAGACGACGGAGTTATCGGTGTGCAGAAGGGTCTTTCTGGAGGGTATGACCTTATTCTGCTCGATCTGATGCTCCCAAGAATGGACGGCTTTGCCGTCTGCCGGCGCCTGCGTGAGACACTTGACATTCCCATCCTGATGGTGACTGCACGGCGGGAGGACATTGACAAGATACGCGGTTTGGGCCTTGGTGCAGATGACTATGTGGAAAAGCCGTTTTCACCAAGTGTCCTTGTGGCACGCATAAAAGCGCACCTTGCCAGATATCGCAGGCTAACAGGCACAACCGAGGGAAAAAGCGAGATCTCTCTCGGAAATATCCGTTTAAACACCGACACTCACAGAGTCTATGTGGATGGCAGTGAGGTGGAACTTAAAAACAAGGAGTATGAGCTGCTGCTGTTTCTTATGCTCAACGTGGACACAGTGTTTAATCGGGAACAGCTCTACGAGCGAATTTGGGGCATGGATGCTATGGGTGACAATGCCACTGTGGTGGTGCATATCAATCGTCTCCGTGAGAAGATTGAAAAAAATCCTGCCAGCCCACGATATATTCAGACAGTATGGGGAGCCGGCTATCGGTTCAAGGCATGAAGGATATAAAAAATATGGCGCAGGTGCTTTTAAGCCTCTGTGCCATATTTTTTTAAGAAGATGAAAACTATCAGGCTGTGAAAAAATCTTATACTATCGGCTTCTTCCCTGCCCTTTTATAAAGAGAGCAATTTCTCTTGTATTCTGCCAATAAAAGACTGCCTCTTTGGAAGATTTTATCTTTAGTTTATTTCTTTATCACCAATAATTTATCTTTTGGCTTTATGCTCTTGGTACAACAAAAAGGAGGTGCCCTGATATGAAGGGATTTCTTGAAAGAATTGAAGCAGCTGATTTCAGCAAGCTGTTAAAAAGGCTTATTATCATTGCATCAACGGTGTTCATCGCCTGCTGTGTGCTGACTGTGTTCATGTTCCGCACACAGCTTACAGAGCTTTACGCTCTTGAGAAAATGGAGGATAATACTGCTCTTAAAGGTGAAGGTCAGATGTCCATGGCAGAGCATGGCAGCTATTGGCATGATGACGACTGCGAAATTGATATTTTTGGTGCAGGACTTGTGACATACCCATCCCCTGAAGCAATCATCACAGCTGTCACATCCGTTGTCATCTGCTCTTTGTGTGTGCTTGCCTACTGGCTTCTGGTGGCAGCATGGCTTTACAAGGTATCTGTCAAAGCGGGCATGAACCCTGCTCTCTGGTCTACTCTCGGTCTTTTCTTCAACCTGCCGGCTGTGCTGGCGTTTCTCATTGTTCGCAGAGGGCTTGTTCATTGCCAAAACTGCGGCGCATGGCAAAAAGAGGGCAAATTCTGTGCAAGCTGCGGCGCAAATTTGGGTAAGGTTTGTCCTAAATGCGGCAGAATGAGCAAAACATCTGACAAATTCTGCCCAAACTGCGGTACGAAGCTTACTGATAAAGGCACAAAAGAGGTGCAGTCATGATACAAACAAGGGACCTTTCCAAAACCTATCGCAATGGCTTCAACGCTGTCAAAAACCTCAATCTCCATGTGAGTGAGGGAGACATATTCGGCTTTCTCGGCCCAAACGGAGCCGGCAAAACCACCACTATCCGTATGCTCGACGGTCTGCTTACCCCCTCATCAGGCAGCATCAGCATTGCCGGTATGGATGTGACAGCCAAAAGCGAAGAGGTTAGGAAGCTTATCGGTGTGGTGCCGGAATCCCACGGCTATTACTATTGGATGACAGCCGCAGAGTATCTTCGCTATTTTGATTCACTGTTTCATCATGGCGCACCAAATGATAAGTATATTCAAACACTTTTGGAGTGTGTGGGGCTTTATGAAAAGCGTGATGTTCCGGTGGGACAGTTTTCACGAGGCATGAAGCAGCGGCTGGGCATCGCAAAGGCGCTTATAAATCACCCGAGGATAATCTTTCTGGATGAGCCTGCATTAGGTCTTGATCCAAAGGGACAGAGGGAGATTCAAGAGCTTTTGCGCAATCTCAATGAGAAAAAAGGAGTGACCGTATTTATCACCTCCCATATGCTCAAGGACATTGAGGTGCTGTGCAGCCGTGTCTGCATCATCAAGGACGGTTTGATGGTGGAACAGGGCACGATCCCCGAATTGCAAAAAAGGTATATGCCCAGCTGTACTTTGCTTTTGCAGACCAATGATAATCTTCTGGCCGCAGAAGCTATCAAATCTGTAAAAGGCGTGCGCTGTGTGACCAACTGTGGAAATCATCTTGAAATTATATGTGCAGACAAACCGGATACGCCGGAGATTCTAGCTGTAAAGCATCATATTACAGCTGCGGTTTTCTTTGCAGGATTAGATATTTTAGAGCTGTCTCATAAGATGCTGAGCATGGAGGATATTTTCTTTTGTGCCATTGAGCAAAATGGTGAAGGGAGGCAATGAAATGAATGTATCTATGCTGAAAAAAGAGCTGTCTGAAAATCTTTATGACAGCAAGGGGATTTGGATGATTGTGGCAGTATCGCTTATTTTTTCCACACTCTGTGTCCTCGCCACCACAATTAAGGAGGTCACTGCCTACTCTCAAACCGACATACTGCAATATGCGCTGAAATCGGAGGCATTGCTGATTCTTTTGGTATGCATGACACTTGGTGCAGCCTGTTTCGTTTCAGAGCGTGAAAATAACACTCTGGAAAGCCTGCTCCTCACACCTGTGTCAAAGCTTTCGCTCACTATCTCCAAATATCTGGGCGTTCTCATTGTCGGAGTAATCCTCATGCTGACAGCAGCGCCCTATATTCTTGCCATCAGCGCAGGCTCTGATCTTTCCATCAAAGCTCTGGCTCTGTGCTTTGGCCCTATTATGCTGCTGCTTATGGCGTTTACCGCCGTGTCAGTTATTTTGTCAGTGATGATGGAAAATTCCAAGGTGTCGGTGCTTATCTCTGCCCTTTGCCTTGCAATGCTTGCAATTCCGTCATTTATGAGTTCAATTTTCAAGACCTCCTCCTTAGGGCGTCTTGTGCTGCGGATAGACCCCATTGTATGTGCGTTTGAGCTTTTTAAGCAGGTGCTGACAGCAACCTTCTCTGCTGCAAGCATCATCCAAAACCTGCTGCCAATGGTGCTGTTTGCAGTGTGTGCAACCACAGCCATGCTGATTTTTAGCAGGCAGATTTCTCTTAAGGGGGAAAAGTAGGATGAAAAGATGGAAAAAAGCCCTTCTTGTGCTTACTGCTTTAGTTTTTTCTTTTATGCATCTTCCTGCAATAAAAGTCAGCGCAGCATCCTTTTTAGATTGCGAGGTGACACTTAAATCCCCCCACACTATTGAAGGCATGCCTCTTTATGAAACAAACGTAGTATTTACCGTAACAAATAAAACAGATTCAAGATTGGATAACCTGCTTGCCTATCTATCCTTTGCAGATATACAGAACGGCAGAATCTATGACGATGAGTTTGGTGCTGCCGGGGAAACTGTAATCAGGCTTCCCGGCCTTGCTGCCAAAGAGAGCACCACCATTACCATTCCTTTGCAGATTGCTTTTGCCGGACATTTTCTGATTTCAGCCTCAGTTGTAAACCCAAATAGCGGCAGCGTCGCCGTATCAGATGCAATCAGTGTAACCATGACACGGATAACCGCTATGAACAATTCCCTTGTAATCATGACAGCAGTCATTATGCCTGTGATTTGTCTTACAATCGCTGTCTGTTTGACAAACCGCAAAAAAATGAGTCGGCAGCATATTGACTAATATGAAAAACCGCCGCTTCATAAATCTGTCATTCCAAGGCAGGCAATCATAACAAACAGCATTAAAGAGCCGCTTGATTTTTGCAGCGAAACGGGCTTTTATACACCATAGCACTCATTATTTAAGTATTCTGCATATTGATTTAAAGATGGGGCTTCATCTTAATTTAAGCACATTTTCTTTTCTTGCAGACAGGCGAAAGCGGTTATGCTCTTTGAACAGGTCCGGCAAAAACGGACAGTGACAAAAAGCCCCCTTATGTACTTATTATCATACATAAGGGGGCTTTGCCATGTCAGGAATAAAAGGAATGAAAAAATATCCGGCTGAAATTTCGTGAATATACAAAAAAGGCTGTTTGAATGATATTTCTATTGATAATAATCTAAACCGTTTACTCCTTTGCTTGTTTGCTTTGGAATACAAAGAAGCTTTTCTGCCGGATGTGCAGCTGTTGGCAGTATTATTAAGTTTTGTAATTAAGATGGGCAGGCTCAACGATTGGCACAGCCCATTAACCTGCTGCCAACCATTTCCGGGCTTACTATAAATTGCACTTGCTATGAATTGACAGAGCGCCTAAAAATAATCCATGTACTTATGAAGTAGCAAATCAACAAAATTACCAAAATGCCCACTGTTACACCGATTTGCAGCATCAATGCACCAAACCCGATATAGGCTGAAATTTCTGCCGATATGATTTGGATAAAGCAAATTATTACAACAGCAGCCACAATGATTGCTGTGATAATCGGCAGACCGAACCAAACGCTTAATTGCTGCAAAATCAGTTTGCTGATGCGCTCTTCTTCCACACCCAGCTTTCGCAGCACAGAGAAGCGATATTTATATTGTCCGGCATCTAAAAGCTGCTGTAAGGAAAGTACGGTAAGGCATATTACCATCAATACAACAGCACCATAAAGCATTGCAGCCTGCAAAATAAAATTACTTGCTATTGTACTGTTGGTCTGTAATGTGCTGAATCGTATTCCGTACATTACCCCCTCTTCTGTCTGCTCCGGATATTCCTCTGTAAAAAGCCTTTCCAGCTCCCTTGCATTTTCATAGGAAATGTTTTTTGCTGTTGTGATATAGCGGTTTTTTATTACCGGCAACAGCTTTTTGCAAATGCTGTCCGGAAATACATAAAGTACATCTGTATAGGAATTGTATGCTGTTTCTCCGATTGTGTCCTCATAATACGGCTGATGAGAAAGAGTCAATTCTCCTGCATCTGTCATAATTCTGGAATGATCCTTCAAAAAGCTGTCTTGTTCTTCCTTGGTTGCGATTGCTCTCCATTGTGTTGTAAATTCATTATCTCTCAGAGAAATCTGTTCATAACCCAGCATTTTTCTTATGGTGTTATAATCACTTAAAGAAATTGCCGCAATCGGAAAATCATATTTCTGCCTGTTGTGAAAATCCTCCTTCTTTGGCAGATATAAATTAAAGGTGCAATCATAGTCTGTATCTATTTTATGCTCTGTCAGAAAATCAGTAATGACTGCATAGCTATCCTGCGGCAGATTTTCTTCCTCGTAGACATCATTGTATGTTGAATATACCTGAATATCATACATAGAGCGTATTTTCAAATAACCGGAGGACCAACCCGTTAAAACAGGGGCTGCTACAAACATGAAAATTGCCAATACCAAGGTTGAGCAAATGATTGTCATGGTCTTGCTGGTTGTATTCAGCTTTGAGGTAAGCTGTCCGAAGAAGAAAAGCGCTTCCTTGCGGTATCGGTGCTTTGGCGATTTTTCTTTCCATTTTGCAATCAGGCCGGATGCAAGATAAATTAAGGAGCAAATGAAGAAAAGCAGGTCAACCAATACAAAAAGAAGATATTGATTGAGCGTTCCGCCTCCTAAGGGCAGATAATATTTATTTGTCAACGCAACAACGCCGGCTGCTGTAAGGCAATTAAGCAGGGAAAATATCAGCAATCCGGCAATAAAAGAATCCCTTTTTTTCTTTTTGATTACAGAAAATGCAGACCAAACCAATGTCATAAGCGGAAAAAGAATATTTCCCCAGAACATAAGCTGCACCAAAAACGCAAAGCGTGTGTCATAATAAAACCAGACCTTTTGTATTCCTGTGATCAGGCCCCATACGGTAAATAATTCAAAGAGTACCGCTGCAACAGAAATGAAGCGGCTATTTTTCAGTTCGGGTTCGTTCTCTTTCTCAGCAGAAAGCATATCAATAATTTTTGTTTTCTGAATGGTGCGGGTGTTGAAAATTCCTACCACAAAGAAACTTGCCACAAAAAATACCGCTGTCAGCAAAACAGTGTCCGGAAACAGTGTCCAGGAAATTTCATAAGGCCTTCCATAAGATGCAAGGAGCATTGCGGTAATAAATTGGGAGCAGAATATGCCTAAGAAAATGCCTGTGAGGATGGAGAATACTCCCATAATCAATGTTTCTGCAAAGAAAATTCTGCCGATGGTTTTTTGCTCCATTCCCATAACAGATTGGACAGCAAACTCCCTTTGCTTTTTCCTGAGCATATAATGATTGACAAACCATATCAAAAACAACAACAGCAATGTTATCATGCATATGGCAATTTTCATTCCGTCACTCAACATAGTAAAATCATACTCGCTGCCCAGATCCGGCTTGTAATAGCTGCTGGAAATAGATAAAAACGCATAAAACAGGGTGACACAGATCGTCATTGTGACAATATAAACCAGATAGTCCTTTGCAGAGCGCTTTGCATTTTTTAAAATAAGTTTAGTATACATGGCTCTGTCCCCCTCCCATCATTGTGAGGACACTGAGAATTTTATCAAAGAAAGCTCTTCGGGAATCGCTTCCTTTGCAAATTTCTGTAAAAACAGCACCATCGCGCAGAAAAAGTATGCGGCTTGCATAGCTTGCCGAAAAAGCATCATGCGTCACCATCAAAATTGTGGCTCCTAAATTTTCGTTTATGCTTTGGATTGTAGCAAGCAGCATTTGTGAGGAATGGCTGTCCAATGCACCTGTGGGCTCATCTGCCAATAGTAGCTTCGGGCTGTTGATGATGGCTCTGGCACAGGCGCACCGCTGTTTCTGTCCCCCGGACACCTGATAGGGATACTTATCCAGAATATCTGTGATATTAAGCTTTTTTGCCATTTCCTGCACCCTTTCATCTATCTCGCTGAAAGGAGCATTGTTGATGGTCAGCGCAAGAGCTATGTTTTCCGAAATGGTCAGCGTGTCCAGCAGGTTAAAATCCTGAAAAATAAATCCGAGATTTTCCCGGCGAAAACGGGCAATCTGCTTTTCATTGATTTCTGTCACATCAGTTCCATCCAGATAGATATGTCCGGAGCTTACTGTATCAATTGTAGAAATGCAGTTGAGCAGCGTTGTCTTTCCGGAGCCGGATGCACCCATAATTCCGAGAAATTCCCCTGCCTTTACAGAAAAGCTGATATCTTGTATTGCTTTGGTAATATTTCCTTCGTTGCCGTAATATTTTTGGATATGCTCCAGCTTCAAAATGGTATTCATAAAATAAACCTCCTTAACCGTTCCATAGCCCTATTGTAAATGAAATACGGCATTTTTTGTATCAGGTTTTCTTACACAGTTCTTACAAAAATGTAAGAAGTGCAGAGCCTAACAGCCTTGCACTCCGATAATAAAATCATTCATTTGAAAGATAAGTGAAATTGTTGTTGCTTTGTTTTCACAACAGGCCGTAAGCCCTATTCCCAGTTTATCACACAGCCGCCTGCAAAGATATAAGCCTATTCCGGTAGAATTTTTCCCCTTTCGCCCATTCTGACCGGTGAAGCCCTTTTCAAAAATACGCGGCAAATCACTTTTAGGAATACCTATCCCATTGTCACTTACAGATAACACAACTTTGTCATTTGTTTTTGTCACCGTAAAGCGCAAAACAGGCTGCTCTGCATGGTATTTGATTGCATTGCCTATAATCTGATTTAAGATGAACCGCACCCATTTTTCATCGGTGTAAACCTTTGTTTCTATACCATCTGTCCTTATCGTCATATTGCTTTGACGCAAAAGATACTTGTTATCTGCTATTGCACCGTGTACAACATCGCACAAATTTACTTCACGGACACAATAGTCTTTTTCGGCGTGTTCGCTTCTGGCATAGTAAAGCGCCTGTTCTGTATATTGATTTATATTTTCCAATTCTGCCAATATCTCTCTGGAAAAGGAAGAACGGTTATTCTCACACAGCAGCTTCATGGCTGTAATTGGTGTTTTTGCCTCGTGTATCCACTGTTCAATATATTCCTTATATTCCCTGCGTTCACTCTGCACACTTCCAATCTGTTCCAGCATGGATTTTTCAGCCATTTTCATAATCTTGTAAAAAATTTGGTCATCCGCCTTTTTGGGAACCTGCATTATTTCAGGCAGCAAATATCGTTCCTCCAATTGCTCTGCCATACAAAGCAGCTTATCAAGATACCTTTTTCTTGATAAATAAAAAGACAGCAAAGATAAAACAAGGACTATACACCAGACTGAGAGAATAAACAAAACTGTCCCGATAGAATTGCTGCCTGCAATCAGGAACAGGGCAAGTGCAAGCATGCCCAGCAGATTGATTAAAATGACAGGGAGCTGATTTTTAAGATATTGTTTTCCATTCATAACATATATCCCTGCCTGTGCTTTGTCTTAATGAAATCTGCAAGTCCTATTGCTGACAGCTTGTCGCGAATTCTGGCAATATTGACGCTAAGGGCGTTATCATCAACATAAAGCTGATTGTCCCAAAGAAAATCCACAATGTCATTTCTGGAACAGATTTTTCCGGCATTTTTGAAAAGGTAGTAAAGGATTTTCAATTCATTCTTTGTCAATTCCGCTTTCTGCCCCTTGTATTCTATCATGCTGCTTTCCAAATGCAAAGCAGCATCCTTCCACACAAAGCTTTCTGTCTGCAAATAACGGCAGGATTTTTTCAGCAGCGCCGCAATTTTAGCAAGAAGAATAGCAGGATTATAGGGCTTTGTGATAAACGCATCTGCACCCAGCATTATGCTGCTAAGCTCATCCATATCTTGATTGCTGCTTGTTACAAATACAATCGGAATATCTGAAAAGCTGCGGATTTGAGAGCATAGCTGAAAGCCGCTGTTCCCAGGAAGCTTTATATCCAAAAGAATCAAATGCGGGTCAAAGTCCTTGATTTGTCGGACTGTGTTTGCAAAATCTGTCACTGCTTCAACATCATAGCTGTTTCCCATAAGCAGATTTTTCAATTGGGTTTGTATTGTAAAATCATCTTCAATAATCAGTATTTTTTCCTTCATAGATATACCTCCCTGACATCTCATTATACTGTATCAGGGAGGTTTTCTCAATCCATATTAAAAAATGACCGCAGGATATAGGCACTGCGCCGCCAAAATTTAAAAATTGCCTCTAAAAAAAGCTGTTCAAGTTTTTTTAAGAGCTTTTATATGCTTACATTCTTAAAAGCCATATCCGTATAAGCTTAGCTTTGCCTTAATCTTTTTGCTATGCTCTGCTTGATTTCCTGTTTAAAGCTTATATAAGAGGCTGCAAAGCAGACCAATAAAACAACGGCTGCAACGGCAAAGACAGGCATAAAAGGATAGCTTAAGGCAGCATAGGGAGCCATTTTCCTAAGGGCTGAGTACACCGAAATGTATATCCCGGTTCCAACCGTTCCAAGCAGAAGAAAGGAAACAGCCCAATAATAAAAGCCTTCCCAAAAAAGCATCTCTGCAATTTGCTTTTTTGTCATTCCGATACTTTCAAGTGCGGCAAATTCATGCCTTCGGTTATTTACACCTACTGCTGTTGTGTTGATGAAATTCATTATTCCGATTAGCAAAAATACAGATGACAGCCCCATTGCCAAAATTCTAAAGGTCAGCAGATATCTTTCTATTTCCTGCTTTTTTTCATAACGTGAATGAATGTCAATGCCGTCTGATGAGGCGGTGATGGATTTTAAATTTGCCATGATTTCTTCATCGCAGCTGCTGTCAGCAGAATCAAAGGCTATGCGAAATATTTTTGTCTCTGTCGACAACATTTTTAAAGCATTTTGGCTTATAAACAAATCAGGAGCAGTTCCTCTCACCTTTCCCCGTTCGCTTTGAAAACCGGCATCCAAAAAGCCATTTGCCACAGTGAAGGTATGCTCTCCATATTCACCAACAACTGTAATTGTTTTTTCAGGCTCAATCAATGGATTTCCTGCCTCATCTGTCATGGCGGACAAAATGACCAATTCTCCGTTTTCAAAGGCTTTTAAATCAACAGTATTCCCATAGACCTCATTAAGCTCCCTTACATAGCCTGAATCTATTCCGTAAACTCCGCTCCAAAAATTATCCGTATATCCCTTTAGTGTCTCTTCATTTGAAAAATCAAGCCCTGACACTCCGTTTAAAGAAGCAATATATCTGCCGAATACATTTTGATCGTAAACAACATCCATTGCAGTCATCAAGGAGGATGCGTAGGTGACACGCACATTTTTAATTTTGTCCATTTCCTTTATCCTTTGCAGCATTTCATCAGACAGCAGAGCTTCTTTTTCAGAAATATTATAGGTCAATGCAAAATCGCTTTCGCCCCATTGCTTTGCAAAATTTTCGGGGCTGAGGCTTGACAGCAGACCTGCTGAAAGCAAAAACAGCAGCAGACCTAAAAAAAGCGATGCAAAGGTGAGAATGGCGCTTTTGGGACTTCTGAAAATGTTATTTTTGGCCATCCTCGACAGCTTTATCCTATGGCTTTTATGCTCTTTGCAATTTTTGACATTGACATTTGTATAGCGTGATGCCTCAACAGAAGAAATGTGTGAAGCTATTTTTGCCGGCTTCATGCTGCCTATTGCCGCAGTAAAAAATGCAAAAGCCGCAGCACCTATAAATATAAAAGGGGAAAAAGAAACCCTTTCACCCAGCTCTGTGCTGTCAGAATACATCACATCCATAGCAAACGGAACAACGCACAGTGAAACAGCTCCGCCTGCAATGAGACCGCTCAAAATACTGACAACGGAGGTTTTAAATATTTGAAAGCGCACTATTTTCCTTATTTGCCCTTTTGTTGCGCCTATTGTTTTAAGCTGTCCGTAAAACTGTGTGTCCTTGGAAACTGAGATATAAAGAATATTGTATATAAGCAGATAGCCGCTGATAATTACAAAAACAATAACAGCAGCCAGCGCAAGGACAACGGGAAGTGAATTGCTTTCGGCAAAGGGCACAATTTCAAAGGACTGTTCATCTGTAAATATGATTTCATCCTTTAACCTTTCACAAGAAAGCTCTATATTGCTGCCATCAGAAAAAGAAATCATTGCGGTGTATTCAGCATCAGATGAAATGCCTTTTTGCGCGGCAAAAATTTCCGAGACATAAACGGAGCCGCGATTGCCCACACGGGAAGCTGAATAATCCTTGTAGCAGCCTGAAAGAATAAAATCCCCGGTTATATATTCCTCATCCGTTCCCACCCGGTAAGAAATCGGAATATTCATGCCTAATTGAAAAGAGGAAATGCCCATAGCGCTCAATGCCCATACAGGAAGCATGACCTCATTTTCTGCCTGTGGATAATTTCCCTGCAAATCCGAAATGGCAGGCATGCGATGCTCCTTCCATTCTGTTTCATCCAGACAGCTGATGCCAAGCAGGGCATCTCCCATTTTTGATGTATCAACACTGCCAAGTCTCCTGTTTAAGCCCACCGAGGATACCAGAGACGATCGGCATAATTCTTCATATTGGTCCTTTGAAACATTGGTGATCGCCGCATCGGCAGATGTTCCCATTGACCTAATTTGCTGCAGCTGAAATGTTTCTGAATAGCTAAATCCCAAGCTGAACACAGATGTCAGCATAAATGAGGTTAAAAACAGCGCAGCGGCAGCGAAAAAATTCCTTTGCTTGTTGGCACAATAGCTTCTTTTTGCAAGGCGTTTGATGGCAGCCTTGTTATTGTTGCCAAATAAAATGTCGTTCATCAATGCCCGCCCCCCTGCCGATGTGCAATTTTTCCGTCCTCTATGCGGATAATTCTGGAGGCAAGCTGGGCAAGCTCGGTGTTGTGTGTAATCATCACAAGCGTTTGGTGAAATTTTTGGCTGGTCGCTCTTAATAAGCCAAGCACATCGCTGCTTGTTCGGCTGTCCAGATTTCCTGTTGGTTCGTCCGCCAATACAATGGCAGGTTTAGAAACCAGTGCACGGGCAATTGCCACACGCTGCTGCTGTCCGCCGGAAAGATTGCTCGGCATATTATTAAGCTTATCTTCCAAATGCAGCGTACTTACAACATCCTGCATAAATTTTTTGTCAACGCTGTCCCCATCCAATTCCACCGGCAAGACAATATTTTCATAGACATTCAATACCGGTATAAGATTATAATTTTGGAACACAAACCCTATTTTGCGCCTGCGAAAAACAGACAGCTGTTCATCATTCATTTCGGATAAATCCCTGCCGGCTACAATGACTTTTCCAAAGGTTGGCACATCCAAGCCTCCAATCATGTTAAGCAGCGTTGATTTGCCGCTTCCGGATGTACCCACAACAGCCACAAATTCCCCTGCTGCTATGGTGAGTGAAACTCCATCCAAAGCTTTTGTTATATTCGGCTCTGTCCCATAGTATTTTTTCAAATCAACGGTTTCCAAAATGTTCATAGCAACACCATCCCTTTCTGCTGATGAGCTTATTGTAACAATAAATCCTCACAGAATTGTCACCGCCGCCCTTAAAATTTATATCGGAAGCCATTGGAATATCAAAAAACTATCACATTTAAAAACGGGGCAGAAACACCGAAAAGGATGAGCCCACACCAACCTCAGAGGCAACTTTGATAAATCCCGACTGCCGTGTGATTATATTGCGTGCCAGATATAAGCCTATCCCTACGCCCGGTATATCATGCACAGTCTCCCCACGATAGAACCTTTTGAAAATTGCCCCCTGCTGCTCTTCAAAAATACCTATGCCTGTGTCGGAAATATCAATTTTTACATACATTTCCAAAGCTGATACAGCTACATGGATTTTTCCGTCCTTTGGGGTATATTTTACCGCATTATCCAAAATGTTGAACAGAGCTTCCTCCGTCCATTTCCGATCATGGATTGCTGATATAGCTTGGGGACAATCCACCGAAACCTCAATATTTTTCTTTTCTGCCTTCAGCAGAATACCCCCCAGAGAAGCAGCCAGAGTGTCATAAACAGGCTGTTCACTCATCTTCAGAGCTATTACCCCTGTTTCCAGACGAGAGGTTTTGAGCATGGACTGCATAAGAAAATCCAGCTTATCCAGCTGATCCTTTATAGCCAGAAGAAATTCCCTTTGTTTTTTGGGCGGCATGGTTTGTTCAAGCAAGGTTGCATCTATCATTTTCAGGTTTGCCATGGGAGTTTTAACCTGATGGGATATATCCGAAACCAATTGCTGCAAAGCTTCTTGTTCCTTTGCAATGCTGCTTTGACCTTCCTTCAGCACTTCATAAAGACGTGAGATCCTGTGCTGGATTTTATAGAACAGATTCTCCCCTTGTGTGTATTGCGGCGCTTTTTGAGGCGATGACATCATGTCGTCAAGCATCCTGCACAGTGAATCTGAAAATAAGGTGAGCTTGCGACGTATAATAATGAGAAAAAGCATCATACAGCCAAAAACACCGGCAGCATAGAGCAGTGTGAAGCATAGTACAAGTGTATTTTCTGTAAGAAAATAAAGGATAAGCGACATGGAAGCTGACAGCAGCAGCAAAAGGACACCGAAAACAATGCACACCCTGTTGACAGAGAGCTTTTCTGTATTCATTCTCCCTCTCCCCCAATCCACATATAGCCCATGCCATAAACAGTTTTGATATAAGATTTGTCTGTCAATTCTATTTTTCCCCTTATTCTGCTTATTGCCGAGGTCAAAGCATGCTCATCCACAAAATTGCCGTCAATATCCCACAGCCTTTCCAACAGCACCTGCCGTGTCAAGACAATCTGCGGATTTTTTACAAGCTCCTTTAAAAGCCGATATTCCAAGGGTGTGAAGGAAATTGGCTTTTTGTTTAGTGTGGACACCATATTTGAAAAATTGACACACAGATTTCCGTCATCATACACATCTTTTTCAGACTGCTTTTTTATCCTATGAAGCATCGCTGCTGCTTTTTTCTTAAATACGCTCATAGAAAATGGCTTTGCAACATAATCATCCGCGCCAAGCTCATATCCCTTTAGCATATCGCTTTCCATATCGTTTGCCGTAAGGAAAATTACTGCCGTCTTTGGGTATTGCTTCTTCACATCACGGCAAAAATCAAAGCCGCTTCCATCCGGCAGGTTGACATCAAGAACAATTAAATCATACTCCTGTTTTCTGCAAAGCTGCTCTGCAATTCTTTTATTTAAAGCAGAGCTTACCTCATATCCGTCAGCAGAGAGATTATAGCAAAGCGTTGTATTAAAAATACGGTCATCCTCAACCACTAAAATTTTCATGCATCCACATCCTTTTATTTGTAGAATAGAGTATCAGGCAAATGTCACAAAAACCTCACGCAGGAGTTTTTTATTTCAAGCTGAGTGACAGGCAAAAATTAAGCACATATTATCTATATCTTTACAAGATAGTCCACTTGCCTTGATATAATTATCATAGCTATGCAGCCATCTGTCTGCATAGCTTAAAAAAAGCGGATTCTGATTCTCTGAGGCTCATTTTATAAAATGTCTGTGTCAGAAAGAAAAAGGCTTAATTTATTGCCTATAACTGCCTATAATTGCTGTTTATAAAATTTTAGAAGATATTTATTATAGGCAAAGGGCCTGTTGCAAAATAGGCCACGAAAAAAGCGAGTAAGTTTCCCTAAAAAG